>JALSIN010000331.1 GCA_026989935.1 Polyangiaceae bacterium | reverse complement strand
CACGGCTCCCGGCACCGACACCCTGCGCACGAACGACGTGGCCTGCATCCAGCGCCTGCAGACCCAGGGTGTGCCGGCCAGCAAGATCGGCAACCGCTGCCGGCGCCGCAACGGCTTCGCCAGCGCGAACATGCGCCTGCGGATCGCGCCCACGATCCACGTCACCGACACCGTCAAGATCCACGCGCAGATCGACGCCCTCGACAACCTGGTGCTCGGCAGCACCCCCGACAGCTACGGCTGGGACCACCCCTGGGCGCCCATCGACCTCTACACGCGCACCCAGACCCCGCCGACCTCGGGGATCAACTCCTTTACGGACAGCATCGTCGTCAAGCGCGCGTGGGGCCAGATCCACTTCGGCTTCGGGCTCGATATCGCCTTCGGCCGCATGCCGCGGCATTGGGGGTTGGGCATCGTCTACAACGACGGCAACGGCTACGCGCGCAACGAGGCCGGCGACATCGTGCGCATGGTGGACACGGACTGGGGCGACTCGGTGGACTCGCTGCGCCTTTCCTACGACATCGGCAAGGACCGGCGGCGCACGCACACCCTGGGGTTCTCGTGGGACTGGGCGGCCAGCGGGCCCACGACGTCGCAGCTCCTCGGCCCCGGCTGGTCGTCGGGGGGGCGCGTAGGGCAGGACTTCTCCGTGGAGAAGTTCGACAACGTCTATCAGTGGACGCTGTTCCTGGAGCGACGCGACGCCCCGGACATGCTGCGCCGCAAGCTGGCGATGGACGACGTGGTGTTCAACTACGGTCTGATGGGAATGGTGCGCTACCAGGACGTATCGGCCCCCATCGGGGCCCCCGGGTTCGGCGACGGGCTGGGCACGAACGCCAGCTACTTCGACGATGCGCCGGCCCCCGACCCGGTCGGCGGCGGCGGCGCCACGCTGGGCAACGGCGAGGTGGATGGCGACGGCAACGACGGCGTGGACAACTACGCCTCGATCCTGGTGCACCGCCGGGCGATCCTCGCCACGCCCGACCTGTGGCTGCGCGTCAACTGGCGCACCCTGCGGGTCGAGTTCGAGGCGGCGGGGAACTTCGGGCGCTTCTACGCGCGCGACTTCGTGGCCGACGCCGACACGCTGCTGGCCGCGTCGGGCAACGAGTACTTCAAGAACCTGTCCACGAGCCAGCTTCGGCGCACCCTGGTCACCTCGTTCGGCTACGCCCTCGAGTTCAAGCTCGGGTTCTTCCAGGACAAATTCCACATCGGCTTCGACCACGGGTTCGCCACCGGCGACACGGCCCGCAACCAGGACTTCAACTACCAGAACCCGCTGCTGGTGGGCGACAACGGGCGCTACGACAACTTCCGCTTCAATCCGGCGTACATGCAGGACCTGCTGCTGTTCCGGGAGATCCTCGGGACGGTCTCGAACGCCACGTACTTCAAGCCCTGGGGCGCGTTCTACTTCTTCGACAAGAACTTCAGCGTCCGGGCCGACATCATGTACGCCATGGCCGCCCGGCCGCAAAGTACGCTGGGCAACAAGTACAGCTACGGCATCGAACTCGACGGGGCGGCCCGCTACCACGATCGTGAAGAGCCGATCTTCTTCCAGATCCAGTACGGCGTGCTGTTCCCGCTCGGAGCCTTCAACCGGCTGCTGAGCGACGGGACGCGCGAGGACGCCCGGGCGGCCCAGACGGTCCAGGCCCAGCTCGGGATCCGCTACTGAGCGCCCCCGCGGATCCTGCGGCCGGGCGCGTCGGGCGCGCGCGCAACGTGGCAAGCTCGTGGTCGATCCTTCCAGGGGAAGACCGACATGGCAGCCAAGCGAGACAAGCGCGCCTGGGCCTGTACCGAGTGCGGCGCCTCCGCCAGCGGGTGGTTCGGCAAGTGCCCGGCCTGCGGCGCCTGGAACACCATCGAACCGGTGGCGGCCGGCGCGGGGGCGACCCCGGCCGCGGGCGTCGCCGGGCCGCGCACGGCGGCGGCGTGGCTCGACGACGACGACGGCCCGGCGCGGATCGCCTGCGGCCTGCCCGAGGTGGACCGGGTCCTCGGCGGGGGGATCGTGCCGGAGAGCCTCGTGCTCGTGGGCGGGCCGCCGGGGATCGGCAAGTCCACCCTCATGCTCCAGGTGGCAGGCGGCGTGGCCGAAGAAGGGCCCGTCCTGTACGCATCGGGCGAGGAGAGCGCCCGGCAGGTGGCCCTGCGCGCCCGGCGGCTCGGCACCGCCGGCCCCGGGCTGCACGTGCTGGCCGAACCGCGCTGCGAGGCGGTGTGCGAGGCTGCGGGCGCCCTGCGGCCGCGCCTGGTCGTGGTGGACTCGGTGCAGACGATGACGGCGGACGACCAGGCCGGGATCGCCGGCGGGATCGCGCAGGTTCGGGCGGTCCTGGACCGCCTGTCCACCCTGGCGAAGACGACCCGGATCCCCGTGCTGCTCGTCGGGCACGTCACGAAGGACGGCCAGCTCGCCGGGCCGAAGGTGCTCGAACACATGGTGGACGTGGTGCTGGCCTTCGACGGGGACGAGGACCGGGCGCTTCGGGTCCTCCGCGCCACGAAGAACCGCTACGGATCGACCCGCGCGATCGCGATCTTCGAGATGACCGAAGGCGGCCTCGTGCCCGTGGCCGACCCTTCCGCGGACCTGGTGGACCGCGACCGGCCCCCCGCCCCCGGCGCGTGCGTCTTCGCCATGGCGGAGGGCGGCCGCGCCCTGCTCGTCGAGGTGCAGGCCCTCGTCGCCCCCGCGGCGGGCGGGCCGCCCCGCCGCACCTGCACCGGGGTGGACCCCAACCGCGTGGCGATGCTCCTGGCCGTCCTGGAGCGGCACGGCGGCCTCGACGTGCTCGGCAGCGACGTGTTCGCCAACGCCGCCGGAGGTCTGCGCCTGCGCGAGCCAGCCGCCGACCTGCCCCTGCTGCTGGCGCTGGCCTCCTCCCACCTCGGCCGCCCCCTGCCCCCGACCGTCGCCGCCTTCGGCGAGGTGGGCCTGACCGGCGAGGTCCGCCGCGTGCCCATGGCCGAGGCCCGCGTGGCCGAGGCCGTCCGCCTGGGCCGCACGACGATCCTGGCCCCCCATGGAACGCCCGTCCCGCAGGGCGGCCCGGCCGACGTCCGCGAAGTTTCCACGGTCGGCCAGGCCCTCGAGGCCGTCTTCGGCTGAGCGTCCCGGCCCCCCGGACCCCTACGAAGATCCCGAAGACGTCTCGTCCGGCGCCGCAAGGGCGGCGCGGCGGCACACGGCGGCGATGTCGTCGGCCAGACGATCGAGTTCGAGCGCTCGCGCTCGGATCTTGCGCCGGACGAGAACGCGCCCGATGGAGAAGATCCCCACGAACAACCCGATCATGGAGGCTCCCATGAGCGCCAGGGGCACCGCCGAGGTCAGCAGCCCCATCGTGAGGAACACGCTGCCCGGAATCGCCGTACCCGCGAGCGCCCCACCGCCGTACTGGCGCAGCAGCTCCTCCATGTTCTCCTCCACCCGGACCGCAATCCGCCCATCGAGACTGCTGACCTTCACCATGATGGCCCGTGTCTTCTTGTCGGAGCTGCGGGGTGACCAGGCGAACACGGTCCCCTGGGACGTGCACTCGCCCGCAAGTCCCGTCGCGTCCTGCACCAGATCCAAAATGCGAGGAAACGCACCTTCGTTCAAGTGACCGGACAACTCGCGCGTCATCACCACCCGCACCGGGACACCACCGACTCGGGACGGCTTCTCCGATTCGATCCGCCGGCGCACCGGCAGTTCCGCCGCCGCCCGGCGCACCAGCGCGCGATCGATCCCGGCCTCCTGCGCCGCCTGCTCCACCTCGGAAAGCGTCATGGCGCGGCTGTCCGCCGGGCCGCCCGATGCCTCCTGCAGGGCCGCCGCCCGCGCCAGGATCCGGCGCACCTCCTCCTCGGAGAAACGAGGCTCGCTCACGGCGCCCGCACCCCCTCGAAGCGCCGGCCCAGGTCCGCGCACAGCGCCGCAAGGCCCGCCTCGTCCGCCTCGTCGAAGGCCGCCGGGTCGTTCGAGTCCACGTCGAGCACCGCAAGCAGCGTGCCGTCCGGCCGCGGCACGGGCACCACGATCTCCGAGCGCGTCGTGGTGGAGCAGGCGATGTGGGCCGGATCGGCCGTCACGTCGTCCACCCGCACGACCGACCGCGTCCGCGCCGCCCGCCCGCAGATCCCCCGGTCGAGGGGGATCCGCAGGCACCCGTGCGTGCCCTGGTAGGGGCCGAGGACGAGCAGGTCCGGGCGCACCAGGCGGTAGAACCCCGTCCAGTGGAAGTGATCGAAGGCGTGGTGGAGTTCGCAGGCGACGGTCGCCATGGCCGCCACCCAGTCGTCCTCGCCGTCGAGCAACGACCGCACCGACGCCACCACCTCGGCGTAGCGCTCGGTCTTCGAGGGGGGCGTCCGTTCGTCGTTCATGGCTGCTCGTCCCGCCGCACGGGCACCACCCGCGGCACGACCTCGTCCTCGCGCGGCCAGTCCGGACTTTGATCGATGGGCGGCTCGATCGCAAGCGGTGGCAGATCCGCCGGCGTCCAGGCGCCCTCGGAGCGCGCCACGAACGCGGCGGCCACCAGGTCGCCCAGGACGTTCAAGGTGGTGCGCGCCATGTCGAGGATCCGGTCCACCCCGAGCACCACCGCGATGGCCTCGCCGGGCACGCCGAACATGGCCAGGATCCCCACGAGCAGGGGCATGGACCCACCGGGCACGCCCGCCGCCCCGACGGCGGTCATCACCGTCATCGCCACGACGATCGCCATCTGGACGATGGAAAGCTCGACGCCGAACACCTGGCACAGAAACAGCACCGTCACCCCCTCGAACAGCGCCGTCCCGTTCATGCACATGGTCGCCCCCAAGGGCAGCACGAACCCGGCGATCTTCGGAGGCACGCCCAGGTCGTCCTCGGCCACCTTGATGTTCGTGGGGAGCGTGGCGGCCGACGACGACGTGGAGAAGGCCGTCACCAGCGATGGGCGCACCCGGCGGAAGAACGCCCGCGGGGAGATCCCCAGCAACGCCACGACCAGCAGCGACATCACCACCACGCCGTGGAACAAAAGGCCCCCGAGCACCACCGACACGTAGCCGCCCAGGGGCACGAGCAAGGCGAAGCCGAAGCGCGCCGTCACCCCGAACACCAGCCCCGCGACGCCATAGGGCGCCAGCCGCATGGCGATCTCCACGATCTTGACCATCACGTCCTCGAGGGCTCCGAGCACGTCCACCATCACCTTGCCGCGCCGCTCGTCGATGAGCGTCAGCGCGATCCCGAACAGCAGCGCGAAGAAGATGACCCCGAGCATGTCCCCTTCGACCGCCGATCGCAGGGGGTTCTTGGTCACGATCCCCACGAGAGTGTCGATCCCGAAGCCGCCCTTGGCGTGCAAGGCCGCCTTCTCGCCCGCCTCGGCCCCGTACATCGCCACGAGGTCGGCGCGCACCGCCGGGTCGAGGCGCTCGCCGGGCCGGGCGAGCGACACCCCCAGGATCCCGACGGTGCCGGAGATCGCGGT
The DNA here is from genome assembly GCA_026989935.1 of Polyangiaceae bacterium. Classification (GTDB taxonomy): domain Bacteria; phylum Myxococcota_A; class Polyangia; order Nannocystales; family Nannocystaceae; genus J032. The sequence goes on along the minus strand of JALSIN010000331.1, from coordinate 7,740 downwards.
GGTCACCAGGAAGTACCCCAGCGCCTTGCCGCCCACCTTGCCCACCTTGCGGATGTCGCCCATGCCGGCCACCCCGAGCGCGATGGAGGCGAAGACCAGGGGCATCACCACCATGAACAACATGCGCAGGAACACCTGCCCCACGGGCGCGGCCACGTAGGTGTCGAACGCGACGACGCGGGGGTCCGCGCCCCCCAACGTAAGGTTCGCGGTCACGCCCGCGATCGCGCCGAGGAGCAGCCCGAGCAGGATCTTCGTGTGCAGCCGCACGGCACCGCGAGCCTACCAGCCCGGACGGGGCCCGGCGCTGCTAGGATCCCGCCGTGCGGATCGAAGGCGCACACATCCTGGTGACCGGTGCGGCCCGAGGCATGGGCGCCCACTTCGCCCGGCGCCTCGACGAGCTGGGCGCGCGGGTGTCGGCGGGCGACCTCGACGAAGACGGCCTGGCCGACCTGGCGGACCCCATCGCGCGGCGGCGCCTCGACGTGGCGGACCCGGGGGACGCCGAGGCCTTCGTGGCCTGGGCGCGCGAGGTGCACGGCCCCATCGACGGCCTCGTCAACAACGCGGGGATCCTCCGCGACGGGCTCCTGGTGGCGAAGGACCGCAAGACCGGCGCGCTCCGGAAGCTGTCGATCGATGACTTCGAGGCGGTGATCCGGGTCAACCTCACCGGTGCCACCTTCATGGCCCAGGCCGCCGCCGCCGCGATGATCGAAGACGGCCGCCGCGGGGTGATCGTGAACATGTCCAGCATCTCGCGCCACGGCAACCGCGGGCAGACGAACTACGTGGCCGCCAAGGCGGCGCTCGCGGCGAACACGGTCACCTGGGCCCGGGAGCTCGCCCCCTACGGGATCCGCGTCGGCGCGATCGCGCCGGGCCTCATCGACACCCCCATGGCCCGCTCGATGCCCCCCCGCCACCTCGCACGGGCCATCGCCGCGATCTCCCTCGGGCGCATGGGCACGCCCGAGGAGATCTTCCAGGCCGTGCGGTTCGTCTTCGAGTGCGACTACTTCACCGGCGAGACCCTCGACGTCCACGGCGGCCTGCGGTTCTGACGGGCGTGGGGGGCGGGTCAGCCCCGCCGCGGGCGGCGCCGGTGCGCCGCGAGGGCCGCGTCCACCGCCCGTTCGAGCCACGGCCCCACCACGGCCTCGAAGCGGTCCGCACGCCCCGACGCGAACCACGCCCCCACCACGGCCTCGAAGGCGGTCGCGGCGCGGTAGGTCCGGACGTCGCCGCGGGGCGCCGAGCGCACCTTCGCGTTCTTCGCCCGGCGCGCCACGGCGCGCTCGTCCTCGTCGAGCAGCGCCCAGATGGCGTCGAGGGCCGCCGCCTGGCTCTCGGCCCGCACGACGGCCGCCTTGACGGCGTCGAGCCGGTCCGCCCGCAGATCGCCCCGCGCCACGACCGCCCGCCGCACCCGCACCTCGAACTCCGCGTCCCCCAGCCACGCGAGCGTGCGCACCGACCGGTCCGCGCCGCGCCCGGTCACGGCCCCACCACCACCGCAAGGGCGCGCGCGATGACGTCGGCGTCGGCCGGGCCGGTGCCCGCGTGCACCCAGTCCGTCGTGGGCGTGCCGTCCTCGGCGAGGAAGGCCAGGCCGTCCACCACCTGCCCGTCCGGACCGTCCAGCAGGAACTCGCCCGTACCGAAGCCAAAGACCCCGCGCACGCGCGCCAGCTCCTCGGCCGACGTGTCCTTCGGGTGGCACGCCTCGCAGGCCCGCGGTGTGCGGCTCGTCGTGTGCTGGAAGAAGGGCACGAACCCGTTGTTCGCCGCGTGCCCGCCGCCGTGGCGGAACGCGCCCACGAGCTTCGTCGAACCGTCGGGCTGCTCCACCGCCTCGCCGACCAGGACCTCCCCGTCCGGATCCACCACGGCCAGTTGCACCTGCTGCGACGGGTGTACCGTCTGCAGCCGCCCGTCGGAACGGCGCCCCAGCAGCACGTGTTCGAGCGTATAGGTCGTCCGACCGCCGCGCGTGAACCCGAGCGAACTCTTGCCCGTCTGCCGATCCGGCTGATCGAGCCGAAAGTCCACGGTCACGTGGCACCCGATGCAGTACTGGTTGTACGAGGTGTGGCAGGTGTCGCAGGTCAGGCTGTCGGTGTGGGACCACCCGGCGTCGTCGGGCGCCATCGCCGTGCGCATGGCGTCGCTCGCCCCGCCGCCCGGCACCAGCAGGCGCGCCGGCTGCGGCACGTCGTGGCGCTGGCCGGACACCTTGCCCACGAGATACACGGATCCGTCGCCGTCCGTGCGAAGCTGCGGCAAGAGGCGGCCCGACCGCGTGTAGAAGCGGCCGTCCTCGGCCGGCGCGGCCGCCACCCGCACGGTGCCGTGGCAGTCCTCGCACGCAAGGTCCACCTGAAGCTTCGCGGTGGGGTGCAGCACGCCCGTGCCGTGCACGTCGCTGCCCACGTGGCAGTCGGCGCACACCATGCCCGCCGCGGCGTGCACGTCCGGCGGCGTCTCGTCCACCTGGTTGCGGCTGTCCTCGTCCGTAAAGTAGTAGCCCTTCGCGTGCCCGAAGATCGTGTGGGGGTAGGGCGTGGCGTAGGGCGGCGTCTCGTCCGGCCCGAACCCGCCCTCGCGGATCCCCTGGAACAACAGGCCGATCCGCCCCCCCTGGTAGTGACAGGTGGTGCACTGGGACGTGGGAATCTGCGTCGTGATCTCGTGCCGCTTCGGATGGACGGGCACCCCCCGCGGGATCGTGGGGTCGCCGCCCTCGTAGGCCCCGAAGGTGTCGTACAACACGTGGCACGAGGCGCACCCCGTCGAGCGATACAGGCCCGGCGAGTCGTTGCGGGGAAATGCGCTCTGGTGACAGTGGTTGCAGTTCTTCGCCAGGTAGTGCGTGTAGGCGGCCGCCTCCACCTGCTCCGGTGCCGCACGCAACAGGATCGAGGCCAGCGTGTCGCCGGTGGGGGGTACGAGCGGGGAGAGCCCGCAGCTTCGCTGCTCGTCGGGCACGTCGCAGGTCTCGTCGAAGGTCGGATAGGAGCCGTAGCGCGCGATCCGGTCGGGCTGCACGCCCGCGAGGAACAAGGTGGGCATGTAGTGGCCCGCGTTCGTCGCCATGACCGAGGTGGGGACGGTCGCCGCCTTGTCGGGGTGGCACACGCCGCAGGTCTCGTCCACCACGCGAAAGTCGCTGGGATTGACGAACCGCAGGTAGGCGCGGTCGAGGGCGTCGAGCTGGTCGGGCGCGAAGTCGCGGATGAAGCCCGGCGCCGCCGGGGGCAGGGCGTCGCCGCGGATCGCAGCCCAGTCGTCGGGCACGGGCACGTGGGCGGCCTCCTTCGTCGCGGCCGCCGGGTCGCCGCCGTGGCAGACGACGCACTCGTCCGGTGGGATCGGGCCATGCGCTTGCTCGATGCCCCCGTGGCACGAAAGACAGCCGTCCGCACCGCCGTCGTCGGCCTGGCCGCCGCCGTGGCAGGCGGTCGCCGCCAGCGCCGAAAGGCACAGCATGCGCGCGGTCGTCCTCATCCGCTGACCATCAACGTCACGACCTGCGACGCCTCGGCCGTGACGCCGTCTTCGTCCCGCACCACGACGCGCACCGTCGCCTGCGCGCCGTCGAGCGCCAGGAGGTCCTCGTTCGTCTGCACCACGTCCGGGTCGAACCCGGCGACGAGCCCCGACAACAGGCCGCCGTCGTCCGAGCCCATGCAGCCGAGCGGGCCGCCGTCGAAGAAGGTGCCCTCGTTCGCCGCGCCCCGGCCGATGGACAGCTCCACGTCCGCCCAGCGCGTGCCCGACGGTCCGTCCCCCGCCAGCAGGCCCCGCGTGCGCACGGAGACCGGCACGCCGAAGCCGCCCTGCGGGGCCACCAGGACCTCGACCGCCTGCCCCGGGGCGTAGGGCGTAAAGCCGCCGCCGATGCTGCGGCCGATCTCGGCCGACGGCGCCACGTCGTGGCTGCAAGCCCCGATCCCCCCCGTATCCCCCCAGCCGGTGTCGCCCGCCGAGTTGCCGCCCGTGGTCGGCGGACGCCCGGAGGTCTCCCCACCGTCTCCGCCGCCGCCGGTACAGCCGCCCGCCGCCAGCACGACCGCGACCACGACCCCTACGACGGGCCGGCGGCCGGGGCAACGGTCGGGTCGCGGGCATGCCCCCACGAAACCAGGGTAGCGCATCGAGCGCCGAAAGGCCCGCGCCGGTCCCGGCCCACCTCGCCGACCGGATCGCCGAGAGGTTCCCACCGCCGGCACCTGCGCAAGGCCGCGGCCACGGCGCTCCCAGGCAACCTGGCGCAAAGCCGCGCGGACGTGACCGGCCGGGCTGCCGGGGGCTTACGCGCTGCCGCCGCGCAGGGCGGCGCGGACGTGGTCGGCCAGGCGTGCGACGGCGGCCTCGGGCGCCTCCTCCGGGCGGATCGTGACCTCCAGGACGGGGCGGCCCCGCGCGCGCAGCACCTCCGCGTCGGCCCGGGCCTGCGCCCGCTGCACGGCCCCGAAGGTCCACGCGGCGTCCGGCACCGGCACGTCGCGCGCGGGATGGCGGTCGAGCACCAGGTAGCCGCCCACCGGCGGGCCCCCCTTGTGGAACTGCCCGGAGGCGTGCAGGTACCGCGGGCCCCAGCCGAAGGCCACGGCGAGCCCCCGGGCGGCGCGGACCTCCGCCCGCAGGCGCCGCAGGCTCGCCTCCATGGCCTCGCCGGGCGGCAGGAAGGCCAGCACGGCCAGATACCCGCCCGCGGGGATCGACGACACGAGCGCCCGGATCGCCCCCGCCAGCCGGGGTGCGGCCTCGGGCACGTCGCCGCGCAGCTCGAACCCATCCGCCACGAAGTCCGCGGGGCGCTCGTCCGTCGCGCCCTCCAACAGACGCCGCGTCGCCGCCTTCGTGGCCTCGACGTCCGGCTGGTCGAACGGATCGATCTGCAGGAGGTGCCCCGCGAGCGCGACGGCCGTCTGCCAGCGCACCACCTCGGCGAGCGTGTTGTGCGTTTCGCCCGCGCGGATCGTCGCCACCATGGCGCCGTGCTCGCGGGCCTGCCGCGCCATTTCGTCCATCGAGGACGAAGGAGTCGGGCCGAGGATGCGGACCACGAGACGGTCCTCGCCGAGCACCGCGCCGTCTTGGGGCTCGTCCCAAAGGGGCAGCAGCCCCCGCCCCTGCTTGCCCGTGGACTCGGCCACGAGCTGTTCGATCCAGGCGCAAAAGGGCCGCCAGGGCGGGTCCGCGAGCAGGGTCAGGATCCGGGCCCCCGACGCCTCGGCCGCCGCCAGCACGGCCGCGAGCCAGGCCCCGGGGTTTCGGGCCGGCGCAGGCACCCGGCAGGCGCGCTCCATGGGCGCGGCCGCCGAGAGCAGCCGCGAAACGTCCGCGCCGGCGAGCGCCGCGGGCACGAGGCCAAAGTCCGTCGTCGCGGAGAAGCGGCCCCCCACGTCCGGGCGCCCCGGAAACACCGCGAACGCACCAGCCGTGCGGGCCCTTCGGTCCATGGGGGTGCCCGGGTCCGTCACGTAGGCCATGCGCCGGCGCGGCTCCCCGGCCGAGGCCACGAGCCCCTCGGCCCACCGCTCGAGCAGGGTCGTCTCCAGGGTGGTCCCCGACTTGCTGGCCACCACGGCCAGCGTCGCGGCCGGGTCGAGGGCGGCGGCGGTGTCCCGCAGGACGTCCGGGCAGGTGGTGTCCACCACGTGCAGGCGCGGGGCCGTGCCAGTGGCCAGGGTTTCGGCGACCACCTGGGCGAACAGCGAGGCGCCCCCCATGCCGAGCCACAGCACGTCCCGGATCCCCGCCCCCGCCACCGTCCGCCGCAAAAACGCGAACCGCCGGGCAGAAGGACGCGCCGCCTCGATCCGCCCGAGGAATCCCAGCGGCGCGCGGCCGCCGGTGCGCGGCCACAAGCGCCCGTCCCGGCGCCTAAGCCGGCGCACCGCGTCGTGACCGGCGAGTTCGTCGAGGCACCGGGCGTGCGCATCGGCGCGATCGCCGGGGGCGTCGAGGGACCCGGCGGCCGGCACGGTGGGGTCGGTTGCGGGCGATGACGTCACGGGCCGGCAGCCTAGCGCCTGTGTGCCCACGGTTCGAGGGGCGTGGTACCGTCGGTCGGGCACCGGCCATGGCAGCGCACGCATCCCGCACCCTCGCATGGTCCGTCGGGGCGATCGTGCTCCTGGGCTCCGCGTGTCGCGGGGGCGGCGGCCGCGGTTCCTCGGGCACGAGCACTGCGACCGGCACCAGCTCGACCGGCCCGGCGTCGGAGACCGCCGCCACGGCGTCGGGCGGCCTGCCGGGCACCTGCGAGAGCACGGACGACTGCGAGACCGGCGGCGGCGTGTGCGTTGCCCCCTACGACCCGGGGACGGGCACCATGGGCCCCGCGCGCTGCGTCCCGGCCTGCCTGGGGGCCGGCGACCTCACCGCCTGGTGCATCGACCACGAATCGTGCTGCATGGGCCTTTTGTGCAGCACGGTGGACGGGTTCTGCTACGACCCGGGCGCCGGGACCTCGACGGGGACCGGCACGGGCACGGGAACCGGCACCGGCACCGGGTGACCCAATCCGTCGCCTGTGCGACACTCGCACGCATGCGAACGATGCACCGCACCCGGGTCGCCGCCGTCGTCACGTCCCTTTCCTTTTGGGCGGGATGTCGTGGGTCGGACGACGCGGGGGATGGCGCCGCCGGCACCGGATCCGGCACCGCGACCGAAGGCCCGGGCTCGACCGCCGCCACGTCCCCGGCTTCATCGAGCTCGACCACGGGGACCACGGGCACGACCGGCACCGCCACGGCCGCGTCCAGCACCTCGGGCGCCTCGACCGCCGCGTCCACCTCGTCGGGCTCGACGTCGGACACGGCCGGGGCCACCACGGGCGGCGGGGCGGCAGGCTGCCCCGACCCGTTGCCGGCGGACTGGATCTTCTGCGAGGACTTCGAGGACCTCGTGGACCCGGCCGACCGCTTCTTCGAGTACAACGACGGCGGCGGCCGGTTCGTGCTGGCCGACGACGCCGCCTACTCGGGCGACTGGTCCATGCGCGCGACCTTCGAGCCGGGGGTGGAAGGCACCGGCTGGATGAGCGTGGCGTTCGGCGTGAACCCTGCGGTCTACGGCGGCAAGCCCCACATCGATCCGAACGGCACCTACGAGGAGATCTGGTGGCGCCTGCGCCTGCGGATGGAGCCGGGCTGGCCGGACGTCGGGCCGGCCAAGGTCACCCGCGCCACGTCCATTGCGAAGGATGACTGGGGGCAGGCCATGATCGCCCACCTGTGGTCGGCCGGATCCGACGTGACGCTGCTGGGCGATCCGGCAAGCTGCGTGCAGGGTGGGGTGGTCGTGTGCAACGGCTACAACGACTTCGCGAACCTCTCCTGGCTGGGGCAGATGAACGGCACCTCGCCGCTGTTCTCGTCGGCGTGGTCGGGCACGTTCCACTGCATCGAGGGCCACGTGCGCCTCAACACGCCGGGAGCGTCGGACGGCGTGTTCGAGTTCTGGATCGACGGCAACCTCGAAAACGCCCGCAACGACCTGGACTGGCGCGGCACCTACGAGGGCCACGGGATCAACCTGGTGTCCTTCGAGAACTACTGGAACGGCGGGCCGCCGGCCACGTTGCAGCGGTGGATCGACGACGTGGCGATCGCGACCGTGCCGATCGGCTGCGACTGACGGGGACGGCTCTGCCCGCGGCTACCCCACGCGGTGGTTGTGGGCCAGGCGGGCATACTTGGCCGCCAGCGCCGCCACGAAGGC
>JALSIN010000330.1 GCA_026989935.1 Polyangiaceae bacterium | reverse complement strand
GCGCCCGCCGCACCCTAACAAGCGAGAGGCCGAGGGGGCAAACCCCCTCGGCCTCTCTGGATGGGCGTGACGACGCCGGCCGGTGCTCTACTCGTACTCGAGACGGATCGTCGTCACGATGTCGCCCCGGTACAGCGGCGAGAGGTCGACGTTCAGCGCCGGGAAGCCCGACACGAAGGCCGCACCACCACCACCGAGGCCGTTCTCGAAGGTGCCGTTCTCGAACGGGCCGACGTCCGGAGCCGACGTGGGCACCGCGGTTCCGCTAAGGGTCGCCGGGGCCAGGGTACCGCCGGCGCGATTCACGTCGTAGACGACGATCGTGGCATCCTGCGTGGTCTGGACGGTGGCCACCGGGGTGCCGGGATCGGCCGTGTCGTCGTCGGTGCAGGGGATGCCGTCGGGGCCGGAGGTCCCGAGGATCACGGTGTTGATCAGGGTGGAGGCGATCATGCCCTCACCCGCTCCCGTGGAGGTCGGCGCCGCGAACCGCGAGCACGCGCTCCCGGCCACCAGCGTGCTGCCGGTGAAGTCGCACACGCTGCCCGTGGGGCACTGTGCATCGCTGGTGCAGAAGTCGGTGCCGATACCGGGCGCGGGGTTGCAGTGGCCCTCGGGCTGGCTCGGCTGGCAGTCGGAAGCGGCGAAGGGACTGCCATTCACGCCGGTGACCTGGCATTCGTCGGATCCGTCGTCGACGTCGTGGTCCTGGCAGATCTCGAGGCTGCTCACGGTCTTGCCACCGGTGAGGTCGTTCACGAAGCCCTTGTTGATCGGCACGTCCACGCAGACGGGGATGAAGCCGCCCACGAGGGCGCTGAGGGAGCGCGAGGGCCCGCCGAAGACGCCGAAGGCGCCGGAGAGGGCATCCTCCCACCGGCACACGTCGAGGGCTGCGTTGCCACTGACGGTCGTGGCGGCCGTAAAGCCACCGTCACCGTTCACCGTCACGGCCGTACCCGCCCCGATGTTCGCCACGACGCTGGCGCAGGGACCGATGCCGCGGCCGTAGAGGGCATTGCGGAGCGTCGCGCAGGCCGTGCACGGCGTGCCGACGTCCTCCACGGCGTCCATGATCGCCCAGAGGTCGGGGGCCGTGTTCGCCGCCGCGCGGAGCCCGCTGCGCAGCGCGTCGAGCTTCACGAGGCCGGCGTACACCGCCTCGCCGCCGGTGGCCGCCGTGGGAATGTGGCCGAGGGCGGCCAGGTCGTCGTCTCCACAGGCGGCGGCGTCGACGTCGTTCGCCGTCACGGCCGCGAGCGCCTTGTCGTTCACGAACTTCTGGCAGAGCTCACCCGACTTGTCGAGCGCGCTCGCATCCTTCCCCTTCTCGCCGACGAGGAAGAGGTTCCGCTTCACGTAGTCGTTGGTGCACTTGGTCACGAACTTCTCGACGAAGCTCGCGATCTTCGTCGAGACCTTCGAGATGGCGCCGGCGCACTTGAAGGCCTGCGTGCCGTTCTGCGCCATCGCCGGCGCTGCCGTGAGCAGCAGGGCGCACCCTGCCAGGGCAGCGAATCCCACTCGGATCTGGTTTCTCGTCATTGGCTTGCGCCTCCTCCATCGGATGTCCCGGGAAAAGCCTGGGTCGCCCCTCGCGGGCCCGGCGCAGCGGCACCCCGCCACCCTGCCGGCACCCTTGCTCCCGTCGTCCCAACCGGGGGGCCGGACCCGGGGGGCCGGACCTCCGCCCGCACCCTCCACCGGCTCCCGTGCTGCCCTCTCCGCCCGGCCTCCGAAACCCCGCCCCGGCCCCCGGCCCCTCGAGGCCCAGCTCGGCCGCGGGCGAAGCCGCCCGGTCCGTCGCCGGCACGGCCGACGCACGGGACACTCCCGTCGGCACCCGGCACACGGGGGGCCCGGTGGGAGGACACCCCGACAGGGAGCAAGTTCCATACCAGCGCCCCGGGGGCCGCCAGCCAGCCCGCCG
>JALSIN010000329.1 GCA_026989935.1 Polyangiaceae bacterium | reverse complement strand
CCCCCACCGCGCGCGCCCTGCTGCGAACCGCCGGCGCCCAGCTCGCCGGACGCGTGCTGCGCGAGCGCGCGGAGCAGCGCGCGCAGGCGGCCGACCTGGCGCGGCGCGCCACGGCCGAGACCCTCGCCTCGATCATGAACTGCGTGCCGATCTTCATCTTGACGACGGACCGCGAAGGGACGATCACCTTCATCAACCGCACGGACCCACCCGGTCAGGAAGCATCGGTCATCGGCACGAGTTGGCTCGACTACCTGGAGCCCGAGCGCCACGACGAGCATCGGGCGCGGCTCGCCCGCGTCCTCGAAGGCGCCCGAGCGACCTACGAGACGAAGACGGTGGCGGACGACGGCACGGTCAAGGCGTTTCGCTGCCATATCGGCCCGCTGCGCCGCGGCGACGCCATCGCCGGCAGCGTCATCGTCGCCCAGGACATCACCGACGACACCCGTCGGGAGATCGAGCTTCAAGCGGCCCAACGTCTTGCCGCCGTCGGGACGCTCGCCGCCGGGATCGCCCACGAGATCAACACGCCGATCCAGTTCGTCAGCGACAGCGTCCACTTCCTGCAGGAAGCGGCCGGGGACGCCTTCGCCGCCATCGAGGCCCTGTCGCGCGTCCTGTCTGCCGTCGCCGGGTCGGCGCTCGATCCGGCGCTCGACGAGCTGGTACGCGCCGCCGAGGACGCCCTCGAAGAGGCCGACATCGAGTACCTGCGAGAACAGGTGCCGCCGGCCTTCGCCCGCTGCATCGATGGCCTCGATCGGGTGGCGAAGATCGTGCGCTCCATGAAGGAGTTTTCGCATCCGGCGAGCGACACGGCCGAACCGGCGGAGCTGAACCGCGCCATCGAATCCACGCTCATCATCGCGCGCAACGAGTACAAGTACGTGGCGAACCTGGAGACGGACTTCGGCGATCTGCCGCCCGTTTTGTGCCACGTAAGCGACGTCAACCAGGTGATCTTGAACCTCGTCGTCAACGCGGCGCACGCGATCGCCGACGTGGTGGAGGGGACGAACGAGCGCGGCACGATCGGCATACGCACCTGGCAGGAGGATCGATGGGCCCACATCGAGGTCGCGGACACCGGTGGCGGGATCCCACGGGCGATCGCCGATCGGGTGTTCGACCCGTTCTTCACCACCAAGGAAGTCGGCAAGGGCACGGGCCAGGGACTCGCACTCGCCTGGCGCGTGATCCACGAGCGACACGGCGGGAAGATCTGGTTCGAGTCCAGGGAGGGCGAAGGAACCACCTTCCACATCCGGCTGCCCATCGATGGACCGGCCGAATCACACGGTGAGGCGGCAGCATGACACCTTCCAAGACGGTCATCTTGTTCGTGGACGACGAGCCGGAGGTCCTTTCGGGCCTGCGCAACCTGCTGCGAAAACGCCGGCGGGTGTGGGACATGCGCTTCGCCCTCGGCCCCGAGGCGGCCCTCGAGGTTCTCGAAAGGACCGAGGTGGACGTGGTGGTCTCGGACGTTCGGATGCCGTCGATGGATGGCGTCACGTTGCTGGAAAACGTGCGACGGATCCGTCCCCGTGCGGCGCGCCTCATCCTGTCCGGGGAGTGCAATGAGCAGACGAGCCTGCGGGCCGCGAAAGTGGCCCATCGCTTCCTGTCGAAGCCCTGCGATCCCGCCCACCTGTCGGCTGCCATCGAGGACGCGGTGACCCTCCAGCGACGAATCCAGGATCCGAGTATCCGGGAGGTGCTCGGCGGCCTCGATCGTCTGCCCCCCGCCCCCACGGTCTACGTCGAGCTGTGCGAGCGCGCCGGCGCCGACGACGTGTCGGTGGACGAACTCGCGTCGATCATCGAGCGCGACCCGAGCCTCGCGGCCAAAGTGCTCCAGCTCGTAAACTCCAGCTACTTCGGCCTCGCGCGTTCCGTGGGATCGATCAAGACCGCCGTCCACTACCTCGGCGCCGACACCGTGCGCGATCTCGCGGTGGTCGCCCAGGTATTCGACGGTGGACGCCGGGTTCGCTGTGCGATCGACGCCAACGAGCTGGCAACCCACGCCACCTGCACCGCGGCCATCGCCCGCGCCCTCGACCTGCCCGGCAAGCACGCCGACCACGCAGCCACCGCGGCCCTGCTGCATGACGTCGGCCTGCTGGCACTCGCGACGGCGGCTCCCAAGGCCCTCGACGACCCGCGCCTGGCTGCCCGGGGCCCGGGCGCCGCCTGTATCGAGGCCGAACGCCAGGCGTGGGGAACCGATCACGCCGCCATCGGGGCCTTCCTGCTCGGCCTTTGGGGTCTGCCCGCCCCCATCGTGCAGGCCGTCGCGATGCACCACCGCCCCAGCGAGGCGGCGATGACCCCCACCACCGTCGCCGTCCACGTGGCCGACGCCCTGGCCGACTGTGGCGACGACGAGGACCCCACCGCATCGGGCCGCCTCGACGTGGAGGCGCTCGCCGAAGCCGGGGTGCTCGGCCAGCTGGACGACTGGATCGAGACGGCCCGGCGCATCCGCGGCGGACCCCGAAAGGCTGCATGAGACCATGGCCGTCGCCCGACGAGAAAAACCGAAAGTCCTTTGCCTCGACGACGAACCCGCCGTGGTCGAAGGGATCGCCCGCAGCCTGCGCAAGGTCTACACCGTGCTGCCCCACACGCGCGGCGACGAGGCGCTTTCGGACCTCGAACGACAGCCGGACGTCGCGGCGGTGATTTCGGACATGCGCATGCCCGCGATGAACGGCGCCCAATTCCTCGCCCGTGCCCGCGACATCGCCCCCGACGCCACGCGCATGCTGCTGACCGGCCAGACGGACCTGGACGCGGCGATCTCCGCCGTCAACGACGGGCAGATCTTCCGCTTCCTCACCAAGCCCTGCGCTCCACCGGCCCTGCGCGGCGCCGTGGCGGCCGCGGTCGCCCAGCACCGCCTCGTGACCAGCGAGCGCGTCCTCCTGCAGAAGACCCTGCGCGGCAGCGTAGAAGTCATGATGGAGGTGCTCGGGCTGGTCTCCCCCACGTACTTCGGGCGCGCGACCCGCCTGCGCCATCTGGCCGCCGACCTGGCCGCCGAGCTCGGGTACGAGGCGGAATGGGAGATCGAGGTCGCCGCGATGCTCGCCCAACTCGGGTACGTGGCCCTGCCACCAGCCCTCGCCGAAAAGGCCTACTTCGGTCGGCCCCTCGCACCCGAAGAGCGCGCCGAGGTCGAGCGGGCGTTTACGAAGGCCGTCGAGATGCTCGCACCGATCCCACGCCTCGACCGGATCCTCTGGATCATCGAGCACCACCGCCGCCCCCGCTCTGGGATCGAAACCGCCCGCGGCGCGACCGACGACCTGGTGCGCGCCACGGAGATCCTCAAGGTCGCGGCCGACTTCGACGAGCTTTCAGCCGATCCAAGAGGCAGCGCTCAACTGGCCATCGACACGATGCGCGGGCGGGACGACGCCTACGCGCACGACGTCCTCGACGCCCTCGAACGCCTGCGCGGCGGCGGGCACCGCTCCCGCATCGCGGAAGTGCCCCTCGACGCGCTGCAGCCGGGCATGATCCTGGTGGACGACTTACATCTGCAAAACGGGATCTTGCTCGTGGCACGCGGGTACGAGGTCACCGACCACCTGCTCGAACGGATGCGCGGGTACGGTCCCGATGCCTTTGCGGATGCGCCCGTGCGGGTCATCCTGCCGCGCGACGACGCGCAAGCCGCCTGAGATTCCCCAAACGCCCCTCAACCGTGCGGCGCGGCGTGAAAGTCGTCCACCCCTTCGAGGTGGACGTCGTTCCCGGCGAGGACCGTGCGCCAGGTCCGCCCTCCGTCCCCGGTCACGTGCACGATCCCTTCGTGCCCCACGATCTGCCCCATGCCGTCTGCGCGCATATGAATTGCACGAAGGTCCTCCGTCGGATCGAACACCGATAGGACGTCCACGATGAAACCATCGTAGCGTACGAGGCGCCCACGATCCCCCACGGCCAAGAACGCCCCGTCGCCAGCCAGGGTGGTCACGGCCCACAGATCGGTGGCAATCCCCGTCTCCACCATCTCGAAGGATGCGCCAGCGTCATGGCTCAGCAGGACCATGCCCGCGGCCCCCACCACCACCACCACGTCGCCGGTCGCGTCCGTCGCCACCCCCGAAAGCTCGATGCCCGCCCCGAAGCGGGGGTCCACCGGGCCATCGGCATGCACCCGCACCACCTCCCCCGCGAGCGTCGCGGCGTAGGCCCACGGCTCGTCCGCGGGCGCCGCCAGCGCGACGACCGTTCCATATGTCCAGTTCTGAATCCTGGTGAACGAACCTGCGAACGGCGCCCAGATCACGCCGTCGTCGCCACCGGCGAACACCACGCCGGCCCCTTCCGACACCGCCACCGCGTACAGGTCCCCGGTGATGCCCGCGTCCTGCGGCTCCCAACGCGCCCCTGCGTCCTGCGTGCGAAGCACCGTGCCGCCTTCGCCCACGGCCCACGCCTCCCGCGCCCCGACGCACGCGATGGCCCACAGGTCCACGCCGAGATCCACGGGGTACGGCGCAACGGCGCCGGCGGGAGAGATCCGCACCATCGCGCCGGTCTGGCCGACGGCCCAAAAGCCCCCCGTGCTCCCCGACGACCCACTCGAGCCCGAGGACCCTCCGGTGCTGCCGCTCGACGAATCACCATCGTCGCGATCGCACCCCGTCGAGACGGCGGCGACGACGCAGATCCACGGGAGCGCGGCGGGATACCTCACGGTTCCTCATCGTACCATCGGCGTCCGAGCCCCCCCACCGTTTTCTCAGACCGGCGCTAAGTGCCGAATTCAGCGGCGTTTTCAACAGGGCGCATCGAGCGCGCGCATGCCCCCAATGACCGGCCACCGGGCCGATTTACTTGACCGCGCCTGCCAAAGCGCGCACCATGGCCTTGAACCTGAACCGCTCCACACGAACCGTCGGGCGCCGGCTCTATCTGGTGCTCCGACTCGCGGCGCTGGCCGGGGCGATCCTCTGGGGGATCGCGAGCACCGGGTACGGCGTCTACCAGCAGCGCGTGGGGCTCGCTCCCGGGGCCGTCGATTGCCCCTACCGAACCAACCTCCTCCGTGACCGCATCGTGGCCGCCCTCGAACAACCACCCGACGACGCCCGCGGCGCGGACACCCAGATCCTTTCAACCCTTCTCCGCGAGACCCTGGCGGCCTGCACGTCCGCCGACACCCCACCGGAAGTGCGCTCACAGATCGAGCGCCTCGCCCTGCTCCACGAAGAAGCCGCGGCGACCCGGTCTCGCCTGGACGCGATCCGCCAGGAGCTTTTCGCGCATGAATAGGAACTTCCGCCATGACGACATCCCACGGCGTCGGCGACGGGCCGCAGGGCGCACGAGCGCCCGAGCCGGCCGCGCCCACCGCGACCTCCACCCACGCATCTTCCACTGACCCCCTGACCTCCGACTCCGCGTCCACGCCCCCGCCCCCCGAAGAAAACGAACCCGCCCCAGCGCCGGCCGTCGAAGACGCCTCGCCCCCCGCCGAAACGCCCGCGGCGACCTGGGACGACCTCGGCATCTCGTCCGACCTGCGCGCGCGGATCGACGCGGCGGGTTGGGCGGCGCCCACCGAAGTCCAGGCCGCCTGCTTTCCCCCCATCGCCGAAGGCCGCGACGTGCTCGTCGAGTCGCACACGGGGAGCGGCAAGACGGGCGCCTTCCTCCTACCATGGATCGACCGGCGTCTGCGACGCGAAGACCCGGCCAAGACCGGCGTCCAGTTCCTGGCGCTCACTCCCACCCGCGAGCTCGCCAAACAGGTGTGCGACGAACTCGAACGCCTGGCCCCAAACGGCGCCGTGCGGGCCATCGCCATCTACGGCGGAACGGCCATGCAACCACAATTCGACGCCCTGCGCGCGGGCGTGCACGCCGTCGTCGGCACACCGGGCCGCATCCTCGACCACATTCGGCGCCGATCCCTCGACCTTTCGCGGGTGAACATGGTCGTCCTCGACGAGGCCGACGAGATGCTCTCCATGGGCTTTTTGGAGGACATCCGGTCGATCTTGGACGCTTGCAACCGAGACCGCCAGACGACCCTGTTCTCCGCGACGATCCCGCGGGACATCGAGCGTATCTGCAAGCGCTACATGCGTAACTTCGTCCCGATCCGGCTGCGGGGTGACTCGGCCTCCGCGGCGGAGATCGAGCACGTCTATTACGGTGTTTCCGGCTCCATGAAGCCAAGGGACCTGCTCGACGTCATCGAACTCGAAGAACCGCGCTCGGCCATCGTGTTCTGCAACACACGCGAACAGACGAACTTCGTGGCCTCCTTCCTCGTCCGAGAGGGCTATCCAGCCGAGCCGCTGTCGAGCGATCTGTCTCAGCGGGCCCGCGAGCGAGTGATGCGCCGCATGCGCGAAGGGAAGGTCCGCTTCCTGGTGGCCACGGACGTCGCGGCCCGCGGGATCGACATCTCCCACGTAAGCCACGTCATCAACTACGCCTTCCCGGAGAACCCGGAATCGTACGTCCACCGCACGGGACGGACGGGTCGAGCCGGGCGCGCGGGCCGGGCGATCAGCCTCATCGCCCCGCAGGACCTGGCGAACCTCTACCAGCTCCGGCTCGTCTATCCCTCGATCCGGATCGACGAGCGCTCGCTGCCTCCCGAGGAGGTCCTCGCCGAACAGCGCAAGCAGGTCAAGCTCGACCGGCTCAGCCAAGCTTTTCCGGAGAAGGTGGCGCCCGAATGGGTCCTGCTGGCGCGCCACCTCATCTCGGACCCGCGCGGGGAACGGATCGTGGGCCTTTTGCTGGAGCGTGCGCTGCGCAAACAGCACGCGCCGTCCGCCGCCGAGCGGGCCGAGCGAGCCGTCGAGGAGGAGAGCGCAGACCAGGCGACGGCGACGGAACGCTCCGTCGAACGCGGCGGCCGGCGGCGACGACGACGGCGCGGGCGGGAGGAAACCGACGCCAGGCCCGAAGCAGCCCCCGGTGTCCACGCCCGACAGCCGGTGAGCGGGGCGACGGACGGCCACACGCCGAAAGCCACGGAACCCGCGGACGCACTGGACGGTGCCACGACCGAACCGCAGGCGCCGGCGAGCGAGCCCGCCCTGGAGACGAAGCCGGACGCAGCTTCGAAACCGCGGGAGGCCGAGGTCGAAGATGCTGCGGCAGACCAGGAGACCGCACCGGCCGAGCGCAAACGGCGGCGGCGGCGGCGACGCTCCGGGCGCAAGCGAAGGGGTGGAGCCGGAACCCCGGAGGCGGGCGCCGCGCACGTGCGCGACGGTGAGGAAGACGAGCCGCAAACCGCGGCGGCGGCGGCGGCGGACGACACGGAAGGCACGGATGCCCAGGGTGTCCCGGGCGAGGCTGCACCGGCCGCCCCGACCGACACGGCGGGCGAGACCAAGCCCGGGCGACGACGGCGGCGACGACGACGACGCAGTCGCCCCCCCGAGCAGCGCACGGGCGCCTCCCAGGACGAGATCGTCATCGACATCGACGAGCAGGAGCTCGAGATCGTCCGCAGCGAGTTCGGCGAGATCGACGAGATGGACGAGCTGACCCTCAAGGGCCGGCGGCGGGCCGTCATCGACACGATCCAGGACGAGGTGGAACTCGAAGACGTCTCCGATGCCGACGCCCGGCGCCTCGCGCCGACCTCCGAAGCCGAAGAAGCCGAAGAAGAAGCCGCGGAAGAGGAGACCGAGGCGGCGCCGGAAGGACAGGCGGCCCCCGAGGCGAAGGCTGCCACGGCCGAGACGGAGGCAGCGGAAAGCGGCCGCGCGCCCTCGAAGAAAAAACGACGGCGTCGGCGACGGCGCAAAAAGAAGGCGCCGCCCCCCCCTGAGCTCCTCGTGCCGCCCCACAAGGACTTCTGGGAGGCCTGGTCCCTCAAGTTTTCGTACCGCGAGTTCGAAGACGACGTGTGGCTGCCCAAACACGGCCACGCCGCCGAGCCCGAACCGCCACCCGAGCAGACCGCGCCCGCGGCCTCGAATGAGGCGGATCCCGCCAAGTCGCCGCCCCCCGCCTCCGTCACGGACATGGAGGCGGAAGCGGAGCCCCTGGTCCGGGTGCGCCTGAACGTGGGTCGCAGCCAGGGCAAGAAGGCCGCCCACATCCGGGAGTTTCTCGCCCTGCGCGTGGGTCTCGAAGGGCGCAGCGTCCGGGACCTTACCGTGCGGGAGGCCACCACCGTGTTCCGCGTGCCGGCCGTGGCTCACGAGGCGGTGCTCGCCGGGCTCGACGGCCATGACTGGGATGGCCACGTCCTGCGCGTGACGCTGCCCGACGGTCTGCCCGCCTCCGTCCTGCGGCCGCAAGCGACCTCCAACGAAGACGGAGGTGACGAGGCCCAGGGGGCCGCCGGCACGGCGGCGGCGCCCACCTCTCCCGCCGATGAGGGCGCGGCCGCCAGTCTCGAAGACGCGCGTGCGCGAGCAGACGGAGAGGCAACGCCTACCCCCGCCGTGCGCCCCGAGCGCCGCACGGACACCTCCTCCAGGCGGGAGAACGGGGCGGCGCCTCCGGCCAGCCCGGCTCAGACGGCGACCACCGAGCCGCCGGCCTCCTGACGCAGGCAGCCGTGCGGACACCGCCCGGGGCCCTGCGCGCCTACCCCCCGCTCGACCGCCTCGCCGAACGCTTCGACGCGGCGGTCGAGCGGATCCCCGGCGCACGGCGACACACCCTCGGGCGCTCCGTCGAAGGGCGAGCGATTCCAGCCTGCGCCCTCGGCCCGGCGCGGGCCCCCGCCCTCCTCCTGGTGGCGGGGATCCACGGGAACGAGTTGCTCGGCCCCACCCTCGCGGTCACCTTCGCCGAGGCCCTCGCAGACGCGGCGACCGCCGCTCGTCTGTACGGAGCCCGCCTCTGGCTCGTACCGGTCGCAAACCCTGACGGCTATGCACGCACTTGGGCCCGGGACGGTCGCGGACCCCTGGCGGCGTTGCGCACGAATGCGCGCGGCGTGGACCTCAACCGCAACTTCCCCATCCCTGCGGGCGGACGGCGTTCCCCCTGGCCGGGCGCGGGCACGAACCGGATCGGCGCCGCCACGTACCGCGGTCCCCGCCCCCTGTCGGAGCCCGAGTCGAGGGCCCTGGCCGACCTCGCCGACTCGATCCGGCCCGTCGCCGCCCTCTCCCTGCACTCGTTCATGGGCACGCTGATCCCTGCCTTCTCCCCCCACCGCGCGGATCTTCGTCATTACCGAGCGCTTGCACGTGCCTTCGCGAGCGCCCAACCACGATACCGCTACCGCATGCTCGCCAGTCGATTCT
Source organism: Polyangiaceae bacterium (assembly GCA_026989935.1). Taxonomy (GTDB): domain Bacteria; phylum Myxococcota_A; class Polyangia; order Nannocystales; family Nannocystaceae; genus J032. The sequence goes on along the minus strand of JALSIN010000329.1, from coordinate 4,041 downwards.
TCGATGGGCTCACCGGAGAGTTCGAGGACTACCTTCACCATGCGCTGGGATGCTTCGCCACGTGCGTCGAGTCCTACCCGGTGGTCGAAAGCCTGCGCCGCGCACCGCCACCGGCGACGGTCGGACGGCGCTTCCTACCCGAAGACCCCGCGCCTTGGATCGAAAACGACCTGCCGGGGATCATCGCCTACTTCGAGGCCGCCCTCCATGCGCACCGCGCCGGCATCCGCCCGCGGCAACTGGACGACATGTGTCCACTCCCCAGGTAAGCGGCCGAGCACGCGCCCCTCGGCCGACGAACGATCGAAGCCCCGAACACGAGCGCCGCTTCGCCCCCAAAAGGGCCGAACCGCCCACCCTAGCCGCCGAAGGGGTCCTTGAGGTCCGAGGATGTGTGCCGGACTTTCTTGACCTTTTTCTTGTTCTTGGGGTCGGCCGGTTTCTTCGGCGTGCTGGCCGGCACCACCGGCTTGACGATCTTCGTCTCCCCATCCTTTTGTTTGCCCTGCTTCCCCGGCCTCTTGTGCTTCGGACGCACACGCTTCTTCTTCATGCGCCGCTTGTAGGTCTTGTTCCGATCCGGAACGATCGTAAGCTCGAGATCCTCGTAGCCCGGCGCCCGCAGGACGAGCTTGAGTTCCTCCTTGCTCTTTTCGAACCGCACGCCCTTGGGATCGTTCGTCTTGCCGAACAACCCGTAGTCGCGCGCGTCGAGGACGTCCGCATCCACCCCGGGCGTCACGATCTTGAAGGTCACCTTCTCCTTCTCGGGATCGAGGACCTTCGCGGCCCCCGGCGTCGGCACCGGCTGGACCACCGCTGGCGGTGGCGCGGGGGCGGGCGCCGGGGCGGGTGCAGGCGCGGGGGCGGGATCCTTCGATGCCTCGACCGGAGCAGACGCCTCGTCCCCGCCGCTAAACGCCATGACGCCGCCCACGACAAGCACCGCGGCCACGACGACGCCGATCCCGATGAAAAGCCCCTTGCGGCTCGCAGGAGCGACGGGCGCAAACTCGCCGGTGCCCGTGTCCCCCACGGGGATCGGGGCCGACGCCGCTCCGCCCACGAACTCCGTGCGGCCGTCGGACGGCCGCGCGACGTTCTCCGCGATCACATCGACGGGCGCCGCGCCCGTGCCCACCGCCTCGATGGCCGCGGCCATCTCGTCCATGGACGAAAAGCGCAGCTCCTTGTCCTTCTGCAGCGCCTTGAGGATGATCGCCTCGACGTCCGGCGGGATCTCCACGTTCGGGTTGGCCGCACTGGGCGCAGGCGGCGGCTCGAACATGTGTTTGGTCAGGATCCCCATGAACGTGTCGGCCGTAAACGGCACCCGCCCGGTGAGGAGCTCGTACATGATGACGCCCACCGCGTACACGTCCACGCGGTGGTCCGGCCGCTCCCCGCGCGCCTGCTCCGGCGACATGTACTCCGGCGTCCCGAAGATCATCCCCGTGCGCGTAAGCCCCTTGTCGCCCCCCTCGTCCCCGGTCACCTTGGCGATGCCGAAGTCCAGGACCTTGATGAAGTCCTCGTTCTTGCCCCGCTTGATGCGGTAGCAGTTCTCCGGCTTCATGTCGCGGTGGATGATCCCGCGGTCGTGGGCCGCCTGCAGCGCCCGGCAGATCTGCAACATGATCGGCTTGACACGCGGCCACGGCAGCGGGCCCTCCCGCTTGACCGTGTCGGAAAGGTCCTCGCCTTCGAGGAACTCCATCACGAAGAACACCACGCCGCCGCTGGCGTCGAAGTCCGTGATCTCGACGACGTTCTCCTGGCTGATCATCGAGGCCGCGCGGGCCTCCTGCAGGAACCGATCCACCAGGTCGGACTTTTGCGCGTACTCGGGGGCCAGTACCTTGACCGCAAGCTTCTTGCGGATCGTCGTGTGCTCGGCGAGGTACACCGTCCCCATACCGCCTTCTCCGAGACGCTTGAGGATCCGGTAGCGGTCGGCGAGCACCGTGCCCACGAGGTCGTCGGTCTGGACCGGGGCGCTCGGCGCCGCAGGAACGGGCGGAGGCGTCCCTGCGTCGGTCGCGACCACCGTCGCGCCGGAGGCGGGTGGTTGCTTGGGGTCGTTCATGGGTACGTAGTTCCTAGTGGCATCGAGGTTACAACAATTTCAACCGAACGGGTCCTTGAGATCGCCGACCAGGGGCGCGGAGTGCTCCGGTTTCTCTTCTTTACTGGCAGGCTCGTGCATGGACTTGGGGCGCTGTGGGGCGGGGCGTGCGGGCGCTGGCGCGGGGGCCGCGGGGGCCGGTGTCGGTGGCGCCGCTTTTCGCCCGACACGGCGGCGCCCCCGTTTCTTGGACGCAGAACCGCTCGAATCGTTCTTCGCATTCCCCCCCGAGGCCCGACCGGGCGCCCCGGGGCCCGATTGATCCTGCGCATTCAGCGCTGAAGCCTCTCCCCCCGTCCCTGCGGGCGGCGCGCCCTCGGCGTCCGGCGTGGGCGGCGAAGGTCGCGCCGTGGCGCCAGGCGGTCCCGGCACCGACGCGGCGCGCGCGGCGCTGGGTGCGCGCCCGGCCGTTTCGTCCTCCGGCCCCGCGACGGACCGGGGCGACGGCTGCGGCGGCGCGGCGGCGCCCCCCTCTCGTGCGGTCCCAAGGATGTGCCACACTCCCACACCGCCGCCGCCGAGGATCGCGAGCACGGCGACGCGACGCCACCAACCCCGGCGGGGGGGCGCGAGCCGCAACCCGTCGAAGTCCTCGCCCGATGCGTCGGCCCCGGGGTCCTCATCGCCGTCGCCCGTCGCACGCCGCTCCGCCGCCGTCAGGAACGGCATCGGCGTGGCGTCGCGATCCAGCGGGCGTGCGGCGGCCGATGGGGCCGCCCCCCTCCCGCCACCCGCGGGGCCCTGCCCCCACCCGGCCGACTCCGCCGGTGCGCCCGGCGAGGCCCCGGGGCCCCCCACGGCCCACGACGCCCCCGCTCTCGGTGCCTCCACCTGCCCTGCCGGCGCGGCCCGCGCGTCGATCGCCCCCGAGCCGAGCACGACCGTCTTCGCCGACCCCGCCTGCGCCAGGCGCGGGAGATCGTCCGTCATCGCCAGTTCCAGCCGGGCGATGGCGTCGTCCGCCGTGGCCAGGCGCTCCTCGCGGGCCTTCTCGAGCAACCGGGACAGCAACTGCTGGGTGCGGTCCATCACCGACAACGCGGGCACACGCTCGGCCAACGGCGGCGGGACGTCGAACATCTGGCGCGTCAAGGTCGCCATCACCGACGGGGCACGAAACGGCACGTCCCCCGTGAGCATTTCGAACAAGATCACTCCGAGCGCGTACAGGTCGCTGCGCGCGTCGGCATCCTCGCCGCGCGCCTGCTCGGGCGACATGTACTCCGGTGTGCCCACCATGGCCCCGAGCTTCGTGATGCGGGTCTTGCGCCCCACCACCCGTGCGATGCCGTAATCGAGGATCTTGACCACCGTCCCGCTGGCGCCGGCGGGCGCCATCCCTTCCACGGGATCGCACAAGAAGACGTTGTCGGGCTTGAGATCGCGGTGCACGATGCCGAGGGCGTGGGCGGCCGAGAGCCCGCGGGCCATCTGCCAGGCAACGTCGAGCGCCTCGGCCGGTGAAAGCGGGCCGCCCTGGTCGATGCGCTGCGAGAGCGGACGCCCCCAAAGCCGCTCCATGACGTAGTAGGCCGTGCCGTCCTCCGTGTGGCCGTAGTCCATGATCTCCACCACGTTCGCGTGGCGGATCTGGCAGGCCAATCGGGCCTCCTGCTCGAAGCGCGCGCGCACGTCGGCGGCGTCCACGTGCTCCCGGCGCAGGACCTTCACCGCCACCTTGCGCCCGATGTGCACGTGGGTGGCCTCGTAGACCACCCCCATGCCGCCCGCCCCGATGGGGCGGTCGATGCGGTACCGGCCGTCCAGGACCGTCCCCACACGGTCCTCTTCCTGGGTCGTCGGGCCGTCCACCACCAGGGGGGCGCGCGCGACGGCCGCATCGAGCCGGTCCCGGTGGATCTCGAGACTGGCGTCCGGGACCAGGGTCGTGCCATCCATGGGGCAAAACCCGGAAC
>JALSIN010000328.1 GCA_026989935.1 Polyangiaceae bacterium | reverse complement strand
TCCACGTCCTCCACGACGGCCGCATCCGTGGGCACCACCGCGGGGACGACCGTGGGGACCGCCTCGGCGAGCGGCAGCAGTGGCACGACCGCCGGATCCGGGACCGCCGGGACCGCCGGGACCGCCGGAACCGCCGGAACCGCCGGAACCGCCGGAACCGCCGGAACCGCCGGGACCGCCGGGACCGCCGGGACCGCCGGGACCGCCGGGACCGCCGGGACCACGGGCGGGATCGCCAGCGACATCGAGGTCGTCATCACGGCCGACAACGCCTACGGCTTCGGCTACGGCACGGACTCGATGATCTTCAACTACTGGGGCGGCGTGGAGAACTTCACGGCCGGCGACATCTTCAACTGCAACGGCGGACCGGAGACCTACGTGGTGCCCGGCTCCGAGGCGGACAATGCCACGCACCTCTACATCATCGCCTGGGCGGACTCGGCGGTCACCCAGGGCGTCATCGGGCGGTTCCACCGCACGGGGGGCGGGATGTTCGGTGAGGACGTGTTCACCGGGGACGGCAACTGGGAGGTGTGCGCCACGGGGATGAACTTCAACCCCGGCAGCGGAGGGCCGAGCGAGACGCTCATCAACCAGGTGATCGTGGCGTGCAACCAGGGCACCTTGGACCCGAACACGTCGAGTGGCGGTTGGGTGGACTCGGTGGGGACCACCCTGGGGGCGCTGGCGGCCGGTGAGGACAACACGACGCCCTACACGAATGGCAGCCCCATGGCGGGCAACGAGTTCCCGCTCGTGTGCCAAAGCGTCATGCCGGCCGAGGCGAAGTGGATGTGGTTCAACTGGGATCCGACGAACATCGTCTGGCCGAACCAGTCGCCGTTCATGTGGCCGGGCGGGGGCAGCAACCCCGACCACCAGTTCCTGATCTTCCGCCTGGCGGCCGACGTGCTGCCCGAGCCGCAGTAGGCCGGCGCGAGGCCAGGCACGAGGGAGGCGCACGACGCGCCTCCTTTTTTTTGGGGGAAGGGACGCAACGCTGGGCCGCTGCGGCCGACCTTTGGGGCGAACCCCAGCGAGGACACAGGCCATGAACCTTCGAATCACGACGATCACGTTCCTTTCGACATTGCTGGCCGCCTGCGGCGGCTCGACCGGCCGCGCCGGCGGCGACGCCGAGGCGGGGGGCGTCGCCGGGTCGGACGGCGGCGCCTTCGGCGGGTCCGACGGCATGGACGGCACCGGGACGGGGGGGAGCAGCGCCGGCGGCGAGGGCGCGACCGGTTCGACCGGAGGGACCGAGGGAACCAGTATGGAGGTCCCCAAGTTCGACGTGGAGCCCGACAGCGCCGGCGGCATGACGCCCACCTGCGATCCGGTGGACTTCGAGGTGGAGCCGCCCGTGCCGCAGGTGGGGCTGTTGCTCGATGCGTCGGGCAGCATGAACCTGACGACGGACTTCGAGGGGCAGTCCGTCTCGCAGTGGGCCGCGGTGGTGTACGCGACGGAGGACCTTCTCAACGCCATGTCCGACCGCGTGGATTTCGGCGCGCTCTACTATCCCGACGACAAGACCTGCGGTGTGTCGAACGTGACGGTGCCAGTGGGGCCCAACGACGCCGCCACGGTCTTGGGAGCCCTGCCGCCCGCGATGGCTGGGCTCAATGGGGCGACGCCGACCCTCACGGCGGTCGAGACGATGGCCGACCACCTGACGAACGTGGCGGACGGGCGGCCCCAGGCCATGGTGCTCCTGACGGACGGCATGCCGAACTGCAGTGGTGACGAGGCGGCCGTCGAACAGGCCATCGGCGCGGCGCTGCAGACCGGGATCCCGACCTACGTGGTGGGTTTCGCCATCGACCCCACCATCAACGCCACGCTCAACGGCTGGGCCCAGGCGGGTGGGACGGCCAAGGGCGGCCTGTACGACTTCTACGAGGCCGAGGACGGTGACGCCTTGGCGAA
>JALSIN010000327.1 GCA_026989935.1 Polyangiaceae bacterium | reverse complement strand
GGTGAGGGAGGACGAGGTGCTGCCGGTCCCACCGGGCTGCGTTCCGCCCCCGGTCGAATCGGCCGTTGCCTCCCCTGTACTCGTCGAGCTTCCCGTCGGCAGGTACGGGGTGCCCGTCCCGCCGTCGTCGCCGCAACCGGGCGCGGCGGCGACGGCGGCGCCGAGAACCCCACCGCCGAGGCGGCGCAGGACGATTGCAGGCATTCTTCAATGCTTTCCCGTGGACGGGGCGCTGTCAAGCGGGGCGCGAAGTTCTTGCGCGCCCGGATGGCGTCGCGCCTGTTTTGGGGCCCTTGCGAGTCCCCGGCGCCCCGGGGAACGCTGGCCCCGGGCTTGCGGGCGAGCGCACCGTCGCGCGATAGTCCGCCCCACGATGCACCTAGCGACCGCCGCGGGCCTCGAAGCCGGCCGCCACCTCGCGTGGCTGGCCGAACGGATCCCCAACGAGGAAGCCGTGGCGCGTTCGCCGACCGCCGGATGGATCCTCCTGGCCGCCGTGGTCTGCATCTACGCGATCTTCCTGTTCGAGCGCGAGGGCGTACGGCGTCTGTTGCTGCGCATCGAGGACCCGCGGCCGATGGGGCTTTTTCGCATCGTGTTCGGGCTGTGCGCCCTGGCGAACGTCAACGGCCTGTGGGAGCACTTTGCGTTCCTGTTCACGGACGAGGGCATGTTCCTGACGGACACGGCCCGCGAGGTCTACGCCCACGAGCAGTTCCTCGGGTTCGGGCACGGCCTCGACGGCGACCCCCTGGGCTTCTTGGACTTCGAGGGCTTCTTGCAGTGGCTCAAGGGGCCCAACTACAGCCTGCTGCTCATCTGGAGCTCGCCGCTGGCGTTTTGGATCCACTGGGGGGCGTTCGTCGTGGCGATGACGATGCTCATCGTCGGCTGGCAGACCCGTTGGGTCAAATGGGTGGCGTGGTTTCTGTTCCACTCGATCATCCTGCGCAACACCGTGTTCTGGGAGGGGACGGAGAACGTCTACCGCACGTTCTTCTTCTACCTGGCGCTTTCGCGCTGCGGCGAGGCGTACAGCGTGGACCACTGGCTGCGCGTGCGGGCGTTACGCCGGGCCGGACGCCTGAGCGAGCCGGGCGGCCCGGGCGGCGGCGCGGGGCTTGCGCCCTGCCCCGAGCACCCGGCCGGCCTCGAACCCTACTTTCGGCCGATCCCCTTCTGGCCGCGCATGCTCGTCGTCTTGCAGGTGGCGACGATCTATCTCTATACGGGCGTCGTCAAGAACGGTGGGGTATGGGCCAAGGGCGACGCCTTCTACTATGCGCTGAACCTGGACCACTTCTGGCGCCTGCCGCCGCAGCTTCTTTCCGCCTATCTTGGCACGAACCTCTTTCGCGTCAACACGCACGTCACCCACTGGTGGGAGGTGTTCTTCCACCTGGTGGTCTTCGGGCTGGTCGTGCGGTGGGCGATGCGGGAGGTGCTGCCGCCGAAGCCCCGCTGGGCGTTTTGGGGCGTGCGGGCGGCCTTTTGGGCCCTGGGGCTGTTGGCCCTGGCGCTCGTCCTCTACCTGCTGCCGGTGCACTATGCGCCGCCGAACGACCGGTACCCGTCCACGCGCGTGCTGGGGATCCTCATCGGCGTATCGTGGGTGGTGGTGATGGGCCTTTTGGCCTACGTGCAGCACCGGCTGCGGTGGCGGCCCTTCGTCGTGCGGCTGGGCAAGCGGCGTTACACCCTCGACGCGGACTGGGCCCTGCGGTGGCTGTTCGGGCGGCGTCTTTGGCTGGCGCTCGGGATCGTCTTCCACAGCCACCTCATCTTGCTCATGAACATCGGCTGGTTCTCGCCGGGGCTGCTTTCGGGGTACATTTGTTTCCTGAACGGAGCGGAGATCGCGTTCTTGGGGCGGAAGATCGGCGCGCGGCTCGGGCGGGTGCTGCCCGGGCCCCTCGCGCGCCTGATCCCGCCGGACGTGCGGCGCGGCGAGCCGCCGATCCCCACGGCGGACTGGACGTTGCCCGGCTACCACACGGACGGGGCGCGGCTGTCCGGGGCGGTGCTGTGGGGGGCGCTGGCGCTGGCGGTGGCGGGGGTCCTCGCGCGCGTCTTCGCCGATCTTTCATACTACTGGACGCTCGGGGCGATCGTGGTGCTGCTCGTGGCCGGCGCGGTCTGGGCGCGCCGCCGCCCGGCGCCGGACTTGGCCGTGGTGCCGCCGCCGCCGCGGCGTGACCCGTGGCCATCGCCGCCCGACCGCACCCGGACGATCGGGCGGCCGTTCGCCTATGGTCCGCTGGGGCGCACGCTGGTGGGCTTTTTGTTCGTCTACCACGTCACGGGCGTGGCGGCCTGGCTGCTGCCGGACAAGGACAGCTTCTCGACCTTCCGCACGAAGGCGCACGAGCCGTTCCGCCTGTGGCTTACGCGCACGCAGACGACCCAGGGCTGGAAGATGTTCGCGCCGAACCCGCCGCGGGCGAACCTGTTCCTCCAGACCCTCGTGACGGACGCCGACGGCGAGGTGTGGGACCTGGCGCGGGACGTCTACGCGGAGGGGTACAAGCCGATCCCGTGGATCTGGTACTCGCGGGAAGGCAAGATGAACCGGCGGATCGCGGGCAGCGAGGGCGGCCACGGCCGGTGGTACCAGCGCTGGTACGCGCGCTACATCTGTCGCAAGTGGGAACTCGATCACGGCGGCCGCCGCGCGCGCCGGGTGGAGCTGGTGAAGATCACCTACCCGATCCCCACGCCCGAGTACGTACGGGAGCACGGGCCGTACGACCCGCGGGAGGAGCTCGAACGCAAGGCCACGTTCCGCAAGATCTTCACCGTGACGTGCGCAAAGGAAGTGGATGGGCAGGTCCCGAACCTCATCCGCGCGCGGCACGGCTTGCCGCCGGCCGAGGGGGTGCGAAGGTGGGACGTGCTGCGGGGGCGCAAGGCCGCCTGGGAGCGCCGCAAGGCCTACCGGCGCGAGGTGCGGCACGTGGCTGCCTCGGCCGCCCCCGAGGCGCACGACGCCGAGTAGGCGCACGATCGATCTTCGAGCGCGGGAACCTTGGGGGGGCGCCGGGCTGCGGGGCCCGGGTGGACATCGCCCCCCGCCGGGGCGCTGGCGTGCGTCCGCCGATAGGCGGTCCCGGTTGCTGGGGTTGGAGCGGGGGCGCCGACGCCTTCGTCGGCTCGTCCGCGGGGACCGCGGCGCGTCCTGAGGCCCCGGTGGTCGCCGCCGTTTGGCGGACGGTCAGCTACACCCGCTCGTCGCGCCGCAGCTCTCGCACTTGAGGCACGAGCCGTTGCGGACCATCGTAAAGCTCTGGCAGCTCGGGCAGGCGTCGCCCTCGTACCCCTTGATCCGGGCGAGCTGCACCTCGCGGGCCCGCGCGGCCTCGGCCCGCAGCCGAACGGCGCGATCGGAGACGCCGGCCCCGGCCGTCTGTGTGTTCGCGGCCGCAGCGGCCGTGCGGTCCTCGTAGACGATCTGGGCGGAGGCGGCGGTCTCGACGGCGGCGACGAGCCCGGCGCTCGGGACCTTCGTCTCGAGCTTCAAGGGACCGGGGGTCACGATCCGCTCCTCGACGACCTCCTCGTCGTCGAAGTCGATGCCCTTCTTCATGCCGTCCCCCTCACCCATCGTGTCGGGAGCCAGATCCTCGGGGGCGACGTGCGCCAGGTCGTTGCGGCCGAGGTAGCTGACCGCAAGCTCACGGAAGATGTAGTCCACGATGGACGTGCACATCTTGATGTACTTGTGGCCCGATACCATCCCGTTGGGCTCGAAGCGCGTGAAGGTGAAGGCGTCCACGAACTCCTCGAGGGGCACCCCGTACTGCAGGCCCAGGCTCACGGCGATGGCGAAGCTGTTCATGAGGCTGCGGAAGGCGGCCCCTTCCTTGTGCATGTCGATGAAGATCTCCCCGAGGGAGCCGTCTTCGTACTCGCCGGTGTGGATGTAGACCTTGTGCCCGCCGATGACGGCCTTTTGCGTGTAGCCGCCGCGCCGATCGGGCATCCGGCGGCGGCGCGCCAGGTAGCGGTAGACCACCCGTTCGGCCACCTTTGCGACCACGCGGGTGTCCGAGGTCGCCACGAGTGCCGGGGCCTCGGCCGCGTCCGTCTCCTGCTCCACCTCCTCGAACAGCTCGGCCAGGGACTGCGTGGACAGGGGTTGGCTGAGCTTCGAGCCGTCCCGGTACAGCGCGATGGCCTTGATGCCCATCTTCCACGAGGCGCGGTAGACCTCGTCCACGTCCTTGAAGCCGGCCTCATGGGGCATGTTGATCGTCTTCGAGATCGCGCCCGACAGGAACGGTTGGGCCGCGGCCATCATGCGCACGTGGGCCATGGGAGCGATGAAGCGCGTGCCCTTGCGCCCGCACTTGTTGGCGCAGTCGAACACGGGCAGGTGCTTCGGGTCGAGGTGCGGGGCGCCCTCGACGGTCATCGTCCCGCAGACGTAGTCGTTGGCGATCTCGATGTCCTCGCGGGAAAAGCCCAGGGCTTCGAGCATGTCGAACGAAGGGTCGTCGAGCTGCTCGTCGGACAGGCCGAGCTTCTCGCGGCAGAAGTCGTCACCGAGGACCCAGCGGTTGAAGACGAAGCGGATGTCGAAGGCCTGGGGCAGCTCGGATTCGATGCGCTCGATGGCGGCCGTGTCGAAGCCCTTGGCCTTGAGATCGGCGTGGGAGATCCGCGGGCTGCCGGCCAGGGTGCCGGCGCCCTTGCAGTAGCGCACGATGTCGTCGATCTGGGTGCGGCTGTAGCCCAGGCGCGCCAGCGCGGCGGGGACCGACTGGTTGATGATCTTGAAGTAGCCGCCGCCGGCGAGCTTCTTGAACTTCACGAGGGCGAAGTCGGGTTCGATGCCGGTGGTGTCGCAGTCCATCAGCAGGCCGATGGTGCCGGTGGGGGCGATGACCGTGACCTGCGCGTTGCGGTAGCCGTGTTCCTCGCCGAGGCGAAGGGCCAGATCCCACTCGGCGCGGGCGGCATCGAGGAGGTAACGGGGGCACTTGCCGGCGTCGATCCCCATGGGCGGCACCGCCAGCCCCTCGTACTCCTCGCGTGGTGCGTCGTAGGCCGCGCGACGGTGGTTTCGGATCACGCGCAGCATGGCGGCCCGGTTGTCCTCGAAGCCCGGAAAGGGCCCGAGCTCCTCGGCCAGGTCCGCGCTCGTGGCGTAGGCCGTGGCCGTCATGATGGCCGTGACGGCGCCGCAGATCGCCACGGCCTCCTCGGAATCGTAGGGGCGGCCCGTGACCATGAGATAGGCGCCGAGGTTGGCGTATCCCAGGCCCAGCGTGCGGTAGCGGTAGCTCAGCTGGGCGATCCTGGCGCTGGGGAACTGTGCCATCAGCACGGAGATCTCGAGGGTCAGCGTCCACAGGCGGCAGGCGTGCCGGATGGCGGCCACGTCCAGCTCGCCGTCGTGCGGTCCGCCCTCGATCATGAACGCGAGCAGGTTGATCGAGGCCAGGTTACAGGCCGTATCGTCCAGGAACATGTACTCGGAGCACGGGTTGCTGGCGCGGATCCGGCCGGCGGCGGGGCACGTGTGCCACTCGTTGATCGTGGTGTCGAACTGCAGGCCCGGATCGGCGCAGGCCCAGGCGCTGTCCACGATCTTCTGCCACAGGTCGCGCGCCCGCACGGTGCGCTGGATGGTGCCGTCCGTGCGGCGGATGAGATCCCACGTGCCGTCCTCTTCGACCGCCCGCAGGAAGTCGTTCGTCACGCGCACCGAGTTATTGGAGTTCTGGCCGGAGACCGTCTGGTAGGCCTCCGAGTCCCAGTTCGTGTCGAACTCGGGGAACTCGAGGGTGCGCACGCCCTCGCGGCCGAGCTGCAGCGTGCGCTGGATGTAGTTTTCGGGGACCTCGGCGCGGCGGGCCTCGCGGACGGCCTTGCGCAGGGCCGCGTTCGCGCGCGGGTCGAACCGAGCCTGTTCGTCGAGGTCGGTGGCCTCGTGCCCGGCCTGGAGCACGGCGTTCAAGTGGCGGTTGCACAGCCGGCTGCCGGCCACGAGGGCGGCGACTTTCTTCTCCTCGAGCACTTTCCACTCGATGAACGACTCGATGTCCGGGTGGTCGATGTCCACCACCACCATCTTGGCGGCGCGGCGGGTGGTGCCGCCGCTCTTGATGGCGCCGGCGGCCCGGTCACCGATCTTCAAGAAGCTCATCAGGCCGCTCGATCGGCCTCCGCCCGACAGCGGCTCGTTCTCGGCGCGGATGTTCGAGAAGTTCGAGCCCGTGCCCGAGCCGTACTTGAACAGCCGCGCCTCCCGCATCCAAAGGTCCATGATCCCGCCCTCGCCCACCAGGTCGTCTTCGACCGACTGGATGAAGCAGGCGTGGGGCTGCGGGTGCTCGTAGGCGCTCGTCGAGCGCTGCACCTTGCCCGTTTCGGGGTCGCAGTAGTAGTGCCCCTGGGCCGGGCCGGTGATCCCGTAGGCCCAGTGCAGGCCCGTGTTGAACCACTGGGGGCTGTTGGGCGCGCCCATCTGCCGCGCGAGCATCGTGGTCATCTCGTCGTAGTAGGCCCGTGCGGAGGCCTCGTCGTCGAAGTAACCGTGCTTCCAGCCCCAGTACGTCCAGCACCCCACCAGGCGGTGGAAGACCTCCCGGCTGTCGCGCTCGCCGCGGGTCCGGGCCGCCTCGGGGAGGTCGGCCAGGGCCGCCTCGTCCGGCACGCTGCGCCACAGCCACGCGGGCACACCGTCTTCTTCGACCTTGCGCAGCCGGGTCGGGACGCCGGCCTTGCGAAAGTACTTCTGGGCGAGGATATCGACCGCGACCTGGGACCACCCCTTCGGGACGAGAATGTCCTCGGCCTCGAAGACCACCGAGCCGTCGGGGTTCGTGATGCGCGAGGTGCGCGGCTCGAACTCGACGCCGGCGAAGGGGGTGGGATCGTCACGGGTGAACAGACGGGAGATCTTCATCGGAGGCGACCTCGTGGGACTGAGAGCTGTCGAGGGAACGGAGAGGGAGCACGAAACGGGACGGGCAGGTAGATCATGGCCGCGGGGGCGGGGGGCACCGTGTGGGCCTGGGAGTCATGTGCGCAGACAGCGCATTATCATCGGTCGGGGACAAGGAGGCCTGGGCCGGCTCCGATCCCCGTGGAGCCAGCGGAGCCGGCTGCGGCTGGCGCCGCCTTGCTGGGCCGGAAGGGCCCCGGGACCTACCCGGGTCCGACCCGGCGGCTTGGTCTGAACCCCTAGATCTTGGGGCGACGACCCTTCTACAACACAAGATCCGGGGGCCGCAAGATTCCCGCCGGAGGTCGGGAGCCATCGGGGCGGGGCCAAAGTGAGCGCGCGGGCCACCCGGCATCCACGAGATTTCCACAGCTTTTCCACGTGCTCGGAGTGCGCCTTTTCGACCGTCCGATCCCGAAGGAGGCGGTTTCGAGTCGAGCGCTAGGTCACGGGATTTCAGCCCACTTGGATGACCCAAACGGGCTGGCATGCGTAGTATGCGCAGAGGTGGGGAAGCGGACCCCGAGGCGCGGCATGCCCCACCGATCTATCGACAGCAGCCGGGAATCCGGCCCGTTGGCCGGTCCCAAAAAAGTCGAGGGGCGGTCCGGAATTGCGTCCCTGCCGGTCGGACCGATCCGGGGCCAGTGGAGGCCATCGTCCCCACCCCCGGGTTCCTCGTCCGCGTCGTACGAGATCGCCTTCGGCGCGGGGCGCATGGGTGGTTCGGTCCTCGCGGCCCTGTGGGCCGCCGTGTTGCTCCCGTGCGGCGTACGATGTTCGAGTCGAGCCCATCGGTGCGGCAGAAGACTCATATCCAGATTGATACGAAAAAAGCATGGTTTCCCAGGGCGGGAGGTCGTCGTCTTCGTGGCGGTTCGGGTACGGGTCACGATCCTCCTGTTCGAACAGACGCGACTGCGTCGAGTCTTCGCGGTGTCGAAGTTCATCCTCGGTCGGGCGACCGTCACGGCGCTCTTGCCGCAGGTGGCCGCTGGCCTCCGTGGGAGCATCGGATCATCCGACCGGCCCGGTTCGGGTGGGCCGCCGGTACCTCCGATCTCTTGCGGGGACGGCCGTTCCCGTTCGTCCCGCCAGGGGGGCGGCCACGACCGTGCGCCGCCGAGCGGGTCGGTTCGTGCGTCTGCTGTGGGCATGCCCGGTGGAGGTCGAGGTGCGCGCCCACGATGGCACCGTCGCGCGCCCGAGTCACGTGCGGCACGTCCTTGCCCGGGCCCTGCTCGACGTGGAGACCGAGGGCGCGCTCGCACCGGGGGCGGTCCGGTGGCGTGCCGGCGGCGGGCAGACTGCGGGGGCGGGGACACGACGCGCATGGCCGTGACCGATCCGGCGCCTTCGGGGGGGCTTGTGCAGGCGAGCCGCGTGACCTTCGTCGAGGCCCTCGACGTCCTCGAACGCCCCTGCGCGCGGTCCGGGCGCACGCCCCGTGGGGCGATCCGGCCGTCCGTGAGCCTGCGTGGGCCTCCCGGCGCTGGACGTGCACGGGCTCGCCGCGTCGGCCCGGGGTCCCGGGCCCGCTCTGGGCGACGTGGGTCCGGGGGCGTGCTAGACTCCGATCAGGGATCGGCGCGCGCATGGGCCCTTGCACCGAGAGCCGGGCATGTCGCGCCGCCCGCGAGAAAGGTTCATGGCACGACGAAACAAGACACCGGCCGCCCCGCCGGCGACGGCGCGGCTCGACGAACTCGAGCGGTTGTCGGCCATCGAGACGCTCAAAGGGCTCGAAGGCAAGGATCGCGTCACCATCGGTGAGCTGGTCGGCTACCTCGAAGCGCGCAACCTCTGGCACCAGTTCTCCAAGATCACCATGGGGGACATCCGCACCGCATTTCCGCCGCCCAAGAAGTCGGCCAAGCGCAGTGCTGCGAGCCGGCGCCGAAAGAAGGAGCGCCTGCTCGAAGACGAACTCGGGGCTGCGCTCGACGAGCGCAGTTCGAAGCGGGCGGCGAGGCCGCGCGACGACGGCTTCAAGACCGAAGACGTCGCGCGCCGGGTGCTGCCGTTCATCGAGGCCAACGGGGACGTGACGGTGGACGAGATCGCCGAGTACGTCCGCCTCGACAGCACGTTCGCGGATCTCGGGAAACGTGCGCTGCGCACCCACCTCGAGCGCCTGGTCAAGCTGGGCCGGCTCGAGCGCGTGGGCGCGGGCCGCAACGCCGTCTACAGCGCGCTTTGACCCCGGGTCGCGCGGCGCGGGTCGGTCGCCGGCCGGGCCCCGGACGGTGGCGGCCGCCGGCGCGTCACCCGCCTGAGTTGCTCGCGGGCCGACGCCTTCGCGACAGGTCCACGATGGTGGGCAGGACGAGCAGCGCGGCGGCCGCGATGGAGAGGATCGCGGCGACGGACAGCGCGCCGATGCTGCGCAGACCGCCCGAGTCGGCGATCGAGAAGGCGGCGAACCCCACCGCGGTGGTGGTCGTGGCGGCGGCGATGGCCCCGCCCGTCTCCGCCACGGCGTCGGCGAGGCTTTCGCGGTCCGGGCTCGATCGGCGGATCCGATCGGTCAGGTAGACGCCATTGTCCACCCCAATCCCGAGGATGGCCGGCAGGATCGGAAGGTTGAAGAGCGTCAGCGAGATCCCGAGGGCCCCCATCACGGCCAGCATCCACCACAGGCCGAGGCCGAGCGGGACGAGGGTCAACGCCGTCCACGACACGGCCCGCAGTTGCCAGAACACAAGGGCGGTCACGAGTACGCCGGCCATGCCCAGGACGACCGGCGCCTCCTCCTCGAGGGCCAGGTACATGGCGGCGTAGACCGTCGTCTCGCCCACGAAGCGCTGGCGCGCGGGATCTTCCACGTAGTCGTGCGTCTCCTCCATGAAGGCCACGCCCTTTTGGATGTCGGCGGCGTCGAAGGCCGGGTAGGCGAAGATCCCCTGCTTGCCGTCGGATGCGGCCACCTTGCGCCACACCACCGCGGGCAGGTCCGTGGGCACGAAGGGCTTGGCCCGCAGCATGCGCAGCAGGAGCTGCGCGTCCTCCCGCGAAAGCGCCCCGTCGGGCGCTGCGGGATCGGTCCCGGCGCCGGTGTGGTCCGCCGTCGCGCCGGTCCCTTCGCGGTCGGCCGTCGCGGTGCGGTCCGCCGCCGCGCCGGTCCCTTCGCGGCCGCCCCCCTCGGACCCGCCGCGTCCCGGGGCCGTTTCGGCGGGTGATGGGTCTCCGGGTGCGGGGGGCCCGGTCGGCGTGGGCGGCCCACCACGCGCCTTCGAGCCCGGGGCCGTTTCGGCGGGTGATGGGTCTTCGGGTGCGGGGGGCCCGGTCGGCGTGGGCGGCCCGCCACGCGCCACCGAGCCCGTGGTCGGCCCGTCGTGCGGTCCCTCGGGCGCGGCCTCGCCCCAGTCGTCGTCGCCGCCGTCGAGGCCCCAGTCGTCGCCGCCCTCGGCGTCCCCGCGCGAGGTGTCGTCGGGCGCCTCGCCGGCCAGGGCCCGCAGCCGGCGAAAGGCGGTGTCCGGCACGTCCTCGGCCAGTTGCGCGATCTCCTTCTCGCGCAGGGCGAGATCCACCTCGGGGGGAGGCAGGAGATCGGGTGCGCCGAACAACTCGGCCACGACCGAGGTGCCGGCGAGCCGCCGCGCGGCGTGCCGCCGCCGGGCGAACGCGAGCGCCCGCCGTGCCGCCGGCAGGTCGTCCACCACCAGCACGCCCGCATGGATGTCCTTGCCGAAGATCCGCGAGATGAGGTGGGTGTCCGCCTCGGTGCGGGCGCGGGCCTCGTCGGACTGGAGCTTGCGCCCGTCGTACTCGAAGCCGACCCGGCGCACGCCCTGGAACGACAGCACCGTCGCGGCCACGAGGAGCGCGAACAGCAGGCCGGCGCGGTCCAGCAAGGCGGCGGCGAGCGACCGGGCCGCCGTCTCCCGCCGCGGCCGGGCCGGTCGCACCCCTACGAGGACCGCCAGCGCCGGCAGCACCGTGACCATGGCGACCAGGCAGGCCGCGACGCCCATGGCGGCGATGATCCCGAACTCCCGGAAGACCGGGAACGCCGAGGTGGCCATGACGACGAAGGCGCCCATGGTCGTGGCCGAGGCCACCAAAAGCGGCACCACGAGCCCTGCGAACGCCAGGCGGATCGCCTCGGGCTCGTGGTGGGCGCGGCGGTTGCGGCGGATCCGGGCGTAGAAGTGGATCCCCGCGTCGATGCCCATGCCCATGACCACGGTGGAGATGAGGCTGGTCATGGAGTTGAGGTGCCCGAGGACCAGGTACGTCGCCCCCATGGACCAGGCGACGCCGCAGGCGAGCGGTACCAGCAAGACCAGCACGGCGCGCACGGACCGGAACAATACGTACAGGATGAGCGTGACCCCCACGGCGGCGAACGCCCCCGAGCGCACCATGTCGCGCCGGATCGTGCGGTGGCCGAGGGCCTTTACGACGTACGGGCCGACCACGTTGACGGTGACCGAGGTCGCCCGCCACGGCCCGGGCGAGGCGAGGGTCTTCGCGATGCGGCGTTCCACGTCGTCGGTCACGGCGCGTGCGAACGCAAGGTCCGACGACGGGCGCACGGGGCGAAGCAGCATCACCAGGGCGTCGATGCCGTCGCGCTCGTAGTAGTCCCGAAACCCGGTGCGCTCGTAGGAGCGCTGGCGCTCGGCCTCGATGAAGGCCCGCAAGCGGTCCGGGGCGGCCGGATCGGGCTCGTCCACGCACACGTCCTTGGCGGCGCGGCAAAACTCGTAGTGGCTCCAGGCGGAAACCAGCTTGCGCAGCTCCGACATGCGCCCGGCGTCGAGGTAGTAGAGGGCGTGGGCCACGAAGAAGTCGCTGGGCAGGCGGTAGTCCACCGCCTCGATGAGCGGGTCGGGCTCGAACGCCTCGGCCAGGGCGTCGGCCAGCGCCCGCCGGGCCGGGGCCGTGCCGCCCTTGACGACCAGGTTGACGCTGCCGGTGCTGCCGAAGGTGGCCTCGTAGTCGTCGAGGCTGCGGACCACCGGGTGGTTTGGCGGCAGCAGGCGCCGCAGGTCCGTGTCGATACGAAGGCGCGCCGCGAGGAGGACCGAGACCAGCGTCACCGCGGCGGCGGCGGCCAGGACGAGGACCGGGTGCCGGAGGATCCACCCGATCCAACGGTCGCGGTATGTCGCCACGGGCGACACGGACCGGGAGGGTGGCACAGGGCCGAAGGCGCGGAAAGAGCGCAGCCGGCCACCCCGTGCGCGCGGTCATGGGGCGCCGGCGGCGCTCGCGGCCCGGGGCGCGAGGGCGAGCACCCGCGGTTCGACGTGCGCGGCCAGGTAGCGCGCGCCCGCCACCGTAAGGTGCACGTCGTCCCCGGCGCGCACCCGCACGCGGCGCCCGCCCGGCCCGATGGGCAGGCGCGCGGCGTAGCGCCCGCGGGCGTCGGCGAGCACGGGCCAGATGTCGAGGAACCGGGCGTCCTTGCGGATCGCCATCTCCGCCCGGACGATCCGGTTGATCCGGATCATGCGCTCGCCCAGGCGCCCCCGGCCCATCACGGGCATCCCGATCCATCCGAGGCGCGCGCCGCCGCCCTGGAGCGTGTCCGCGAGCCGCGCCACGCGGGCGGCGTAGGTGGGTGTCCAGGCCGGCTCGTGCCAGCGGATGAAGACCCGCCGGCCGCGCGGCCCGCGGCGGCGCAGGGCGATCCCCTGGGCGTCGTTGCCGCCGAACATCACCAGACACAGGTCCGGCCGCACCTTCGCCACGAGCTTCTCGGCCCGGGCCTGCCAGTCGAAGAAGTCCGGCCGGGAAAGCCCCGTGCTCGGCCGCCCCTCCCGATGGACGGAAAGGCCCGCGGCCGCCAGCCGGCGCTCGAGGAACAGGCCGAAGGCCCCGCCGACCATGCTGTCGCCGATGAACAGGACCGAGTCGGCCTGCGCCCGCGCCTGCGCAAGGCGCGGCACGGCGGCGGCTGCGAGGGCCCCGCGGCACAGGCCACGGCGGGTGAGCGGGCCGAATCGCACGGCCGGGGTTGTAGCGCCGCGGCGGCCGGCCTGCACGGCCGCAGGGCTTGCACCCGGGCCCGGTTCGCGTCACGGTACCGGCCCGCGGTCGCCACGGCCGCCCGCCACCGAGGTTCGAAGACCATGGACGATACCACGCGCGAGCGCATCCAGTCCCTCATCGACCGCAACCGGGTCATGCTCTTCATGAAGGGCAACAAGACCTTCCCGCAGTGCGGCTTCTCCGCGGCGGTGGTCGAGGTCCTACGCAAGTACGACGTGCCCTTCGAGACCTTCAACGTGCTGTCCGACCCGACGATCCGCGAGGGGATCAAGGTGTTCAGCGACTGGCCGACGATCCCCCAGCTTTACATCGACGGGGAGTTTATCGGCGGTTGCGACATCGTGCGGGAGCTCGACCGC
>JALSIN010000326.1 GCA_026989935.1 Polyangiaceae bacterium | reverse complement strand
CCCTCAAGCTTACCGCCGTCGCCGCCGAGCCCCACCTGACCGTCACGGCCTACCTCTACGGGCAGACGTACTTCGTCCCCGACGGCCATCCCGTCGTGCTCCTGCAGGACGAAGACATCTCGCGGGACGCCGCCGGCCGCACGAACTACCCCATGGTGCTGGCGCGCACCATCGACGAGGCGGGCGGTGACGCGTTCGTCACCGAGTTCGCGGGCGCTGCCCCGTCCGCGATTCCGCCGTCGAACTGCTGCACGTCGGGGGACGACTTTTGTGCCCTGGGGAACGACGGGCTGTGCCAGTGCCCGACCGCTCCCTTCGACGAGGCCGAC
This sequence comes from Polyangiaceae bacterium, assembly GCA_026989935.1. GTDB lineage: Bacteria > Myxococcota_A > Polyangia > Nannocystales > Nannocystaceae > J032. Next base: position 12,995 of record JALSIN010000326.1, on the reverse strand, counting down.
TGCGCCGCGATCCCCGGCCTGCTGGAGGCCGTGGACACGATCGAGACGCTGCGCATGAAGCACAGCCGCCTCACGCGGCTGACCACGCGCCTTTCCCCCGAGGAGATGACCTTCGACCCGTCCTTCGTGCCGCAGGCCGACGCCCCACCCCGAGAGCCGTTCCTGCTCGGATCGTACTATGACCTTTCCGCCTGCATGGCCGACGTCATCGCGACCGACACCGCGGCCTGGGTGGACGCCATCGATGGGTGCGCCGCGGTCTACTGCGGCAAGGGCCAGTGCGTGGCGACCGACGCCGGCGTGGGCTGTGCCTGCGACGCGGGCCACGTGGCGCGGGTCTTCACGGACCTCGACGGCGACCGCTCGGTCACCTGCGTGCCCGAGACCCCCCCGGTGATCCTCGACAAGCAGGTAGACCTGCCCGACCCCTGCGCGGGCGTGGACTGCGGCCCGGGCGCCGTTTGTCACGATCTAGGAGGCTTCGCCGCCTGTGCCTGCGGCGGCTCGACCGGCGCCGTCGTGCGCGACGACGAACCGCAGAGCCTCGTGCCCCTGTGCCGGCCGATCCTGGAACTGTCGAGCTCCCCCGGCGCCGAGAACTTCTCCGTCGTCCGCAAGAACATCCCCGTGTGCTTTCCGCCGCCGCCGGAGGACTGCGGGCCGCTCGGCTGGCTCGAACCGTTGGCGCCGCCGTACCTCTCCCCCAACGGCGTCTTCTGCAACGACTCGATGCCGGCCGACCCCTCGATCTTCACGCCGCCCGAGCCCCCCGACCCCGACAGCTGCTGGCCCGGCGGTGAGGGCGGCACCTCCGAGGGGACCGGGACCGGGACGGGGACCGGGACCGGGACCGGGGCGGGCAGTGGATCCGGGGCCGCCGCCGGCGGCTCGGGGGCCTCGTGCGGGTGCCGGACCGGGCCGGTCGGAGCGGCGCCGCTGTTCGTGTTCGCGGTGACGATGCTCGCGCGGCGCAGGCGGCCTCACCGCGCGTAGATCCGGGACGGGCGAGCGCCGACTTGCCACGGCGTCGAACGGACCCATGTTGCCCTCGTGGAGGGATCCTTCATCGTCCCGTGTCCCCGGTGCGGCGCGAAGAACCGCGTGCCGGCCGCCCGTCTCGACCAGCGCCCCACCTGCGGCAAGTGCAAGGCGCCGCTGCCGGTGACCGATGCACCCCACGAGCTCGCCCCCGGCCAGCTCGACGCCATCGTGGCCACATCGCCGATCCCCGTGCTCGTGGACTTTTGGGCCCCGTGGTGCGGCCCGTGCCGCATGGCCGCCCCCGAGGTCGCCAAGGTCGCCCAGGCCGCGGACGGCCGCTTCGTGGTGGTCAAGGTGAACACCGAGCAGGACCCCCAGGCGGCCGCCCGCCACCGCGTGCAGTCGATCCCCCTGTTCGTGGTGTTCCATCGCGGGCGCGAGGCCGGCCGGATCGCGGGCGCGCGACCGGCGGCCGACCTCCTGCGGTTCGTCGAGCGCGCCGTTGCCCCATGAGTCGGTTCATGCGCGTACGCACGCGCCGTGCGTCCGCACACGCGCGAAAGGGCCGGTTCGTGCGCCGACACACACGGCGGCGGGCCCGATCGGCGCGAAACCGGGGCCGCCCGGTGATACGTTTTGCGTCGATATGGATCAGCCGAGCGCAACGAATGCGACCCAGACGTTCGACCCGGTCGAGTTCGAGACCGAGCCCGCCCGCTACCGGCACTTCCGGGTCACCTACGACGGCCCCATCGCCACGGTGACGATGGACGTGGACCCAAGCGCCTGCATCCGGCCGGGGTACGAGCTCAAGCTCAACTCCTACGACCTGGGGGTGGACATCGAGCTGGCCGACATCGTGCGGCGGATGCGCTTCGAGCACCCCGAGGTGCGCGTGGTGGTGATCACCTCGGGCAACGACCGCGTCTTCTGCGCGGGCGCGAACATCAACATGCTCGGCTCGTCGAGCCACGCCTGGAAGGTCAACTTCTGCAAGTTCACGAACGAGACGCGCTGCGAGATCGAGGACGCCACGGCCCACAGCGGCCAGGTCTACGTGGCGGCTTGCAACGGCACGACGGCCGGCGGCGGCTACGAGCTGGCGCTGGCGTGCAAGGAGATCTACCTGCAAGACGACGGCAACTCCGCCGTGAGCCTGCCCGAGGTCCCGTTGCTGGGGGTGCTGCCGGGCACCGGGGGGCTGACCCGCCTTTCGGACAAGCGCAAGGTGCGGCGCGACCTGGCGGACGTGTTCTGCACCACGGCCGAGGGCGTGCGCGGCAAGAAGGCGGTGAAGTGGCGCCTGGTGGACGCCGTGTTCCCGCGGTCGAAGTTCGCCGAGAAGGTCCGGGCCCGCGCCGAGGCCCTGGCGAAGGAGGCGGCCGAGGGGCTGCCCGGCGGCACCCGCAAGCCCGTGATCTTGCCGCCGCTGGCCCCCGAGGTCACGGCCACGAGCCGCACCTACCGCCACGTCACGCTCACCTGGGACGACGACGCCCGCACCGCGACGCTGACGATCGCCGGCCCGAGCGAGGACGACGTCGCCCTCGTCGAGCGCGGCGGCGAGGCCCTGCTCGAAGCCGGCGCCGACCTGTGGGCGCTAAGAGCCTTCCGCGAGCTGGACGACGCCCTGCTGCACCTGCGGCTCAACCACATGGAGGTGGGGCTCGTGCTCGTGCGCGCCACGGGCGACCCGGCGCGCACGATCCGGCACGACGCCGCCCTGGCCGCCTGCCGCGACCACTGGTTCGGCCGCGAGGTGATCTTGCACATGGCGCGGGTGCTGCGGCGCTACGACAACACCTCGCGCTCGTTCTTCGCGCTGGGCGACGCCGGCACGGCCTTCGCCGGCTGTCTGTTCGAGCTGGCGCTGGGGGCCGACCGCTTCTACCTGCTCGACGACCCGGACCAGCCCGTCCACGTGGGGCTGTCGGCGCTGTCCTTCGGCGCCCTGCCCATGCACCACGGCATGACGCGCCTTTCGGCCCACTTCTACGGCGAGCCCGAGTCCCTGGAGGCCCTCGCCGACGACACGTCCCTCAAGACGCCCGAGGAGGCCGACGAGGCCGGCCTCGTCACGGTCCTGCTCGACGACATCGACTGGGAGGACGACACCCGCGTCGCCATCGAGGAGCGCGTGTCCCTGTCCCCCGACGCCCTGACCGGCATGGAGCAGAACCTGCGCTTCCCCGGCCCCGAGACCATGGACAGCAAGATCTACGCGCGCCTTTCGGCCTGGCAAAACTGGATCTTCATCCGGCCGAACGCCACCGGACCGCAGGGCGCCCTGTCCCTGTACGGCCGCCCGGAGCGCCCCCGCTTCGACTGGCAGCGTGTCTGACCCCACCCCCCTCGTCCCCCAAGGAGTCTTCCCATGACCCAGGTTTCCAGCGTCGATCTCAACAGCAAGATCCCCAACAACGTCGGTCTGTCCGACGACCCCAAGCTGCGCCGCGCCCTCGAAAAGTGGCTGCCCGAGTACCTCGAGTGGTGGGGCGACATGGGGCCGAGCGACTTCTACGACAAGCCGGTCTTCCTGCGCACGGCCGTGTCGGTCACCCGAGACGGCTGGGCGCACTACGACTACGTGAAGATGCCCGAGTACCGCTGGGGGATCTTCCTCGCCCCGCCCAAGGGCGAGTTGACCGTCAAGTGCGGCGACGAGGCGGGCCGGCCCGCGTGGACGGAGGTCCCCGGCGAACACCGCAACGCCCTGCGCCGGATCATCGTGACCCAGGCCGACACCGAGCCGGCGAGCGTCGAGCAGCAGCGCTTGCTCGGGCACACGGCCCCGAGCCTGTACGACCTGCGCAACCTGTTCCAGGTCAACGTCGAGGAGGGGCGTCACCTTTGGGCCATGGTGTACCTGCTGCACAAGCACTTCGGCCGGGACGGGCGCGACGAGGCCGAGGAGCTTCTGCGGCGGCGCAGCGGCGACCCGGACAAGCCCCGGATCCTCGGGGCGTTCAACCAGCCGTGCGACCACTGGCTGTCCTTCTTCGCCTTTACGATGTTCACGGACCGGGACGGCAAGTACCAGCTCGCGGCCCTGGCCGAAAGCGGCTTCGCCCCCCTGGCGCTGAGCACCCAGTTCATGCTCACCGAGGAGGCCCACCACCTGTTCGTGGGGGAGACGGGCCTCGACCGCATCATCCGCCGGTCGGCCGAGCTCCAGGCGCTCGATCCCAACGGCGACGTGCGCGCCCAGGGCGGGATCGACTTCGACCTCATCCAGCGCACGATCAACTACTGGTTCAGCTACAGCCTCGACCTGTTCGGCGGCGAGATCTCCAACAACGCCTCGGACTTCTTCGCCTCGGGCCTCAAGGGCCGGTACCGCGAGGACAAGTACGAGGACCACAAGGCCCTGTCCGGCACCTATCGGCTCCCCGTGGTCGAGGGCGGCCGCCTGGTCGAAAAGGACGTGCCGCTGCGCCACGCCATGAACGAGGTGCTGCGCGACGCCTACGTGGCGGACTGCGAGCGCGCCCTTCGCAAGTGGAACAAGACCCTCGAACAGATGGGCTCGCCCACGCGGCTTACGTTGCCCTCGCGGCGCTTCCACCGCCACCAGGGGATCTACGCCGGCCACTTCTTCGACCCGGAGGGCAACCTGATCTCCGAGGAGACCTTCGAGAAGAACCGGCGGCGCTGGTTGCTGACGCCCGAGGACAACGACTACCTGCTGTCGATCATGAAGCCGGTCTACGAGCCCGGGAAGTTCGCCAACTGGATCGCCCCGCCCAAGCGCGGCATCGAGGGCAAGCCCATCGACTTCGAGTACGTCAAGATGCACGACTGACGCGCGCGGCCGCCCGCCCGGCCTCTGCGCGCGATCGGGCGGGGCGGGGCGGGGCCGGCGGCCGTGCTACGATGGACGGTCGTGTCCTTCGACGACCGGAACTGGCTGTCGGAGCTGGCCTTCGGCGAGGAGGCCGGGGCGTTCGTCGGCGACCCGGTGGTCTCCGTGCTGCTGGGCGTGTGCAGCGGAGTCCGCAGCGCCGTGGCGGGCCAGGTCGCCCCGGACGACCGGCGCGGGCCGCCCGTGCTGGCCTCGGCCCTGGTGGAGGAACTCGAGCCGGTCGCGCCGCACCTCGCCTTCTTCCTGGACCGCCTTACCCGCGACGACCCGGCACGGGCCCCCACCCCGCCCGACGGGTTCGCCGCGGGGCGCGGCTGGGCGACGGTCCGGCTGAGCGCGGCGAACCCGGCCGTGCGCCCGCTGCTGCGCAACGCCTTCGTGCGCCTGTTCGACCCGGCCTTCTGCGGGCGCGTCCACGCCGAGCACAGCCTCGTGGCCATCGGGCGTCTTGCGCCCCCCGAGGCCGCCTGCCTCGCCGAGACGGCCCCCGATCTGGCGGCCCTGTGCGCCCCGCTCGAACCGCTCCCGCCGGACTACCGCCCCCCGTGGAACCGGCGCGCCCGGAACATGGTCGTGCCGTCCCCGGCAACGCCTCCCGGCGCCTGACCATCCGAGGGCACGCGCAACCCGGGGCCGACGGCGCCGCCCGGTCGCCCCCCTACGGTGAATCGATCCGCAGCCGCGTCCCGGCCGGCACGTCCGTCCGCTCGACCACCACGCCGGTGGGAAAGACCACGCGGACCCGATCGAGCACGTCGCGGTCGGCGGGGATCCCGAAATGCACGATGGGTTCGGACTGCGCCAGGAAACCCGACTGCGCCCCCACGAACGAGACGAGGCGCAGGTCGTCCCCATCCTCCACCTCCACGCGGGCGCCCAGCGCCGGCACCCCCGCCGGGGTGCGCGGATCCACGATCAGGAACGAGGTCGCGGGATCGGTGTCGTTGCGGTACAGCACGCCGGTGCCCGCGTTGCGCGTAACGAACAGGTCGAGGTCGCCGTCGCGGTCGTAGTCGAAGGTGGCCACGGCCTTCCAGGCGCCCAGCGCGTCGAGCCCGCGCGCGTCGGCCTCGGCGGCCATGGGCCAATCCGGCCCGCGGGACCGATAATAGAGGATCGGCCCCTGCGCGTGCGGCCCGCCCCCCTCGTCGAGCCGGCTGCCCAGGACCATGCCCGAGACGGTCACGAGGTCCGGGTCGCCGTCCTGGTCGAAGTCGGCGAACACGGCCCCCCAGCCCCAGTAGCCCTCCCGCACCCGGTAGCGATCGGTCAGGTCGGCGAAGGTGTCGCCGTCGTTGCGGTAGAGGAAGTTCCCCGTCCCGTTGATGCACTCCTCGCAGGGCACCGGCACGCCGCCGATCGACGTGACGTACACGTCCAGGTCCCCGTCGCCATCCACGTCCGCGGTCGCGATCCCCATCCCGTTGCGCTCCCGACTCGCCCGCCAGGCGTTCGTCCGATCGTCGAAGGTGCCGTCGCCCCGTCCCACGAAGAAGCGCGAGGTGCGAAAGTCCGCCACCACGTAGGCGTCGAAGACCCCGTCCCCCGTAAAGTCCGCGAACGCGGCCGCAAAGACGTAGACGCCGCCGTCGTCGTCCGACACGACCAGGCCCGTGTCGTACAGGGCGGGCTCGAACGTGCCGGGCGCCTGCGGCCCCAGGTTGCGCAGGAGCTTGGCGCCTGCCCCCTCCGGGCCGGGCCGGTCGGGCCGCCAGTCCCCCACGTACAGGTCCAGATCCCCGTCCTGGTCGAAGTCCACCGGCACCACCGAGGTCCCGACGTTCACCGGCGGACCGGCGAGCGCCGCCCCCCGTGCCAGCGCCGACTCCACGAAGGTCCCGTCCCCCAGGTTCTCCCACAGATAGTTGCGGCCCTCGCCGATGGACGTCACGTACAGGTCCGGATCCCCGTCCCCCTCCATGTCGAAGAAGGCGGCCCCGTTCGTGTTCGCCACGAGGTCGAGCCCCGCCGCCTCGCCCCGCTCCTCGAAGGTGCCGTCTCCACGGTTGAAGAACAGAAGGTCCCGCGCGAACAGGCGCGTGACGAACAGGTCCGGCCATCCGTCCCCGTCCACGTCCGCGATCGCCACCCCCCCCGCGAAGTGTTGCGGGTCGCACGGAAAGCTGTCGAACCCGGGGACCTCGAAGAACAGACAGTCGGACGGATGGGTCACCCCGGCGTGCTGCAGGTAGCCCACGCCCGCCTCGTCCGTCACGTCCACGAAGGCCTGCGGCGGGCCGACCTCCGGGGAACCGTCCGAGGTCCCGGTCGCGGTTCCCGTCCCCCCGACCGGCGGCGTGCCCGCCTCGTCCGGCGGGCTGCAGGCGGCCACGAGGACCGAAAGGGCGGCGGCCGGGCGCAAGATCCGCACGGATCCGTGGTAACCGACCCGCGGAGCGCCGGCAAGGTCTTTGGGCCGGCGGTCGGGCCCCGCGCGCGCAACCGCGCCCCCTGCACCGCTAGAACAGCCACGGCAGCACGTAGAGCAAGACCGTCGCCACGTACCCGATCCCCCACACCGCCGACCGCAGCAGGTCGAGATCGAAAATGTACAGAATCGGATACAAGGTCCGCGCGACCACGAAGGTCACCGCCAGGACCGAGGCGCGATGCTCGTCGAGCCCGGCCAGATGCGCGACGACGACCCCCGCGGCGAAGCCCGGAAAGGCCTCCAGGGTGTTGTAGTGGGCGTCGCGCGCCCGCGCCATCCAGCCGGACAGCGCCGCCTGCTGCCGCCGGGGTTGTTTGTTGTCGTACCCCTCCTTCGACCGCGCAAGACCCACCGAAAAGGCGATCTTCGGCGGCCACGCCAGCAGCAGGGCCACGAGCACACACACGAACGGGACCGTCACGCCGCCCCCCCGGCGACCGCGGCGAGGTCGAGCAGGCGGGCGGCGTAGGCGGCCTCGTTGTCGTACCAGCCGCCCACCTTGACGAGCGAGCCGACGCCCAGGACGGCGCCTGCGTCCACCAGGCTCGAGACCGTCGTGCCCACGATGTCCGACGAGACGAGCGGGTCGTCGCACACCGCGAGCACGCCCGAAAGCTTCGGGGTCTGGGCGGCGGCGCGCAGGGCGTCCAGCACCTCGTCCGGGCCGGCCGGGCGGTCGAAGGTGGCCGTCACCTCGAACCAGGACCCGTCCGGTACGGGCACCCGCACGGCCGAGGCCGCCAGCTTGCCCGCCAGCGCCGGCAAGACCTCGACGACCGCCCGCGCCGCGCCGGTGGTCGTGGGCACGATGTTGACCGCGGCGGCGCGGTGGCGCCGAAGATCCTTGCCGACCGCCGCGTCCACGAGCCCCTGGCCGTTCGTGTAGGCGTGCACGGTGCCGAGGATCGCCCAGCGGATCCCGAACACCCGGTCGAGCACGTCGAGCACCGGCGCCACCGCGTTCGTGGTGCAACTGGCGTTCGAGATCACCTGCGCGTCGTCCGGCACCCGGTCGTCGTTGACGCCCACGACGAAGGTCGGCGCCCCCTTGCTCGGCGCCCCGACGACGACCCGGCGCACGCCCGCCGCGGCGAGATGCCCCGCGGCGGCGGCCGGCTTCGTGAAACGGCCCGTGCACTCGAGCACGATCTCCACGCCCGCCTCGTTCCAGGGGATCTGCGCAGGCTCGGGCTGCGCCGACACGCGCACGGTGAGCGGGCCCACGACGAGGCGGTCGCCCTCGACCACCGGGCGCGGCGAAAGGCGCCCGTGGACCGAATCGAACGTCAAGAGGTGGGCCAGATCGTCGATGGGCGTAAGGTCGTTCGCCGCGACGACCTCGAGGGGTCGGCCGGTCCGCACCACCCCCGGCGCGTCCGGCGCGAGGCTGCGCATGACCGCGTGTCGAAGCACCAACCGGCCGATGCGGCCGAGACCGTTGATCCCGAGGCGAAGGGGCGTCACGGCGCGCAGGATAGGCCCGTTGCGCGCCGCCTTCACCCTCGCCGCCCGCCGGTGGCCGCGTCGGCCGCCCCTGGCGCCCCGCGCCGCCGTGGTCCTCCTCCTCGCCGCCGGGTGCGCCGGGACCACCGACCCGCTCGGGCTCGCCGCCCTGCCCCCGCCCGCCGGTGCGGCACGGAGGTCCGCGGCCCGGACCGTCTCCGTCGTGCCCGTCACCTGCGCCGAGTACGCTCTGTTCGTGCAGGAGACGGGCGCGGCGGTGCCGGCCGCCCCCGCCGCCCTGTACCGCGCGTGGGGCCTCGACGACCTGCTCGCCGAGGCCCGGGCCCAGCGCTGGGACGGTCCGCTGCCGCAGGCGACGCGCCTCGACCACCCCGTGACGATGGTCCCCTTCGTCGCGGCCCAGGCCTACTGCCGATGGGCCGGCCGCGCGCGCCGCCGCCCCGGCCGCCTGCCCACCGAGGACGAGTGGGTCGCCGCCGCCGGCGGTGGCGACGGGCGGGCCTACCCCTGGGGCGACGCGTACGACCCCCGGCGTCTCAACGACGCGACTTCCGGGCGGGGCGGGACCACGCCCGCCGGCGCCTTCGTCGAGGGGGCCAGCCCCCTGGGCGTCCTGGACCTCGCCGGCAACGTGTCCGAATGGACGGCCACGCCCGGGAACACGCCCTACACCCGGGTCGTCAAGGGCGGCAGCTACGCCTCGCCCCCCGAGGCCAGCCGGATCGACGCGCGCGAGATCCTCCCCGAGGGCATGGTCCACCCCCGCGTGGGCTTTCGTTGCGTGTTCGAGTAGGCCCCCTCGAAACGGGCCGGCCGCACGTCCGACGGCCCGCGCCCGCGCCCGCGGCGTCGCCGGGCCACGCCGCCCCGCGGCCCGCCGGCGGCCCCCGGTCCCCTACGACACCGCACCGGGCGGGCACGGTCGCGCGGACGACCGCCGCCACGAGGACCCGGGTCGCACCGGCCCGCGGCGGCGACGGCCCCCGCGGTCAGTTGGGCAGCCGCCCCGCCGCCCGCTGGCGCTGCACCCACAGGTAGGCCGCCATGGCCTCGCGCGCCATGTGCTCGTACGTCGCCCGGTCCTCCACGGGGATCTTCCCCCGCAGGGGCACCCGCGACGGTCGCGCCGGCGGCACGTCCGCCGCATCCGGCGCGTCCGGTGCCTCGTTCTTCGGCTCGGGCGGCACCTCCGCGGCCCCGCACGACGGATCCGGGGCCGACCTTCGGCCGTCTCGCGCGCGTCGCTGGTCGGGATCGGTGTGCATCACGTACCCTCAGCATGGGCACGATCCACGCCCGCGCAACCCGTCTCCGGAACCACGCTGCGATATTCGCGCTCCCCGTCGAAGACGGGAAGACGCTCGTCCCGGTGGAACGCCCGCTGGAGGTGCGCAAAGTACGCCCCCACGTGCCCGGATTGACCCACGGGGGTGATCCAGCGGCTGCGCGCGGGCTCCGCGAGGTCCCACACCACGCGAAACGACGCCCCGAAGCGCGGGCGCTCGACGCGCACCAGGTCCGCGTCCCCCCACTGCGCGACCTCCGCCACCCGAAACAGGTCGCCCAGCAAGGGGACCCGCCCCACGAAGGGGTGCTGGGCCTGCCAGCGGTTCGCCACGATGTACCCGGTCGGTCCGGCCGCGGCCGCCGACAGGGCTTCGGCGGCGAGCTCCGCCCACGAGGTCCCGAAGCGCGCGGCCGCGGCCGGGTCGGCGAGGACGCGCCGGATCCACGCGTCGCGCATCCGCCCCGGGTACCCCACCGCCCGGTCCTCCGGCGGCAGGAACGCCGCCTTGACGCGCCCCAGCAGCCCGTCGAACAGGGCCCGCTCGGCCGTGCGCGCCAGGGCGTAGGCGTGCTCGTGGGCGAAGGCCACCCCGTCCCACTTCGCCAGCACCGCCCGCGCGGCCTCCTCGGTCGGGCCCGCCGGCGGCGCGTGCTCGACCACGAACCGGGCGACGAGCCGGTGGTAGGGGCTCGTGGTGTCGAGCTGCAGCCGCGCCATGGCCTCCACCGTGGGTTCGGCGATCGCGTCGAGCGCCCGACGGATCCGCGCCGCGCGCCGGTCCGACGCCCAGTCGTGCCCGAAGTCGTCCACCCAGATCCGCTGGTTCGCCGTGACCAGCGTCGTGCGCTTGCCGGCCGACACGCACCGCCGCGGGCGCTCGATGGGCGGCGCGAGCCCCAGCCACTCGCGCGCAGGCCCCGGGCCCGGCAGCTTCCCCGACGCCCGTCGCACGATCCCGGTCCCCGTGGCCCGGTACAGCAGGTTGCCGGCCCGGTCGAGGACCGTGACGTTCTGCGCGGGCGTGCGGAAGCGGTCGAGGGCCCGGTCGGCCTCGGCCAGCGAGCGCGCGTCGGCCAGCCCCACGGTCCAAAGCCCCGCCAGGGACGGGTCGCGCCGCAGCGGCAGCCACATGCGGCTGTAGACCCGGCCGCGGACCTCCACCAGCGGCCCGCGGTGGGTGTGCCGGCTCTCGACGATCTTCGTCTCGCCCCCACGGACCCGGATCGTGTGCCGCCGGACCTCCACGTCGCGCAGGATCGGCGTCCCGTCGGGGGCGACGTCCGCCACGTAGCGGCGGCCGCCGTCCACGAGCGTCTCCTCGACGAGGTCGTCCACGTCCTCGCCGACGTTCGTGAACGCCCAGGCGAGCGCCGGGTTCATCCCCAACACGACGCCCGGCACGCCGGGGATCGACACGCCCACCACCCAGCGCTCGGGGCCGCGGTAGAGCCGGACGAACAGCCAAAGGTGTGGCACGTTCGCCCCCAGGTGCGGGTCGTTGGCGAGCAACCGGGCGCCGTCCGGCGTGGTGATCGCCCAGGCATTCGACCCCGGCAGCTCGGGGGCCGGCTCGGATGCCGGAAGGGCCTGCCCGGCCTGGACCGGCGGCAGGGGCGCGGGCAGCGGCGGCGGCGGGCGGGGCGTGCCGAACAAAGGCGCGTTGTCCGGATGGTCCTGCGGGAACAGGAAGGTGTACCAGTCCGCCGGCAGGTGCTCGTGCCACACGATCCGGTCGCGCTCGAGGTGGCGGTCGCTCGAAAGCTGCTCGGCCATGGACAGGGCGATGGCGAGGGTGTCCCGGCAGCGCCACGGCGCGGGCCGGACCCGCAGCAGCAGGTACTCGACCCCCCAGCGCCATGGATGGTCCTCGATGAAGCGGTTGACCCCGGCGGCGTAGGCGTCGCAAAGCGCCCGCTCGCCCGGGGGCAGGGCTGCGGCCATGGAGGCCACGGCGCCCGCCCAGTCCTCGCGATGCCGGCGCTCGTCGAGGGGCAGGGCCGCCGGCACCAGTTCGGCCAGCCGCCCCGTGGCCGCACGCCGCATGAGATCCATCTGGAACAGCCGCAACCCCGCCGTCACGTACCCTTGCGCCTCGACCAGGGCCGGCCAGTCGTCCGCCACGACGGTCGGCACCGCGTGCTCGTCGAACGCGACCGAAGCACCCGCGACGTCGAAGGTCCCCTCGGGGTCGATCCCCTGCACGGCCAGCACCCCCCGCCCGGCCGCGACGGCCAGCACGACCAGCAGCACCCCGGCGATCAGGAGACGACGCACGCCGCGCAGCCTACCAGGCCCTTGCGCACCCCGGATGGCCTGCCGGCTTCGAGGCCGGGCACCGTACCCGAACCGAGCCCGGATGCGAAGGCGCCGCGCCCACAAGGGCGCGGACCACGGGCAGATTGGCGCGCCCGTGCGGCCGCGCATCGCAGCCGGAGCGGATGGTGCGCCGGCCTCGCCGCGCAAGGGTTCGGTGCACGGGCTCTCATCCCGGTACCCGACAAACCGCTTGCGGAATCTCCGCGGCACCGTACGCACGACAAGGTCCCATGCTCTCCACGCCCACGGCGACCCCGACCACCGGCCGCGCCGCCCGCGAGCGGCGGTTCCACGACGAGGTCTTCTCGCGGGACCGCCGCCGTTGGGTCCGCGCCTTCTACGGCCTTACACGTGCGAGCAAGGCCCGTTTCCACGAGCGGGTGGCGGCCGCCGCGCCCGCCGACCTCCTCGAGATCGGGTGCGGGCCGCAAAGCTCGGCCATCGCGGCCGCTAGGCGCGGGTGCCGGGCCCACGCCATCGACATCTCCCCAGTGGCCGTCGAGCGCGCAAGAGCAGCGGCGCAAGACGCGGGCGTCGAGATCTCGGCGCACGTGATGGACGCCCATGCGCTGGCCTTCGCCTCGAACCGCTTCGACGTGGTGTGCGGGATGGGGATCTTGCACCACCTGGACCTCGCGCGGGCGCTGCCCGAG
>JALSIN010000325.1 GCA_026989935.1 Polyangiaceae bacterium | reverse complement strand
CGGGTGTTGTCTCTAATATATTCACGTTTGTGTTTACCTGCTGGCGGAAGGCGGTTACAATTCGAGCATGTTCGTGAAGCGAAACCGCTCGCGGCGTGGTGACCGCAGCTACACGTCGGTGCTGCTCGTTCAGGGGGAGCGGGTACCGGTGAAGCGTGGACCGGGGCGCCCGGCCAAGGGAGCGAAGCGCGAGACGAAGGTCGTTCACCGCACACTGGCGAATCTGTCGAAGCTGCCGCCGGCGTTGGTGGAGATGATCGAGCGATTTTGTCGGGCAGAGCGCGCGGGGGAGCCGCTCGATGGATTCGTATCGACGGATGAGGCGGTGATTGGGCCGGCCTACGGTCCCCTTGCGGCGCTGCTGGCGCTGGCGCGCGAGATGGGCATCGAGCGGGCGCTCGGTAGCGGCCGGGTGGCGAGGCTGGCGCTCTTCCTGGTCCTGGCTCGCGTCGCGCACCGCGGGTCGCGACTGTCGGCGGTTCGTTGGGCGCAATCCCAGGCGGTGGGCGCGGTGTTGGACCTGGACGGCTTCGACGAGGACGACCTGTATGCCGCGCTCGATTGGCTCGCGACCCAGCAGGAGCGCATCGAGGGGGAGTTGGCTCCGCGTCCCGAGCCGGGCACCCTGTTTCTCTACGACGTGACGTCGTCCTACCTGGAAGGGCAGCAGAACGAGTTGGCTGCGCCGGGCTACAACCGCGATGGCAAGCACTACAAGAAGCAGATCGTCGCCGGCCTGCTCACCGACGCGGAAGGCGAACCTGTCTCGGTACAGGTGTACCCCGGCAATACCTCAGATCCGGACACCGTGGCCGACCAGATTCGCAAGCTTGCCGAGCAGTTTGGCGCCCAGGAGGTGGTGCTCGTTGGCGACCGCGGAATGATCAAGGCCAAGGGGCGCGTGCTGCTTCAAGAGCACGGCTTTCGCTACATCACCTCGCTCACCGACCCGGAGGTTCGCAAGGCCTTGGCGGACGGGACGCTGCAGCTTGAGTTGTTCGACGAGCAGGTCACCGAAGTCCAGGGGGATGGCAAGCGGTACGTGCTCCGACGGAATCCGGCCATGACGCAACGCGTGCGGAGCCGGCGGGCCGACCAACTGCGCCGCGTGCAAGAGAAGGTTGATGCCCGCAATGCCAAGGTCGCCAAGAGCAAGCGCGCCCGCCCCGATGTGTCGCTCCGCGAGGCGCAGACGTGGTTGGAAACCTACAAGCTCCATCGCTACGTCCACGCCGAGTTGCGAGGGCGCGAGGTTCGACTCGTGGTCGATGAGGCGGCTCGTCAGGAACTGGAATGTCTCGACGGGTGCTATGTCGTGGTCACCGACGTGCCCCGAGAGCAAGCAGACGCCGAAACCATCTGGAAGCGATACGGGGACCTTCAACGCGTCGAACGCGACTTTCGTACCATGAAGACCTCGTTGCTCGAGGTGCGGCCCATTTTCCTGCGCAAGGCCAACCGCACCCGCGCCCATGTTCTGGTTACCATGCTGGCCCTCAAACTCGCCCGGGAGCTACGCCGCCGCGTCGCACCCCTGGGCTTGACCTGTGAGGACGCCCTGGACCGACTGAACGGTGTCCGGCTCGTGACCCTCGCCGACCCCAACCTCGGCCTGTGGCGCCTGCCCACGAGATGGGCCGAAGAGCAGCGCGAAGTCCTCGCCGTCCTCCCACGCCTACCTGCCCCGCGGTTGTCTCTACACCAGGCCGCCTAACCCCCATTTTTGACGTGCAATCTTCGCGTGTTATAGGATGGGACCGTCCGCCACGGCGGGGAAGATCCGTCTGAACGCCTGCGAACCCACCGCAGACCGAGCCGGGCCGGCGACCTGTCCTCGCTCGCGGCGTTACCTGCCCTCGGGATGCCACCCGCGTTGCCGCGCCCGGGCGCCTCGTGGGCGCGGCGCCTCACCGGCCCGGGGTCCGTCCGGGACCGAC
>JALSIN010000324.1 GCA_026989935.1 Polyangiaceae bacterium | reverse complement strand
GTCGCGGCCAGGTCGCCCGGGTCGGTGACGGGCGCCTCGCAGGCATCGCGCCGGCACACATAGGCCGCCGCCCGTCCACCGACGGGGACGCACGCGGCACGCGACTCGACCGGGAACCGCCCATCGTCGCTCGGATCCACGAACACGGGCAGGACCCGGCCCACCGGGACGTCCGCAAGCACGTTCGCCAGGGCGCGGGTGTCGGGATCCTGCGGCGCGCCCGCCAGCACGACCGTCCGGACGGGGCCCAGCCACCACAGCAAGGTCTCGAGGAGGAATCCGCAGGCGGTGGGGTGTTCGGCCGCCGCGCCCGCGTGGGCGGCCAGCGCGTCGAGGGCGGTCGCCACGAGCGCTTCGTCCCCGGCCGCGAGCCCCAGTTCGAGTCCGATACGGATCGCCGCCGACGCCGGCCCGGGCAACACGCCGTCGTGGCCCGGATCGACGACCGACGGAGGCAGCGGTCGCCCGGGGGCTCCGTCCACCGGAAGATGCCGAAACACCCGCGCGTCTCGATCGTAATAGTGGTCGAAGGCCGCACGCGCCCGCGCCAGGGCGCAGCGCAGGAACGCCCCCTGCCCCGTGGCCACGTGGACGCGGTAGAGCCCGTAGGCGGACAGCGCCACGTCTTCGAGGGTGGCCGGCCCGAGGCGCGCGTCGTTCACCCGGCCGCGACACAGTCGCCCACCCTCGTCGAGCGCCCCGTCCACGAGGAACCGCCCGACCGCCGCCGCCCGCTCGACCAGGGCGGCGTCGGAGGTCATGCGCCCGCACTCGGCCAGGGCGGCCGCGGCCAGACCGTTCCACCCCACCAGCAGCTTGTCGTCCACCGCCGGGGCCGGCCGCCGGGCGCGGGCTTCCAGCAGGCGCGGGCGCAGGGCTTCGAACCTGCGCTCGATCGCCGCCGCGTCCTGCGAAGGCCACACGCGGCGCTCGGACTCGGCGTCGATGCGGTGGAGCACGCTGCGCCCTTCGAGCGCCTCGATCTGGCGTGCGCCGACCCCGAACAACGTGCACACGAAGCGGCCGTCCTCGGGCCCGAGCACCCGCTCGATGGCCTCGGCCGTCCAGGTGTAAAATGCCCCCTCGCCCTCCGGATCGTCGGCGTCGAACCCCACCAGCAGGCCGCCGCTCGGGCACTGCCACGTGACCAGATCCCGCGCGATGGCACGGGCGATCGCCCGCCAGCGCGGTTCGCCGGTGGTGACCCACGCCCGCAGGTAGACCTCCACGAGTTGGGCGTTGTCGTAGAGGGTCTTTTCGAAGTGGGGCAGGTGCCAGGTGCGGTCCACCGCGTAGCGATGGAACGTGCCCGCGAGCACATCGCGGACGCCGCCGCGCGCCATGGCGTCGAGGGTCCGGTCGAGGTGGGCACGAAACGGTTCGCCGTAGCCGGCCGCTACCGCCGCGAGTTCGGCGCGCAGCAGCGGGGCGTTCGGGAACTTCTGTCCGCGGCCGAACCCGCCGTAGTCCATGTCGAAGACGCGCTGCAAGCGGTCGAGGGCGGCGCGGGCGGTTTCGTCGCGCACCGGGCCCGCCTTCGGTCGAAGCGCGGCCGTCACCGCGTCCGTGATCTGGCGCGCCTGCGCTTCGAGGTCCCCGCGGCGCGTGCGGTAGAGGTCCACGACGGCCTCGAGAACCTGCCGGAAGGAGGGGCGACCGTACGCGGGCCTCGGCGGGAAGTAGGTCCCGCCGAAGAACGGCGTGCCGCTGGGGAGGGCGAAGACGTTGAGGGGCCAGCCCGTGGAACCGCCGAGGGCCCCGACCGCATCGATGTAGAAGGCGTCCACGTCCGGATGCTCCTCCCGATCCACCTTGACGGGGACAAAGTGCTCGTTGACGAGGCGACCGATCGCTTCGTCTCGAAAGCTCTCCCGTTCCATCACGTGGCACCAGTGGCACGTGCTGTACCCGATGCTCACGAACAGGGGTACGTCGCGCCGCCGGGCTTCGGCCAAAGCTTCGTCGCCCCACGGCCGCCAGGCCACCGTGTTGTCGGCGTGCTGTCGCAGGTAGGGGCTTGCGACGCTGGCGAGGCGCCAGGCTGCCGGCCGCTCCGAGACCTCGCCGGATGGCGGCCCATGCCCCGGCCGACCGGGGGACCCGTCTTCCCGCTCGGCACGAAGCGGTCCCTTCGGTCCCATGGCGGTACTTGTAGCATGCCGGCGGGCCGCACCGGGGATGCCCCCGCGGGATCGGGTGCTACCCTCTCGGTGGGCCCGCCCCATGCTCCGTCTGGCCGTCGTCGAAGCTCCCAAGGACGTATACGAACGGCTCCGTCGCTGCGCGAACGCCCTGGGCCTGGAGATCGCCCCTGCCCGCGACGGCGATGGGCAGCCTCCGGACCTGGTGCTGGTCTACGGCGTGGTGCACGACGGCCGGCTCCGCGCCGTTGCCCAGATTCCCAGGGCCCACCTTCGCGTCGCCTTGGCCGACGGCCCCACCACCCCCGCCCAGGCCATGGCCGCCGGCTACGACGATGTCCTCCACCTCTCGTTGCCCGACAGCGCGATCGAAACACTCCTCGGGACGATGGCCGAACGGGCGGCCCTCGCGGCGGCGCGCAAGTCCCACCAGCCGCCACCACATGCCTGGGCCGAGCACAAGCTCGAAACGTTGGGATCGGTGGTGGGTGGTGTGGCACACGACTTCAACAACCTGCTGACGACAGTACTCGCCAACGCGAAGCTGCTCGAACCACACCTTGCAGGCGATGAGCAGGTGCGACAGATTCAACGCATCGTACGAGCGGCCCGCAAGGCCGCGCACCTTACGGACGAGTTGTTGGTCTACGCGGGACGACGACAGATCGAGGCGGCGCCGATGCACGTCGATGGGCTCTTGACGGAGGCCGTCGCACGCCTGGGCAGCCCGGTCCCCGCTGGCATCCGCCTTCAGATTGACGTGACGCCCCACCTACCGCCCCTGCATGCCGATGCAGACCTGTTGACGAATGCCCTCGTCCAACTACTGAACAACGCCCTCGACGCCTGCCCGGACGAAAAGGGCACGGTCCGGATCCGCGCTGGGCACATCGTGCTGGACCAGCCCCCGCAGGGGGCCTTCGCGGCCCGCGGCGCGGCCTCGGGCGATTACGTCTTCCTCCAGGTGGCCGACGACGGGATCGGGATCGCCCCGGATGCGCTACCCAGGGTGCTCGACCCGTTCTTCACCACCAAGCCCCACGCGCGCGGCCTCGGCCTCGCCACGGTTCTCGGGATCGTCCGCGCGCATCGTGGGGCGATCGAAATCGAGAGCACGCCCGGACAAGGCACCCTCGTACGGTTGCTCCTGCCGGTCTCTCCCCCGGCCGCACCCGCACAATCCGGCGCCAACCTGCCGGTCGTCCGCGACCGTCCGGGGGTGACCGTCCTCGTTGCCGACGACGAGCCACAACTTCTCGCGACCATCGAGCGCCTGCTCCGTAACTTCGACTTCGAGGTGGCCACGGCTACGAGCGGCCAGGAGGCCGTCACGGCCCTGGCGCGGCTGCAGCGCGCCGTCCACGTAGTCTTGTACGATCTCGGCCTTCCGGACCTCGCCCCAACCGCTGCGCTGGCTGCGCTGCGCGCGACCGATCCCACCGTTCCCATCGTCTTCATGAGCGGCATGCGCAGCCCAGAGGCCGATGCGGCCATCGAGGCCGATCCGCGGGCGGATTTCATCCTCAAACCCTTCGATCCCGTTGCCCTCATCCGCCGACTCGGAGAGATCGCGCGCACGAACGCGCCCTGATGTACCCGGACGGGCGCTACTGGATGACGGTGGTCTCTTCGGTGCCCTGCTCCCCCGTTTCCCCGTCGGCTTGCTGGGCGCCGCCGGAACCGGCCTGGCCTCCCGACGCTTCGCCACCGGCGGCCTCGTCACCGGAGC
Organism: Polyangiaceae bacterium; assembly: GCA_026989935.1. Classification (GTDB taxonomy): domain Bacteria; phylum Myxococcota_A; class Polyangia; order Nannocystales; family Nannocystaceae; genus J032. The sequence goes on along the minus strand of JALSIN010000324.1, from coordinate 9,472 downwards.
CGCCTGCCCCATCGGAGGGGTTGCCGGACGCCCCTGGCGGCGCAGATCCCTCCGAGTCCGCGGCTGCTTCCCCGTGCTCGGAGTCGGTCCCGTCCCCTCCGAGCCGAACGGCTTTGCCCACCGTCGGGGCCACCGCCGGGTCGATGGGCTGAATCTCCAAGTTCGGCTTCTCCTTGGCTTTCTCCGCCGTCTCATCTTCGGCATCGTTCTGCTTCGCCGATGGTTCGGGGGCCTTCTTTTTCTTTTTCCGCCGGCGCTTCTTCTTTGCAGCTCGCTTCTCAGCCCGCCGGCGCGCACGTTCCCGACGCTCCCGCAGGCGTTCTTCCCGGGTCTTGGCGTAGATCCCACGCAGGCGCGGCCGCGTGACCGGGCCATAGAGCTTGAACCCGAACCCCGACTCCGGCGGTTTGAGCCGTTGTGTCTTGGGCATCGTCTGCACCAGCAGCCGCACACGCTCGTCCCTCTGCTGCAGCCCCTCCGCGACGCGCAGCTTCACAATCGTATCGATCCTGGACTTTCGGAACGGATCCGCCAGGCGAACCGTCCCGTCGATCGTAAGCTCGACATCCTCGCTCTTGGCCACGATGGGACCGTCCGTCTTGCCAACCCCCTTTTCGAACACGAAACGCCCATCCAAGGTACCGAGGTCGATCTCCGGAATCGTCACGCCCTTTTCGAGCATCCCCTTCGCGCCCGGAACGAACAGGAGGGTTTCTCCATCCCCGATACTGCAAGCCTCGCAGGCAAACTCCAGCACGCCCTGCGTTTTTCCGAACTTGTGGTCCGGCATCGTAAGATCCACCTTCACCCGCACGGTTCCGCCCAGCGGAGCGTTGAGGAGTTGATGCGCCTTGGGAAGTGCCCCAAGAGGCACGTCCTCCATGGATAGTTCGAATTGCGCAGCATCCCCTCCATCGTTCCAGTGTGCGAAAACACGTCCGCCACCGAGGTCCATCTCATACGTGAGGTCCACGGTCCCGACGAGCGCGCGTAACACGGACACGTCGAGGACGGCCGACTCGATGCGCAACGTATCCGGCACCTGCCCCGGCCGCGACGGCCGAAACGTCCAACGTACGTCTTCGAGCACAATCGTGCCCCAGGGCCGCACGGAAACGTCGCCCACCTCGATGTCGTAACCACGCTTCCGTGCCTCGTACCCGATCCGCCAGGCGAGAATTTCCGTTGGGAGCAGAATCATCGTGGCGAGAACGAAGACCACGAGGCCACCCGCCGCCCACAGCCCCCAACGCAGGAGTCGAGCCAAGGGCAGGCGCCCGCGTGCCGCGGCATCCATCGTGGGAAGAATCGCACTCCCATCGGCGGCATGGCTCGTCTGTGCCGCGGCGGACTTCCTGCCGCCTTGAATGCGATCGAACAACCGCCTCACGTCCCCGGCTCCTTTTCTTCCGATTCTGGCGCTTTCTCCCACGTCGAAAGCCGGACGGCGGCATGGATGCGGTCCTCGTTGGGGCTGGCCGAACGGATCCGAAGGCCATCCACCATCACGACGTGTCCCGGCACCTGCTCGGCCTGCGCCAGGAAGCGGATGAGCGCCTCGTAGGTCACGCTGCGCACATCGAACGCGACCGTCCGTTTGCGCAGGCCCGCAGCCAGATCGACGGGCGTTTGCTCCTCCTGGTTCGTGATCTGAACCTCGGGGACCTTGGCCGTCACGCTCTCCAAGTGAGAACTGAACAGAAGCGGCGTCTGCGAAAAGCGCCGCGACTTTTTCTCCGACTTCTTCTTGCGTTCGGCGTACTGTGCTCCCTTCGTTCGCAGCAGGGCAATGGCCTCGGACGTTCGCGCGATCGAACGATCGATGGCGTCGAGGCGCGTCGAACGCAAGTAGAACAACAAGAGAGTCACGACGAACAAAAAGGCGACACCGAGCGCCCGCAGGAGCATCCGCTCCCGCGCCGACAGCCCGGCCCACATGTTGCCAAACGGCGCCATCATCCGCCCCATGAACCGGAGCATCATCGGCTTTCCTCCCCGCTCTTGCTCGGCAGCAAGCACGTGTTGTCCATATTGATCTCGAACACCTTCTTGCCGTTCTGGTCGCGGACCTTGCCCTTGGAGACGTTCATGAGACAGCCCGATTGTTCGAGCCCCATCGCGAAACGGTCCTGCGCCGACGAGCGGGCCGCCGAGGCGGCAATCTCCACTTTCAGCTCCCGCACGTCCACCATCTCGAGCACGAGTTCATCCGCCCACACGATGCCGCGTTCGGGCGGCGGCGCGGGCTCGGCGGAGGGCGCCGAGGCAGCCCCAGCCGTGGCAGCGGCGACACTCGACGACGAAGGCACGGCGCCCGTGGCCGGCAACGGAGCACCCGTCGGGTCGAAGGGAGCCGGGGTACCGGCCATCGACGGCGGTTTGTCTTCCGGTTTTGCGGCCTCCACGACGAACGCCAGCACGTCGAGCGCGCTGCGCTCGGGCACCACCTCTGTCGGGTCGAGCGTAGCGGCGGTTTCGAGGCGTTCGCGGATCTCCTTGGGCTTCGTCACCTCGGAGCCGAACACCTGCTCGCTGAGGGCGGCCAGCTCCGCTCGGCGCGTCGCGAGTAGCGCCCGATGGGCCTTGACCTCGGCCACCGTATCGAGCGCCATCGCTGCCGAAAAGGCCGCCGCAGCCATCGCCACACCGCGCAGGCGTCGAGCCCACGCTGCATCCTCCCCCGCCTTTCCTTCGCCCTCGTGCAGGTCGATCAAGGCGCCCGTGGCGGCCGCCATCGCCGCCCCCACCGCCGCGGTGTCCCGCGTGGCATCGAAGGTATCCGGCCCACGCACGCGCCGAAGGTCTGTCTGCCCCGCCACCGCGGTGTCGAGCCCGGTCCGTTCCGCGAGGAAGGCGGGGAGTCCACGCAGCCGACTCCCCGCTCCAACGAGCAAGAGGCGCGTGACCGCGGCGCCGTGTTCCGTCTCCAGCCACTTGATCGTGTGCCGGATCTCACGAACCAACGGCAACAGGGCGTCACGGACCACGCCCCCGGCGCGCGCCTGCGCCTCGTCCACCTCGAGCCCTTCATGCAACACGAAGCCGTTGGCGCGTTTTTCCCGCTCGGCGTCCACGAGCGTCATGTCGTAGGCGCGGGCGATGGCCAAGGTCACGTCCCGGCCACCGAAACGAACGCTGCGCGCCGCGATGGGCCCCGGTTCCACCAACGCAAGCATCTCGGTGGTGCGGTGCCCGAGGTCCACCAGAAGGGTCGTCGGCTCGCCATCGTCCTCCTGTCCCCCGTCCGTCGGCTTCGGCAGCGACACGACCTGCGCATCCACGGCGTGTGCGAGGGCCGCGGGTCCCACGGTGAGCGAATCGACGCGCACGCCGGCTCGCTCGAACACCGACGCCACGGCTGCCAGGCGGTCGCGTCGGATCCCAACCACGAACGCGCGCCCGGTGCCGCCGGATCCGCGCGTGAGCACATGATCGTAACGCATCTCCCCGAGCGGAACCGGGAACTGGTCCTCCAGTTCGAACGCGAGCGCCTGCGTTACACGACGCGCGTCCGCGAACGGGAAGCGAAGTGCGCGGTAGCTGGCAAAGTTACCGGAGATGCTCACGCACGTGCGCGCGGCGTCGAGACCGGCCTTGCCCAGGATCGCCGCGGCCACCGCCGCTGCGGCCTCGAGGTCGCCTCCGCCGTCGGGACCGACTTCGATGGGCTCGACGTAGTGGTGCACGACCTCTGCGCCCCGCAGGTGCGTGCGCAAGACAACCACCTTGACGGCGTGCGTGCCCAGGTCCACACCGACGAAGGAGCGCCTCATGGTAGCCTCCCTCCCGGCGAAGCTGCCGCCCCGAACCGGACACCACCGGTGGCCAACGCAATCGCAATCGTCATCGTTCTCGATAGTAGAGCCATGCGCCCTTTCCTGTGGATTGGCTGCGTGGAAACTGCATGTCGTACACCGCCGTCAACGTCTTGCGTACCGCCCCGACTTCCGTGACGATTTCCACCCGATAGATGCGTTCCGGGGCCACCGTCGCCACCTCTTCGAGGCCGCCCCATCGCGTCCCGTCCTTTCGCGTACCCGGGGAGACCCGCACGTCGATCCCCTCGGGGATCCGTAGGTTTTGAGTGTTCGTAGCGGTCGCTTCCTCCCCCTGCAACAACGCCAGGGGGTTCATGTACGCATCCGGCTTCCCCACGAACTCCTTGAAGTCCTTGAGGCTCTTGAACAGCGAAAACGCCCGATACTCCACCACGTAGTTGGCAAGCGGCATCGTCTTGAGCAAAAACTCCTGCCCCTCGGTCTTCCACTTGTCCGCACTCGAGACGGCGTGACGCAACACGAACGCGATCTGCTCGGCGCTCGCGAAGTTGAGGTTTATCCGGCAGTCCCCGTAAACGGTCAAGAAGTCCCCGAACGCCGCCATCCAGTCGTCGTCGATCCCCTCGACGAGTTGCAGTTCTTCCAGGCTGTCGAGACGGGCGTTGCGGGGTTCATAGGGATCCCACAGTTCCTGATAGCGGTAGTTCTCGGAGCGCGAACCGGGCGCGAGCTTGATGAGGTCGAACCGCTTGTTGTCCCCATCGATGTAGTCGGCCATCGCGACGATGACGTCCCGTCGCGTGTAACGCTGGCCGTCGCTCTTTTCTTCCTCGAACAGGGGGTTGTACAGCGTCGGCGCCATGATCGCCTCCAGAACCTCCACCACGCGGCGGGCCGGCGCATCCCCGCTCGTTCCCTGGTCGGCGAGGCAATTGACGTTGAGCTTGCCGCTTTCGGCCGAAAGCTGCACCTCGAACGTACCGGCCTCCGCCGCCAGTTCCGAAAAGAGGCTTCCATCCACCCCCACGAAGTCGCCGAGCATCTCCGCACCGTCCTTCGAACCGAACACCGACATGAGGTACGGCGCCACCTGGGTGATGTCCATCGACCCCACCATGTCCCGAAACTGCTTTTGGTTGAACACCCGCCGCTGAAGCTCGAACAACAGCAGGCTCAGCCGCAGCGCGCCACGCTCGAGGTTCCGGGCCGCCACCTCGTCTCGTACGTTCACGGCCGACTGCCAGTCCACCCGCGCCTGGTAGTTGAAGGTGGCGATGAAAGGCGCGAGCAACGCCAAGACCGCGCTGATCAGCAACACGGCCACCCCCCGCTCGGAAGGGGTTCCAGGCGGTCTCCGCGGGCGTCGTGGTGGGGATGGGCGCGTCATCGGGAAAGGTCGATCTTCTCCTGGAGGAACAGGATCGTCTGGCCTTCCAGCACGAGGGGGTCGGATCCGCCACCCGGATCGGGCACCTCGAGTCGGATCCGGACACGCTCGGGCAGGCGGTCCGGCTGCATGTCCGTGCGCATCGTGCTCCACTCATCCACCCAATCCACCCGACGCGGGTCCCAAAACTGGACGTTGAACTTCGCAACGTCCTCGATGAGCACGTAGGCGGGGGCGGTGTCTTCGAGTCGCTCGGGCAGGTCCCCGGTCAGACGCCGAGTTTCGCGCCGATACAGGTGTGTGCGCTTCGGATCTTTCGGATCCTGATCCACGAAGTACTGGATCACGCACTGGTCCGACTCGTTGGCGTCCTTGCGCAGACGCAGGTGGGCGAAGGCCGAGAAGGTCAGCGCGTCGGCGTCGAAGTTGTCGCGGCCGTCGAACAGCGTAAAGTGCCGGGTCTCACCCGGTGGCCGCTGGAAGCTCAGGTACGCCATCGAAATCTCCGACAACATCCGCGAAAGACCGGACCGTACGATGGCGTACTTCGTCTGGATCTCGTCCGTCCGCTCCATGCCGCGCAACGTCCCGCGAAAGGTCGTCCACACGCTGGCCAGCATCATGGCGAGAATCGCCAATGAGACCATGACCTCCACGAGGGTCATCCCCCGGCCAGGCGCAGGCCGATCTCGAAGGCACCGCGCGCTCATGGTCGCCTTCCACCTCCGAGACTCGGTGGGGTGATCGGTCCGCCCACACCGCCTCCGGCCGCCCCCGATCCGGGGCGCGCGGCTCCACCGGCCGACGAACCCGCCCCCGGTGCACCGGCACCCGCCCCGGGCGTCGGCTGGCCGGTGTCCTCGCCCCCGAGTTGCGGGATCTGGTCGAGCTTCGTGGGATCCACCCAGAACGTGGTAACGACGAACTCGTGCTGGGCCTTCCCGTCCGGCACCACGACCGTGCACGACGCCTTTCGGATCGCGCCTTCGATGGCCGATTTGACGATGGGCCAGACCATCCCAAGGACCCCGAAGGCCTGCTCGCCAGCGTCCTGTACGTCGATCCCGACGTTGCCGTCCGTGTCGTTCTCCGCTTCCGCGACCGCCTGGGCCAGTTCGGAGTACTCCGGCAGTTCGAGGAAGTCCACCAGGCACGTGTAGCGGATCTCCGGCCACCCCGCCTCGTCGAAGGTCCCCTCGAAGGTCTGGTCCGAGTTGGACCATCCATCCTGGCGCATCTCCCACTCGATGTCCATGAGCTTCGACTCGGCCAGAAACGGCGCCACCGAGGCAATCTGGGCGTAGCGGGCCGCCCGCATCCCCTGCATCTGGGACGTCAGGAGCGACGTGAGCGACAGCGACAAGATCCCCATGGCCACGAGGACCTCGATCAGCGTAAAGCCGCGCCTGCCGGGATCGTCCACCCTCAAAACGTGCGCCTTTCCGTTTTGTGTCCGAGATCGTCTTCTCGATCGTGGGGGTCCTCGGGCAAGGAGAGATCCACCCGCTCCGGCACGACCCGAACCCGACCGGTCAACGGGGCCAGAATGATCGTATAGACCTCGTCGTCGGCGCGCTCGTCCACGATCTGTACGTGCGCAAGCTGCGTGCGTCCCCGGGGAAAGAAGTAGATCGCCGCCTGGCCCGATGTGATCGGCTCGGGGTCCTCGGCGGTGCGCACGTAGACGATCTTCGCGCCCTCCGGCAACTCGATGGGTTTGCCAAGGGCGGACAACTCGTTTTCGGCCCGGAACGACTCGAACAACGGCGGGCGACGTCGGGGTACGTCCGTGGCCCGCACCGCGTACGGATTGTAGCCGCCTGTTCCCCCACCACCACCGCCGAGCGCTTCCACCGCGCGAAAATACGACTCCTTCGCCTGCTCGTCACGCCGGCGTTGCTCCTCGATCTCGGCCTCGCTGCGCACGAGCGTGCGTCCTTCGCGGTCCACGGCCCGCAACAACATGGGTTCTTCGGCCGTCTGCAGGCTGAAACGGTTTTCGTCGAGGTCGATGAGCAGCCGCACGTACTGGCCCTTGACCCGCGCCTTGTCGAAGGCGAAGCGCATCGTGTTCGCCACCTCCGTCACCGCCTCGTTGAGGGCCGCCGAGCGGGTGCCGCCGAACCCCACGACGACCATGGACGCCATGAGCGCGAACACGCCCAGGACGACCATGATCTCGATGAGGGTCATCCCGCGCGCGCGGGCGCCCCGTCGGGTCCGGCGGCCCACCCCCTATTCCTCCTCGCCGTCGCCTTCCTGGTCCTGCTGGCTCGGCGTCTCGTCCGTAGAGGCGATGTCGTCCTCGGTGCCAGGCTCACCGTCGGGGCCCGCCGAGCTGACCTTCACCTTGCCGCCGTCGCACTCGAGGATGAACTCGTTGCCCCAGGGATCCTTGAGCACCTTCGTGGCGATGTTGGCCTTGACCAGATCCTGCCAGCTCTTGGGGCATTTGCCTCGCTTTTGAATCATGTATTGCTCCACGAGCTGCTGCTGCTGCAGGGCGTTGTTGCGCGCGGTGTCGAGCTGAGCGGCCTGAAAGCGCTGAAACGCCACCAGGCCGACCCCGCCCATGATGAGACTGATGATCGCGACCACGATCATGATCTCGATGAGGGTCATCCCGCGGCTGCTACGGGCGACGGCGACGGGGGCCTGCGGCGACACGGCGCAGGCCGCGGTTCTGATTGGGACGATTCGTTCGTTCATGGTTCCTCCGTGGCGGCGGTTCAACTGCCCGCCATGCTGTTGAGCATCATGATGGGTTGCATGATCGAGAACATCACGAAGCCGACGCTGATCCCCATCCCGACGATCATCAACGGTTCGAGCAAGGTGGTCATGCGGTCGATGGCGGTGTTGACCTCCCGTTCGTAGGCGCCGGCCACGTCTTCGAGCATGGACTCGAGCTGGCCCGATCGCTCCCCGACCGCGATCATGTGCAGGACGAGGGGCGGGAACTCGCCGCTTTTTCGCAGCGCCGACGCGATTCCCTCGCCTTCTCGGATGTCGTCGCGGGCCACACGCACCGCCTTGGCGAGCTGCTCGTTGCCGAGCAGGTGCTCGACGATCTCGAGGGCCGCCAACAGCTGCACGCCACTTTGCAGCAACGTGGCGAGGGTGCGCGCGAAACGGGTGACGGCCACCTTGCGCGCCATGTCTCCCACGACCGGCAAGGACAGCACGAAGCGATCGAACCGGGCCTTCCCGGCCTCGGTTCGCTTCCAGCGCCGAAAACCGACGACGACTGCCGCCAGCAGCACCGCGAGAACGAACCAGTAGTCCTTGACGGTGTTGCTGACGAAGATCAGAAGGCGCGTGTTCCACGGAAGCTCGGCCGCCATCTCGTCGAACATCGCGGTGATCTTCGGGACGAGCTGCACCATCAGAATGGTCACGATCCCCGCGCCGAGCACCGCCAGCACGATGGGATACATCATCGCCGAGGCCACCTTGCCACGCAGCTCCTGCTGCCGGTCGAGAAAGTCCGCCAGCCGATCGAGGACCCGTTCGAGCGCCCCCGACGCCTCCCCCGCCCGCACCATATTGATGTACAAGGGCGCGAAGATCTTGCCGTGGGATGCCATGGCATCCGCCAAAGAGCGGCCCTCGTTGACCTTTTCCCGGATGTCACTCAAGACACCGGAAAAACGCGGGCTCTCCGTCTGCTCCGCCAGTGCCGCGAGCGCTTCGGGCAGGGTGACCCCCGAGCGAAGCAGCGTCCCGAGCAACCGAGTCATGCGCGAGACCATCTTCGGCTTGACCGTGTCGAACAGGCGAGAGAGGTTCACGTCCCGCCGTCCCTCCTCCATCCCGGCAGCCGCCGTTTCCGACACCGACGTCAGGTACACGCCCTTCTTCTTGAGCGCCGCGCGTAACGACGCGACGTTGTCGGCCGCCTGCACGCCCTTGACCGGGCGGCCACGGCCATCGAATCCCGAGTATGCGTACGCCGGCACGCCCCTAGCCTTCCTCTGCGGTCACCCGCATGACCTCCTCGATGGTCGTAAGACCCGCGAGAACCTTGTGCGCCCCGTCGTCCCGCAGGGTGCGCATCCCCTCTTCGAGGGCACATTGTTTGATCTTCGAGGCGTCGGCGTTGCGGATCGCCAACCTTCGCACGGCCTCGGTAATGGGCAGGACCTCGTAGACACCGGTACGGCCGCGGTACCCGGTGAAGTTGCAGCGCTCGCAACCCTCCGGGCGCGCGACGAACACCATCTTCGGCGGCGGGGGGCGACGTCCGTCGGGGGCGCGCACGGGCAGCACGTTGCCATCGCCGTCCCGCACCGGACGCATCAACGCG
>JALSIN010000323.1 GCA_026989935.1 Polyangiaceae bacterium | reverse complement strand
CCGGGCAGGAAGAAGGCGCAGGTGGTTCGTCCCTCGTTGCCCGAAAGCAGCACCGGCGTGCCGCCGCCCGCCGCGATACGGTAGATCTGGTCGCACGGGTGGTCGCCCTGCGTCGCCTGGTAGACGAGCTGGGTGCCGTCGAAGCTCCAGTAGGCCTCGGCGTTCTCCCCGCCGAACGTCAGTTGTCGTAGCCCGCGAAAGTGGGCCTCGCCGGGCTCGGGGCGCATCGGGCGGGCCGCATCGGGGCGCGCGTGGGGCGGGGCGGCGGCCGGGGAAGCGGTCGTGGAGGCGGGGGCGGACGGCGGGGGCGTCCCGGCGCAGGCCGGAAGGGCGGCGGCGAGCGCGAGGATCGGCGGCGTGCGTGCGGGTCGGGGCGTCACGGCCGCGGAGGGTACCAGCCGCCTACCGCGTTCCCAGCCGACGGTAGGCCGACGGCGGCAGTCCGAAGGCGCGGCGGAAGGCGCGGGAGAAGCTCGGGTGGTCCGAGAAACCGGCGGCCTGGGCGACGTCCGCGATGGGGCGGTCCGTGGTGCGCAGCAGGCGGGCGGCGTGGCAAAGGCGCATGGTCCGCAGGTATCCCCCGGGGGTCATCCCGACGAACCGATCGAACTCCCGCAGGAAGTGGTACTTGGAGAGCCCGGCCACGCCGGCCAGTTCGTCGAGCGTGACGGTCTTGAGGGCGTCGGTGTGGGCCAGCTCGCGGATGTAGTCCACCGCGCGGGCGATGTGGCGGTGGGGCACGCGGCGGGTGGACAGCAGCCTCGGGCGGCGGAGGTTCGAGAATGCCTCGAACGCGCCCACGAGCACGCGATGGAGCGCCTCCTCCACGGCGAGGTCGAGGGGCACCGGTGCGCCCGGGCCGGGGGGGGCGTCCGGCGAGCCTTCGGGGGCGGTGGAGGAGCGCACCAGGCGCAGCAGATCGAGCAACGCGTCCGTGAGATCGCGGCGCCGTTCGGCCCGAATCACGGTAAACTCCGGGGTCGTCGTCGGCGCGCCGAGGGTGCGGGCCAGGTCCGCGACCGTGCCGCGGTCCACGTAGAGGCTGACGTACTCCACCTCCTCGCCGCGGCTGTTGCCGGTGTGCACCTGCTCGGGGTTGATGAGCACCAGGTCGCCGGCGAAGAATTCGAGCGTCCGGCCGCCCACGCGGCAGGCCTCGTGGCCGCGGATCTGGGCGCAGATGAGGTACTCGTCGTGGAAGTGGGGGCTTTGCGGCACCTGCCCATGGGGGCCGTAGGCGTGGTAGAGGGTAAAACCGGGCCCGCCGAAGAAGGAGGCTGCGATGCCGCTGCGTCGCACGGAGAAGGAGCGTAGCAGCCGGCGTGCGCCCCATCGCGTGCCCGTGGCGGTGTGCGCCGGACGGCGCGGCGCGCGGGCGCCGGGCGGTGCGGCCGGCCCGCCGCCGGCGCGGCCCCGCGGGGGACCGCAATCGCGGATCGGACGGGCCGGGGGGCCTCGGCTATCCTGCACCCCATGAGCGACCGAAGCGTGCCGCTGGCTGCGCGTCTTGCCGCCCTGGAGGCGGCGCAGCGCCCCGAAGAACCGCAGCCCGGCGCGCTCGTCGAGCGGTGGACCGGCGGCGTGCGGATCCCCCCTGGGGGGGCGCTGCCCGCCTCCGAGGCGCTGCTGGCGCGGCTGTACGCGGGCGACTTCGTGCCGCGCGAGAAGAAACCCCTCGTCGTGGACACGCGCCGCATCCTCGGCTGCCTGCTGGTGTCGGTGGACGACCCGCCCATGGCGATCCTCGACGCCTGCAGCCAGATCGCCACGCTCACCCACGGCTTCGGCGCCGATCCCATCCGCAAGGCGTTGTACGAAGGCGTGTTTCGCCGCGTCCTGTGGACGAACCCGGACAGCACCGTCGAGCCCGCGCCGGAGCTTTCCGCCTACGCCGACCTGCTGCGGCGCCTCGCCCCGCCCGGGCTCGACCACGTCGCCTTCGTGGCGGCCGGCGGCGCCGAGGCCAACGAAAAGGCGCTGTGGCTCGCGCGGCTGCACGCCCCCGGGGGGGACCGGCGCCGCCGGGTGCTCGCCTTCCAGGGCGGCTTCCACGGTCGGACCCTCGTGACTCTGGGGGCCACCTGGAACCCGAAGAAGCGTGGCCCCTTCGAGATGCGAGGGTTCGAGGCCGTGTTCGCCGAGCCCTCCCCGGACGGCCTCGCGCGGGCGCTGGCGGAGCACGCGGAGGAGGTCTACGCCGCCATCGTCGAGCCCATGATGGCCGAAGGCGGCGACCTCCACCACGACGCCGCGTTCTACCGCGCGCTGCGGGCGGCCACGCGGCGGCACGGGATCCCCCTCGTGGTGGACGAGGTGCAGACCGGCTTCGCCACCGGCGGCCCGTTCTTCTGGTGGCAGCGCCACGGCCTCGGCCTTTCCGGGGACCCGGACACGTCGCCGGACCTGCTGACGCTGGCGAAGAAGGCCCAGCTCGGCGTGGTGCTGTCGCGCTACCCCGATCCGGCGCCCGTGCCGGTCCATCTGGCGAGCGCCGTCCGCGGCCACCTGCAGGCCCTGTTCTCCCACGAGCAGCACGCCGGCCTCGCCGACCTCGACGAGCGGCTCGCCGAGCTGGCGCGCGCCTTTCCGGACCTCGTGTCCGCCCCGCGCCGGGCCGGCAGCACCTTCGCCTTCGACCTGCCGTCGAACGAGCACGTGCAGCGCTTCATCGCGCAGCGGTTCGCCCGCGGCCTGCTGACCTACCCCGCCGGGTCGCGCACGGTCCGGTTCCGCCTGGGGGCCGGCTTCGACGGGCGGCGCCTTGCGGACCTGTTCGCCCGGATCCGGCGGGCCCTCGAACGGCTGGACGACCCTGCGGCGAAGACCCTGGTCGAGGCGGGGCGGCGGGCGCCGGCGGGACCGATCGAGGTGCGCCCCCTGACGGTGGAGGACTGGCCCTTCGTGCTGGAGCTCGAGCGGCGCGTGTACGAGCCGGCCCGCCGCACGACCGAGGCCGAGCTGCGATCCTGCGCGGCCCTGGGCATGGCCTGGATCGCCACGGTGGACGGGACGCGGGCGGGGATGGCCTTCGCCGCGCCCCTCGAGCGGGCGACGGCCCCCGACCGCCCGCTCGACGGTCCGGCGCAGGATCCGACGCTCGGGACGGGCACCACGCTCTACGCCGTGGACCTGACCGTGGACCCGGCCTTCGCCGGCCGCGGGGTGGGGCGCGCGCTCAAGCGGGCGCAGGTGGCGTTCGCCCGGCGCCGGGGGTATGCGTTCGTCTCCAGCCGCAACCGCGAGGAGGCGGCCGAGCCGATGACGGCGATCAACCGCAGTTTGGGCGGCTTCGTGGACGCGCGCTACGCCGAGCAGTACGGCGGGGAGGGGGTCACGGTGTACGTGCGGATCCCGCTGGCGCCGCCGCCGGCCGCGCCCGATCCGGATCCCGCGGGCTTCGTGGACCTGGCCTCGGGGATCCAGCGCCCCTTCCGTCGCGGGGCGCCGGGTCTGGCCGAGCGTGATCTCGAAGGGCCCCTTGCGTCCAAGCTCAACCTCAGCAACTTCGCCACCGTGGACTTGGTGCACTACGTCGAGCACCTGCGGGTGCTCGCGCCGCGGGGCACGGCCCACGTCTACTTCACGAGCTCGCGGGACGAGACCGTGGACAAGTGCCTGCGCTGCCTGCGGGTGGGGCGGCCCGAGGCGAACCTGGCGGTGGGGCTCGCGGGCGGGTACGTGGGCCACACGACGGCGGCGGCGCGGTCGCTTTCGGACCCGGCGGGCTTTCCCGAGCCCTTCGGCCTGTATCCGTTCCCGCGTCTTCCCCACCCGGCCGTCGCGGGGGCCGAGCGCACCGTCGAGGCCCTCGAAGCTCTGGTCGCGCGGCACGGGGCCGCGTCGATCTTCGGCCTGTTCGTGGAGGTGGTGGGCGAGCGCTCCGGGTGGGTCGTGGACGGCGCCGCGGCGGCGGCCCTGCGCGCCGCCTGCGACCGCCTGGGGATCCCCCTCGTGGCCGTCGAGACGGGCAGCGGGGGCTACCGGGCGGGGGTGGGGGCCTGGGGGGTGGACACCTGGCCGGACGGCGTCGCGCCCGACGCGGTGCTGTGGTACCCGGGCGGCCAGCTCGGCCACGTGTTCGTGTCGGACGATCTCTACGTGGCGACGCCGCTGACTCTCATCAGCACGTGGGACGGGGACGAGGTGTGCGTGATCCGGACGCACGAGCACCTGCGCGCCGCCGGCCGGCTCGATCTCACGGACCGGATCGCCGCCCTCGACGCGCTGGTCGAGGCGCTCGCCGCTCGCACGGGCGGGACCACCGGCGGCCTGGGCCTCTTCCGCACGGTGCGTCTTTCGCCCGCCTTGCGCGAGCTCGTGTGCGCGGTGGGGCGGGCGTCGGGGGTGGTCTTCGGGCGGGGGGCGCCCGGCGTGCTGGTGTGCTGCCCGGCCTTCGATCAGACGGCCGAGGATCTCGTGGCGGCGCGGCGCCGGATCCTGCCCGCCCTCGAAGACGCCCTGGCCGCCGGGGCCGCGCCGGGAGCCGGCTCGTGAACGGCTTCGAGGTGGTCTTCGACCAGGCGTCTGCGGCCGCGCGCGGCGAGGCCCACGGCGCCCTGTTCCGGGCGGAGATCCGCGAGCTTGCGCGGATCCGGTCCGAGCTGGCCCTCGTGCGCGGGCGTTTCGGCACGGAGGACGTGCTGCGCAAGGTGGCGGCGGCGCACCTGCCGGTGCTCGAACGATTCGACGCGGACTTGCACGCCGAGCTGTGCGGCATCGCCCGCGGCGCCGGGGTGGATCCGGTGGACGTGGTGATCCTGAACCACTACACGGACCTGCGGGACGTGCCGCCCGAGGCCGTGGGGGCGGCCGCCGCCGCGCCGGCGGACCCGGGCGGCTGCACGGCCGTGTATACGGACGGGTGGTACGGTCCGGTGCTGGGCCAGACCTGGGACATGCACGGCACCGCCGCGCCCTTCGTGCGCCTGCTGCGGTTCGACCCGCCCGGCGGGCCGGAGATGCTGTGCTTCTCGCTGACCGGGTGCCTCGGGATGGCGGGGCTATCGGGGACCGGGGTGGGGGTCACGATCAACAACCTGTCCTCCACGGACGGGCAGGTGGGCGTGGTGTGGCCGGCCCTCGTGCGGCGGATGCTGGCGGCCCCGGACGCCGAGGCCGCACGCGATCTGCTGTTGGCCACGCCGCTTTCGAGCGGGCACCACTACATGATCGCCGACGGCCGATCGTTCTACGGCGTCGAGTGCAGCGCCCGGCGCAAGGTCGTCACCCAGCGCGGCGCGAAGGCCAGCTTCCTGCACACGAACCACTGCTTCGACCCCTCGCTGCGTCGCGCCGAGAAGGTCTCGCCGGCGAGCACGACGTTTCGGCGCATGGACCTGGCCTCGACGCTGTTCGTCCAGCTTCGCCCCCGGACGATCGAGGACCTGTGGGCCCTGCTTTCGAGCCACGAGGGCTATCCCCGCAGCATCTGCTCCCACGTGGACGATGCGGGCGGGGATCCGTCGGCCTCGCGCACCTGCGGGGGGATCGCCATGGCGCTGTGCGGCGGGCGGGTGCGCGCGGCGGCCGGGTGCCTGGCCGGGGCCGTGCCGATCGACACCCGGGTGCGCCGCTGGCAGGGATGCCCCGAGATCCCGTGCCGGGAGGTGGGCCCGTGACCGGCCCCGCCGCCCCCCACTTTCGTACGTGGCAGGCCCAAAGGGGGGCCTGGTCCTTTCCGGTGGACCGGGCGGATGCCGCCCGGTTTCACGTGCCCGGCGAGGGGTGGAAGTGGGATCTCGGCAGCCAGTCCTACAACGTCCACGTGGGGCACGCCCACCCGCACGTGCTCGACGCGCTGCGGCGGGCGGTGGAGCGCGCGGTGCTGACGGCCGGACCGCACGCAGACGTGCCCGAGCGCACGGCCCTGGCCGACCGCCTGCGCCGGCTGTCGGGCATGGACCGGGTGTTCTTCGCCCTCGGCGGGGCCGAAGCCATGGAGAACGCGGTGAAGATCGCCATGCTCGTCACCGGCCGGGACCGCGTGCTGGCGCGGCGGCGCTCCTATCACGGGGCCACGTTGGCGATGCTGGGGGTGGCCGGCGATCCGCGCCGCGCACCCTTCGCCGCGGGGGGCGGCCCGTGGATCGACGACCCGTATCCCCCGCGGCCGCCGTCGGAGGGCCGGCCGTCGGACTGGGTCGAAGCCCTCGAGGCCGCCGTGGACGAGGCCGGTCCCGACCGGGTGGCGGCGGTCGTCCTGGAGGGCTTGACCGGCACGAACGGGCTGCAGATCCCCCCGCCGGACTTCTGGCCCGCCGCGCGGGCCCTGGCCGACCGCCACGGGTTCCTGCTCGTGGCCGACGAGGTGTTCTCCGGCCTCGGGCGGACGGGCCGGACCTTCGGGTTCGAGCACTTCGGCGGCCGGCCGGACGTGATCGTCCTGGGCAAGGGGCTCACCTCGGGGTACGCGCCGCTTTCGGCGGCCCTCGTGTCGGGCCCGGTGGCGGCGCACTTCGACGACCACGTGCTCTACTGCGGCCTGACCCACTACGGCAGCCCGATCGGGTGCGCGGCGGCGGCGGCCTGCCTCGACGTGATCGAACGAGAGGGGCTCGTCGAGCGGGCCGCGCGGCTGGGGACGGACCTCCTGGGCCGGCTCGCGGATCTCGCTCGGGGGTGCCCGGCGATCCGAGACGTGCGCGGTCGCGGCCTCCAGATCGGGATCGAGCTGGACGGGCCCGCCGCGGCCGTCGGGCGGGGGCTGTGGGCGAACGGGTACTTCGTGCCCGCCAAGGGGCCCATGCTGTACGTGTGCCCGCCGCTCGTCATCGAGGCCGAAGCCCTGGCGGGCTTCGTGGAGGCTCTCGCGGCGGTGCTCGACGCGCCGGGAGGCAAGACGCCATGACCATGCCAGACAAGGTGTACGAATCGCCGCAGCGCGCCCTGTTCGACCTGTCCGACGGCGCCAGCATCGCCGTGGGGGGGTTCGGCCTGTGCGGCAACCCCGAAGCGCTGATCCGTGCCGTGGCCGACTCGGGCCGGCAAAACCTGACGATCGTCAGCAACAACTGCGGCAACCAGGGCAAGGGTCTGGCGATCCTGCTGAAGAACCGCCAGGTGGCGCGGGTGATCTGCAGCTTCGTCGGCGGCAACCCGGATCTCGAGGCGCAGATGCTCGCCGGCGACGTGGAGGTGGAGCTCAACCCGCAGGGGACCCTCGCCGAGCGCCTGCGGGCCGGGGGCGCGGGGATCGAGGCGTTCTTCACGCCCACCGGGGCGGGGACGGTGGTGTCCGAGGGCAAGGAGGTGCGCACCCTCGGCGGCCGTCCGTGCGTGCTCGAGACCGCGATCCGCACGGACTTTGCCATCGTGCGGGCGGCCGTCGGCGACCGGTTCGGCAACCTGCGCTTTCGCCGGGCGGGGCGCAACTTCAACCCGCTCGCGGCCATGGCCGGGCGCGTGACGATCGCCGAGGTGGACGAACTCGTCGAACCCGGCGCCCTCGACCCGGACGACGTGCACCTGCCCGGGGTCTTCGTCCAGCGCGTGGTGCACGTACCCGAGCACGACGACTTCATCGAGTACCGGACCACGCGGTCGTAGGGTTCGCCGCGCGCCACGCCGAAGGGGGGCGAGCGCGGGGCGGCCGTGCGCCGTCGCCGGTGGCCGGCGCTCGCCCCGAGCGGCCCGTTCGAGGTGTCGGGCGGGTCGGTCCACGTTCGTCCGATCCCGGCGGCGAGGGGGGCTCCGGGGCCGACGAAGGGGGCCCATCTTCGACCATGGAGGTCCATGGAGGTCCATGGAGGAAAGGGGCGTCCGGTCCGTTCTCCGCGTCGCCCTGCGTACGATGCACCCGGGCGTCCGGGCCGGCTGGTGCGCCGGCGACGGTGCCATGGGGGCCCCGTCCCCGTGACCTCGTGTTGCACCAGGTCTCTCCCGGTGCGGGCTCGCCCGTTCGCGGGATCGTGCCACCGCACTTGACGACCCCCCGCCCCCTGTGCTTTCCTCGATCCTTGTCGAAGCGGGCTCGTGCGCGGCAGCGGGGTCGCCTCGTCGGATCGGAGCGACCCATGCAACACGAACCACGCAGGCACGCCGGGAAGAGGAAGAGAGGAAGAGAGGAAGAGAGGAAGAGAGGAAGAGAGGAAGAGAGGAAGAGAGGAAGAGGGCCGGAGGATCGATCTCGGCGGCGTCGCGGATTCTGATGTGTGCGCTGTTGACGACCTGCGGTGGTGAAGGAGGGGACGGCGCCGGGGGGGCAGGGGATGGCCCGGAGGCCCGTGTGGGGCGCTGCTGGGGCGCGGTCTGCTGCCCCGTGGACCTGCCGGTGGTGATGTACGACGACGATGCGAACGAGGTCCCACAGGCCGTGGAGGAGGTTTGCCACGTCATGGTCGGCGGGAACGACGCCGTTGCCGTTGCGGGGCCGGGGCGCACCGCCGTGATGGGCGGCGCCGGGGACGACGTGGTGGACGGCGGCCCGGGGGCGGACGTGCTGTATGGCGAGGCCGGAGAGGACCACCTGGCCGGCGGGGACGGAGACGATCGCCTGCGCGGGGGCGACGGAAACGACGAGCTTCGGGGTGGGGCCGGGGTCGACGATATGTGGGGCGAGGCAGGCGATGACATCCTGCGGGGCGAGGCGAGCGACGACGTGCTGCGGGGGCACGGCGGCCGGGACGACCTGGCTGGAGGCGACGGCCGGGACCTGCTCGACGGCGGCGCCGGCGACGATGTGCTCGACGGCGGCGAGGGGGACGACACCTTGTTCGCGGGGGTTGGGGCCGACCGCGCCCTCGGCGGGCCCGGGGACGACCGAATCATCGTGGCTGCCTCCTGCGAACTGGCCGAGGGTGACTTCGTGGACGGCGGGCCCGGGCACGACGTGCTCACGTTGCCCGTGCCCCTGGCGCAGGCCGAGGCGGCGGGGCTCGAGGTCACCGGCGTCGAGGAGGTCCGCGTGGAGCCGCATCCGTGCCTGGCGCAGTGCCTGCAGCCGGCCTGCGGCGCGGGGCGGTGCGTCGAGGTGCCCGGCACGGAAGATTTCACCTGCGAGTGTCCGGCCCGCTTCACGGGCGAGCGCTGCGAGGCTTGCGCCCCGGGCTGGGACGGCCCGGATTGCGGGCAGTGCGCCCCGGGGTATCACCTCGAAGGTCCCGACGGTGAGGGGCCGCCCACGCCGCCGGGGGACGACGACCACCCCGCGCCGGAGGACGGTGGCGAGGCCGGCGCCCTGCGCTGCGTCCCGGACGAGACCTGCGCGGACCTGGACTGCGGTCTGGGCACCTGCACGGAGGACGGGGGCGCCGCCGAGTGCACGTGCCCGGAGGGGCGTACCGGGTTGGGCTGCGGCGACTGCCTGCCCTACCACGAGCCGGGCCCCGGGGACACTTGCGTCCTGGGGGCCGCGTGCCGGGCCTTTCTGTGCGGGGGGCGCGGAGACTGCGTGGACGTGGCCGTGGGGCACGACCCGCCCCCCAAGGTCGCCTGTGCCTGCGACGAGGGCTACGCCGGCGCCGGCTGCACCCACTGCGCCCCGGGCTTTCATGGCGCCGCCGTGGGCGACCAGATACAGTGCGTCCCCGACGAGGTCTGCGGGCCCGACACCTGTTCGGGCAACGGCACGTGTGCCGTGGTGGACGGTGTGGCCCAGTGCACCTGCGACGCGGGCTACGGCGGCCCCGATTGCAGCCGAACCTGCATCGGCAACACCTGCGGGGGGATCGGCACCTGCAGCGACGGTCCCGACGGACCTGCTTGCGACTGTCCCTGGGGCTGGGACCCGGCGACAGACTGCACGAGCTGCGCCCCGGGCTTTTCCCTGGACCCTGGCACGGGCACTTGTGTCGGGCAGGCATGTGTGGACCCGCAGGTGGACTGCTCGGGGCGGGGGGTATGCAGCCAGGCTGGTGACATCTCGATCTGCCAGTGTGACGCCGGCTACGCGGGCTGGAAGTGCGAGACCTGCGACACCGGTTACGTGCGTTTCGACGGGGTCTGCATCCCCGCGGCCACGTGCGACGACGATGCCTGCGGGGGCCGGGGCACCTGCCAGGTGTCGCAAGGCGTCGCCACCTGCGCCTGCCAGCCGGGGGCCTTCGGGCCCGGGTGCCAGTACGACAACCCGCCCACGGCCCTGTGGGTGACCGGGCAGCAGCGCAGCGTCGCGCCGGGGGAGGCGCGGGAACTTACGCCGCTGCTCGACGGGATCGGGGACTACGACCGCGAGCTGGTGTGGACCGTGGTGGAGGGGGGCGGCACGCTGGCGCCGGGGGCGGGGGGGACCATGGTCTACACGCCGCCGCCGGACGCCGAGGGGCAGGCGTTGGTCGAGGTGCACCCGGCCTGTTGTCAGGACGTGAGCATCACCGTCCCGGTCGTTCTGTCTCACGGGGCGATCCAGCGCACGCGCGGCGGCGGGCTCAACGATGCCCTGTTCGACTGGTTCGATCGCTCCCTGACCGACTACATGTGGGACCGCTGCGTGGGCGCCCTGTCCGTCGCCGTGCAGTGGAATGGCGTCGAGGTCTATCGCGCCGCTTATGGGCGGACCCGTGGTGCCCCCACGGACACTCCGAACGGATTCTGGAACCTGCGCTGCGAGGACGCCTTCGATCCGGCCGGCCGCGCCCTGCGGCCGACGGACCCGATCCGGATCGGCAGCAACAGCAAGGTCCTGCTCGCCGCGATGGTGCGCTGGGCCGTGCGCAAGAAGTGGCGCGAGAAGACCATCCCGTTCGGCAATGCGCAGACCCCCACCGACGCCCAGATCGAGGCCATTCCCCTGTGCGGCAACAGCATGTTCCACCGCTACGAGCTGTTGCCCCCGCGCCTGTCGGACATCCTGTGTGGGTTCGAGCCGCTGGTGAGCCCGTTTCCGCCGAGTGGGCTCGATCATCCCAAGAACTGCGACCTCGGGCCGGGCAGCTCGCAACCATGCAAGAACGGCGGCACCTGCAAGCTTTGGGACACCATCGAGTGGGGCGACAACGGCGATGTGACCGTCACCAAGCAGGGGCTGTGCACCTGCCCGGACGGCTTCAGCGGCCGGCGGTGCGAGATCCGAGACGACATGTGGTCTGGTAGCCCGCCGTACTACGCCGACCCGCGCTGGCAGCAGGTGACCCTGGGTGACCTGATGCGCCACAGCACCGGCAACCCGGGCACGGCGAAGCCCGAGACGGCCATGACGATGATTCGGGATCTGCGGGGCTGGGCCGACATCGACGCGGTTCGAGGGGAGCAGGCGAGCCTGTGGATCACCCACGTGGGCAACGCGGCGGCCGCAAACAGCGCCCTGGCGGCCGTGCGGGGCGTCCCCGTCACGGACGACGAGGGCCCCGCCTTCGTGCGGCGTCCCAGCCTGGAGGAGCTGTTCGTCGCCACCATGCAGCGAGCCCTGGTGAACATGCCCGCGCAGCGGTACGAGTACGTCAACGGCAACTTCTCGATCCAGCACCTCGTCATCGAGCGCCTGACGGGCCGGCCCTTCGCGGCGCGGTTCGACCTGCAAAACGAGCCGTCAGCGACGGCCCTGGCGGAGTTCTTGAGCTCGGAGCTGGGGATCGAAGGCGGCGAGGGGTCGCCGCTCGGGATCTTCCCCAGCAACACGTTTGCCAACAACCCCGCCCCGGAAGAACCGATCCGCTACCGGCAATGGAGCGACAACCAGCAGAGCTGGTATCCTACGGTCTGGGATCAGAAGGTGGCGGACGTGTTCTGCTACCCGATTCCCCTGGGCGTCTTCGGCATGTACCCCATGTTTTGCAACGCCGCCAAGTGGATCGCCAAGGAGGGCGGCCGCTTCGCCTGGGGCACCCTGAAGGCCGGCGTGAGCCCCAGCCCGGTGGCCGTCGAACACGCCGGCATGAGCGTCTCGCCCGGCCAGGGCTCCATGGCCGTCGAGCTGCCCCTGTGGCTCGAACTCATGGGGCGGTATCGGGTGGAGGAAGGCCGATCGGGGCCCATGAACACGTGGGGCTATGCGAGGCCGAGGGACGGGGAGAGCAGCCGCGCCCACTTTGGCCTGATCCCCAGCCACGCGGCCAGCTACGAGCGCCAGTTCGGCAGCAATGAGGCGGACATGATCCTCGGCGATCTATGTCTGAGCGGCGAGTGCCCCGAGGGGTTCGTGTGCCGGCGGGTGCCGCGGCCCGCCACGCAGCAGGTCGAGGCGCGCTGCGTCCAGGGCGGGGTCAGGTACGCCCTGGCGCCCCTGACCCCGGACGGCCGGATCCCCTGGGACGTGCCGGATGCGGACCTCGTGGCGCATCGCTGCAGCGTGCCTGCCGGCGTGGACGTCATCGTCTCGGTCAACCAGGCCAGGGACCGGGACAAGTTCGGGTTGGTCGCCGCGAAAGACATCGACTCGCCCTACGCCCGCCGCCTGCGCGCACACGCCATCGACGCCCTGTGCCGGGTGGACTGGGCGCAGGTCCAGATGCCGATTCCCTTCCAGGCGCCATGATCTAGCTGCACGGCAAAGGACACGACGACATGACGACACGGACGTTTTCACGGAAGACCGCGGGGGGCTCGCCCGGCGCCGAGGCGGCGGAGTGGGCCGGGGGCGGTGGTCTGCGGGCCATGGCGGCGGGGCTGTGGGTGGCGGGGCTGCTGCTGGGAGGGGGGGCGGCCTGTGGGGTGCGCAGCGGGATGCCCCGGGGCGACGGGTCGGGCGGGGCGTCGTCCGGGGGCGGGACCTCGGGGGGCGCTTCGAGCACGCGCGGCACGACGGGGACGAGCACCTCGACGACCAGTACGAGCACGAGCACCTCGACGACCAGCACGAGCACGAGCGGGTGTTACGACCCGAACCCGGGCACCGGCACGGGGACGGGGACGGGGACGGGGGGCGG
Organism: Polyangiaceae bacterium; assembly: GCA_026989935.1. Lineage (GTDB taxonomy): Bacteria > Myxococcota_A > Polyangia > Nannocystales > Nannocystaceae > J032. The sequence goes on along the minus strand of JALSIN010000323.1, from coordinate 588 downwards.
CATGGCGCCCTACGATGGGCCGTATCGCCCGTGCAGCACCGACGAGGACTGCCCGAGCACCTACAACGAAAACTTCCAGACGTGCCTCCGCGCGGTCTGCAAGGTCACCATGCTGGGGTCCGTGTGCGTGCCCGTATGGGCATGGTGTGCGCCGGAGTTTGGCTGGGAGTACAGTTGTCCCTATCCCCCCAGTTCGCCGCTGCCGGATTGCAGCGAGGCAGACAAGTCCCACCCCGCATACGAAGGGTGTGCCTCCCCCTCCTCGACAAACGTGGACGTGGAATGTTGGGATGATTCACCCACGGATATCGACCCGGACTGCACGTTGGGTTGCAACCCCCCGAGCACCCCTTGTCCCGAAGGCATGGTCTGTGACACGACCGAGGTGAATGCGATTTGCGTCTGGCCGTCATGAGGGAAGGATCGCAGATGTCGCGCGGGGGGGGATGTGTACCCCGGCCTGGGTGCGCGGTTCGTGGCCATCCCCCGGCCGGCCCGTGGGGGCAGCGTGAGTGACGCCCTGTGCCGGGTGGACTGGGCGCAGGTCCAGATGCCGATTCCCTTCCAGGCGCCATGATCTAGCTGCAC
>JALSIN010000322.1 GCA_026989935.1 Polyangiaceae bacterium | reverse complement strand
GATGCGCTCTAGCCCCGGATCGCAGCCGCTTTGGGCCACGGGGTCGCAGGCGGTGGGCTGGCCCACGCACGCGCCCGTGTGGAACGCCGGATCCGTGCGGACCTGGCAGGTGCCGCCGGCCCCGTTGCAGGCGTTCGGGTCCTGCTCGAAGCAGGCGGGCAGGCAGGCGCCCTCGCCGGGGGCACCGTCGAGCGCCACGCAGGTGGAGCCCACGCCGCAGCTCGTCGGGTCGCTGCCGTCGCAGCTCGTGCCGCCCGGAACGCAGGCGCCGTTTTGCGGGTCGTTCGCAAGCGGCACGCAGGTCTGACCGGGCCCGCAGGCGTTCGGGTCGGCCGGTGCACACGCGGCGCCGCACACACCGCCGGCTTCGAGGCCCGCGAGCAGCAGGCAGCGGGCCTGGCCCGGGCAGTCCGCGTCGGCAGCACAACCTTCGCCGCACGCACCGTTGCCGACCGCGAAGGGATCGAGGAACGGCGCGCCGTCCACGGCGGGCAGGCAGGCGTAGTTGCCCGCGCAGGCCGCCAGGCCGGTGGTCGGGTCGCACGTGTCCGCGCACACCCCGACGTCGGGATCCACGGCCAGGCACATCTGGTCGTTCGCGCACCCATCGGGCGTCCCACCCGGCGTGCACCACATGACGTCCTGTTCGAGACAGACCCCGAGGATCCCGTTCGGGAGATCCGGCAGCAAGATCCCCACATCGTTGCAGGTCTTGTCCGGATCGCTGCAGGCCGGGGCCGCCGGGTCGCAGGTGGCCACGCACTGGAACACGTCGTCGGCGAGCTCCAGGCACACCAGCCCTTGCTGGCAGCTTGCGGTCGCATCCGCCACGGTGCACGGGTCGCCTTCGCCGCCCGGGCCGAAACCGACGCACACGCCGCCGGCGAGCTCCTGCACGGGCTGGCACTGCTCGCCCTGGGGGCAGTCGTCGGCCAGGATCGAGCACTCGGCGCAGGTTCCGATCTGGTCGGTGACGGGGACGCACGACGGGCAGCCGGCGGGCAGGGGGTCCCCCGGCACGCACCAGGTGGTGCAGCGGCCGGGGTCGCCGCCGTCGAGGTCCGCACCGAGACAGGCGAGGCCCGGGTCGCATCCGAGGATCCCACCGGGGCCGCAGGTCGCGCCGGGAGCCCCGGGCGCGTGGGGCTCGCACGCCGTTCGCAACGGGTCGGCGTCGATGACCGCGCAGGTCTCGCCGGCCGCGGTGTCGCAGCCCGCGCCGGTCATGAAGTCGCAGTCGGAAAGCTCGAAACAGGCCAGCGCGCCGTCTCCGAACACGTCGTCGCCCGGCAGGCACACGCCCGCGCGGCCACAGGCGTCCCCCTCGGCCGCGCCCTCGGGGCACGGCGGCCGGCAGTAGAACCCCGCCTGGGGCCGCCCGGCGCACAGATCGGCCCCGCAGTCGTCCGCCCCTGGCTCGCACGGGACGAGCCCCGCACCGCCGCCCGTGCCGGCCCCCGTCGCCGTGCCGGTGTCCGTCGCCGTCGCCACGGTGGTGCCGGAGGAGGCCCCCGTCGAGCCGCCGGTCTCGGTGTCCGTGCCGGTGCCCGACCCGCCGCCGCCGTCACTGCAGCCGGGCACGAGGATCGCCGATACGAGGAGGACGCGTGCGAGCGACGTGTGGGACATGGCGCCCGCTGGCCTCGCACGATCCATACCAGGCTGCTTCGCATGGGCCGGTCCGTCCGCCGCCCGCCTGCGCCCGTCGTACCTCGCCACATCCGTGGTGGGACGCGACGGTGCGCGGGGCGGCGGAGCGGGATGCGCGGCGAAAGGCGTGTTCAGCGCGGGTGCCCACGTGGGCCGACCTTCGCGGTAGGATCGCCGGTCGGGTGCGACGAAAAACGACGATCCTCCTGCTCGGCGGGGCGGTCGCCTGTGGGGCGGACGTGCCCGCGGCCGGCGGCGCCGGGGGCACCTCTGCCGCCTCCGAGACGGCGAGCGGCGCTGCGGCCAGCGACACCACCGGGGCGCCGGCGGCGGATCTTCCGCCCGACCTTCCCCCGGTGTGTGACCAGGTGGCCACCGTCGATCGCGGGGTGCTCGACGTGGGCCCGACCGTCTCGGGGGTCGCGCTCGCGTGGTGTTCGCGCGACCGGTACTTCGCGGCGCTGCCGGCCGGGTCGAAGCACGCGCTGCACGTCGAGGCCGACGGGCCGATTCGCCTGGTCGTGCGCTATCCCGACGAGGCGGCCGACGCCGGCGCGCCCCTGGCCGCCGGGGAGGGGCCGGAGGGGGCCCAGGTGCTCTTCGACGCCCCCCGCTCGGGCGAGTTCGCCGTGTTCGTCGAGACCGCGGACGACACCGCGCGCGTCTACGACCTCACGGTGACGTGCACGGCCGGGTGTGACCTCGAGACCACGCGGTTTCCCATCGTGTTCGTCCATGGATGGACGGGATTCCAGCAGATCGGTCCGGTGGACTATTTCTACGACGTGGGGCCGACGCTGTCCGAACGAGGCTATCCCGTGGCCTTTCCGGTGCTCGACCCGTACAACGGCCACGCGGTGCGCGGGGCGCAGCTCGCCGACGCCATCGACGAAGTCCTCGCGGCGCACCGGGCGCGCAAGGTCGATCTGGTCGCCCACAGCCAGGGCGGGCTCGACGCGCGCTACGCCATCAGCACGCTCGGGTACGGCGACCGCGTGGCGGCGCTCTACACGGTGGCGACCCCCCACCGCGGCACCCCCCTGGCCGACATCGCCCTGGGGCTCGAGGATGGGCCGGCGGGGCTGGCCCTGGCGTTCCTGCTGGAGACGATCGGGGCCGGCGGGGGGTTCGACTCCGACGCCATGGCGTCGTTTGGATCCCTGTCCGAGGCGTTCGTCCAGGGGACGTTCAACCCCGAAAACCCGGACGACCCGCGGGTGGACTACCAGTCGTGGATGGGCCGGACCTGCCTGTCCCTGGCCGTGTGCGGTGACGTGGTGGACGCGCCCATCGCCACGGGGTACGAGATCCTCTCGTCCGTCGCCGGCGACAACGATGGGGTCGTGCCCGTGTCGAGCGCCCCGTGGGGCACGTATCACGGGACGGTACCGGCCGATCACTTCGACGAGGTGGGGCAGGTGGCCGGCGCGACCAGCCCCATGTTCGACCATCGCGCGTTCTACCTCGACCGGGCCCGCGACCTGCGGGCGGCGGGGCACTGAGGCCGTTCGCCTACGTCGGGATCACGCACACGCCCACGTGGTCCCACTTGGGGTTCGGCGCCTGCCAGTCCACGCACGCGAGCGATGGGTCGTGCCCGGGGCACGGGTCCGGGCCCGTCTGGTCGCAGTAGCTGGTGCAGCAGAACAGGAAGTTGCAGCCCGGGACGAGGTCCGCCGGCACGCACACGAGGCCGGGTTCGCAGTCGTTGGCGAGCGCGCACGCGCCGAACATGGGCACGCGCTGCCCCGGCGGGGGCGGGGCGCACAGGAAGCCGCTCATGCCCGAGGCCGTGGGCGAGTCGGGGATGCAACTCCAACCCGGCCGGATGCAGTCCTGCAGCAGCGGATCGCACTGGTCCATGCAGATCGGGACCACCGGTGCGCCCGGGATGTTCTCGAAGAACGGCTTGCAGGTCTGGTCCGGGGGGCAGGGGGCCGGATCTTGCACGTCGCACAGCGCCCCGCAGACGCCCGACAGTGTTTCCGGGTCGTCTTGCACGCACACGCTGCCGCGTTCGCAGTCGTCGAGGCAGCTTCCGTCGTAGTCCTGGATCGTGCAGTCGGAGCCCACCTGCTTGGGCATGGGGGCCTCGGGGCAACACTTCGTCGTGTCCGGCACGCGGTCGTCCGCCAGCGACCAGGGCATGCACTTTTGCGTGGGGTCGGGGCAGTCCTGCTCCCACAGGATGCACTCGCCGCCTGGACCGTCGTCGTCCCCGGTGGAGGCCGACGCCGCGCCGCCGGTGTCCGAGCCGGTGCCGGCGGCCGTGGTGGCGGTTCCGCTCGAACCGCCCGTCGTGTTCGTGGACGCGCCCGGCCCCGACGAGCCCGCACAGGCCGCCAGCGCGCCCAGGCAGGCCGCGGAGAAGATCCGATCCAGCATACCGGCCACGGTACCCCACCGGCGCGGGGGCGTCACGCGCGGCGGGCGGCCGGGGCCTACGAAGGCACGACCGCCGCGACGATGGCTTCGTCCACGCCGAAGTCGCGCAGGAACGCCGCGCGCTCGGCCTTCATGCGGCGGACCCAGTCGCGGTAGATCTCCATGCGGCCGCGGGCCTCGAAGAAGCGCCGCGGCTCGAGGATCTCCGCGCCCACCGCCTCGACCAGCGCCGCGTTCGCCGGGTGGTCGGCGTCCACGATCTCGTAGCCGAAGTCGGGATCGCGCTTCCACTGGATCCGCCCCGCGATGAGGGCCTCGAGCATGGCCGAGGAGTGGCGGATCTTGACCTTGAGGGCCTCGCCCGCCTCCACGGCGCGGGCGTCGCCGCCCACGAAGCCCGTGTTCATCATCCACATGACGATGTCGGACGGGAACGTGGCCGCCAGCTCCGAAAAGCGCCGGGCCTGGAGCTTGTGGGCATAGGGGAAGAACGGCTGCGTGAACGGCGACCGCGTCTTGCCGCGCTCCTTGCCCGCCGCCGAGGTCTTGCTCGTCTCGCCGAGCATCAGGTATCCGGCCGCCTGCTCGGGCGACACGAAGCGCACGATGCCGGGGGTGGCCGCGTCGGGGCCCTCGTCCCGGTTGAGGATCCCCAGGGATCGCAGCGGCGGCAGGTCCTCGAGGTCGGCCGCCTCGTCGAGGGCCGAAAGCGGGATGATCGAGCGGCCGTTCTCCGTCCAGCACACGAAGTCCCAGCCGTCCTTGGGCACGGTGCCCTCCATCACGTCTTCGATCTGCACCTTGCCCGCCACGTAGGCATCGACGTTTTCGGCGGGGGCGCCCGTGCCCACCAGGATCTCGCGCAGGCGGGCGACGTCGGTCGGCGACAGCGTCGTCTTCGAGAACGCCGGTCGGCCCGTCTCGTCGAGGTAGACGTTCTCCAGCCACGACGACGGGCTCATCGTGCCGCGGTAGATCACCGGCTCGGTCTGCTCCGCAAGGCCGAAGGTCTTGGCGAAGCAGCCGTTTTCGGTGACCGAGATCTCGCCCTTCGGCCAGATCGCGATCATGTCGTCCTGGATCGGAAGAGCCGCGTCCCCCTGCTTGCTGAAGGTCGTCGTGGTCTTGCCCGTGCCGGACAGACCCAAGATCCCCATCGTCAGGCGGTCGTCGCCGCCGTGTCGGATCTCCTTGGCGCCGGCGTGCATGAGCAGGCCGCCGTTTGCATAGACCCACGCCGCGAGCATCCGCAGCGCCCCCTTCTTGCTCTCCCCGAAGTAGTCGGGGCCCATGACGTACGTGACGAAGTGATCGAGGTCCACCACGATGGCCTGGCCGCCGGGCATGTCCGGTCGAAAGTCCGGCGTGTAGACCAGCCGCAGGGCCGGGCGGAAGGGCTCGGCGCGCTCGGCGTCGGTCTCGACGGCTTCGCGCGGGAAGGCGAGGACCTGCTGCATCCCGGCGATGTTCGCCCCTTCGAGGGTGTAGAGCCACTGCACCGGCATCGCGCGCGGGCCGAGCCCCACGTAGCCCTCGATGGCGATGAGCTTGCCCTTTGCCCGCACGTAGGCAGCCTGGGCGTCGATGAGCGCCTGCGCCTTTTCGGGCTCGATGGTCTTGTGCGAGTACCCGCCCGTCCAGGTGCCCCGGTCGATCACGTACGTGTACCGGGCCATCCGGGCCTTGTTGCGGGCGATCTTGTCGAGGCTGCCCATGGCCGTGCGCAGGCAAAACGGCGCGTGCTCGAAGGCGAGGGCGCGAAGCTCGTCCTGCGTCGGGTTGGCGAGGATCTCCACGTCGAAGGGGATCGCGGGCTGGCTCGGTCGTCGGGGGTCGTTCGGCATCCGGTGTTGCGTCCTTCCCGTAGGTGGAGGGGCGATAACACGGCGGGCGGGCGGCCGCCATGGGCGGCCCGGGTGCACGCCGCGTTCGCCCGGGTGGTCGCTCGACGGGCGAAGATGGATCCCTTTCTCGCAAGCTGCGCCATTTGCGCAACGTACCCGTGCCTGGGTCAACGAATGTGCGCGAGGCGCCGCGCCTGGCCCGGCGCCAGGTCCACCGGAAAGGTTGCGGGTCGCCGCGTCCCTTCGATGCGGACGGTGGCGCGCAGCGGGCGGTCCGACGGGTTCGAGATCTCGACGAAGGCATAGCCGCGCGACACGGCCACCGTCCGGCGCGCGGGTTCCTCTCCGATCCAGGTCCGGTGTGGCCAGCAGGTCCCGTCCACCGTCCCGTCCTCGCCGACCACGAGGATCTCGGGGGCGGGGCCGGAGGCGGTCGCAACCTGCACGGTCCACCGGCCGCGTAGCCTGTCCGGCGGGAACGGGACGAAGTCCAGGTCGGACCGGACGCGGTCCGGTTCCTGGTGCAGCGTCGCATCGAGTTGGTCGAGGGTCGCCTTGATCCGGCGGTCGCGCCGGGCGCTTTCGTGGTCGAGCGCCGGGCGCGACCGCGCCTCCCCGACGATCGCCCGCGCCCGGTCGATCCGCCCGGCGCGCACGAGGCAACCGGCGAGGGCGCGCCAACCCGCCACGTCTGTCGGGTCGATGCTGACGACCGCGCGCAGGTGGGAGCAGGCCCGCACGAAGTCTCCGCGGGCGCCGAGGACCCGGGCCATGCGCCAGTGGCCGGTCCGGTCGAAGGGGCGGGCCTCGAAGATCCCCGCGCGCACCCGGTGGGCGAGCGGGTCCCCCGCCTGCACCAGGGCGTCGGCCAGGGCCGCCACGGCCTCCGGGAAGTCCGGGTCGCGTTCGACCCAGGCCCGCGCGAAGGCCACGGCGCGCGGGTGGCCGGCGGCGATCGCCCCCCGGACCAGGGCGCGGTGGGCCTTGCGGCGGGTCGGGTCCGCGGCCACGGCGGCCTCGAGGCGCTTGACCTTCGCACGGAGTCGGGGAAACACCGCGTCGGGCGGCTCGACGACCGGGCGCGGGAGCGCCCGACCCCGGCGGGCCAGGCCCGGCCAGGCCTCGCCCGAGCCGACCGAGGGGACCGGGATCGTCTGCTCGGGCGGCACGGGCGGCGGGGGTTCGTCGTACCGCAGCGGGCCGCCGGCGCCATCGAGGCCCGCGGCGTCCGCGGTGGGCCCGGAGGCCGCCTTCTCGGTCTCGGCCCAGCGACCGTCCGCTCCGGACGAAAAGGGGGTCGCGGGGGGAGGACCTGGCCGGGCGGGGGGCCGGCCGGACGACCGGGACCGGCGCGCCTTGGGGGCCGGTGCGGAAGACACCTCGGGCTCGAAGGGCTCGATCGGCAGGTTGGAAGCGGGGGCCCGCGTCCGCGTGCGGCGCCGTCGCCAGCGCTTGCGTTTCGTCCTGCGAAGGCCGAAGCGCCGCGCCATGGCCTCGTTCTCCAGGACGAGCAGGGCGGTGTAGCGGGAGATCACGTGGTACGTCTTCGACAGGGCGACGATGGCGTCGCGGGCGGCGTAGCCCTCCGCGGCCGTCCGTTCGTCGATGGCGTGGCGGGCCCACAGGTGGGCGATGCGGGCACCGGCCAGGGCGGGCGTCGCCGTCGCCGGCGCACCGGTCCAGGCGGGGGCGCCGATCGTGCCGCCGACCGGCGCCGGCCGGTCGAGGTGGAGTGGAAGCTCGACCGCCACGGGCGTGCCGTCGCTCGCCGTGCCGGCAAGGCGCAGCGCGCCGGCCGGTGGCGGGGCGTTCGGCGCCAGGCGGGCGACGAAGGTCAGGGTCTCGCCCGGCCGCACGGCGACCGGGCCCTTCGGGTAGACGTCCACGACGCCGGGTGGAAAGCGCACGCGGGCGTTTCGCAGGGCGGGCACGGCCGTGCGCGTCGCCAGGGCCCGCACGGCGCGTCCGAGGTCACCGGACGGCCCGGCGGGCACGACGCTGCCGCCGGTGCGGCGCGCCAGGGCGGAAAGGGCCAGCAGGTCGGAGCGGCTGCCGAGCGCCACAGCGTGGAGCTCGACGCGGGCGAGGACGTCGGCCTGGCGGCGCAGCAGCTCGTCGAGGGCCAGTTCCCCCGAAGTCGCCGCGCCGTCGCCCAGGTACACCACGACCGCCCGGCGGCCGGTGCCCTCGACCAGCTCACCGGCGGTGCGGATCATCTGGCCGAGGTCGCTCGCGCCCGCGAGGACCTGGGCGTCGAGGAACGACAGGATCCGGTCGAGGCGGTCCGGCCCGAGCGGGGCGAGGGCGCCGGGGGCGGTGTCGCAGGCCGTGTCGCAGGCGATCACGGCCACGCGGTCGGGGGCGGGAAGGTCCCGCGCCACCGCCTCGAAGATCCCCCGCGCGGCGGTGAACAGCGCGGGCGCGGTGCCGTGGCTGCGGTCGAACACGAACACGTAGTCCGTGGGCACGCGCTCGGCCGGTGCCGACAGATCCGGCCGGACGGTGGCGAGCAGGTAGGTGCGCCCGTCGGGGCCGGGCCCGGCCTGGGCGAAGGCCCCCGCGTCCATCGGCGGGGCGGGCAGGTCGAGGCCGATCGGGTGCGCCGGGGCGAAGTCGGTGGCCTCGGTGCGGACCACCAGGTCGGGGCCGGCCGCCTCCACCGGGGCGTCGAGCATCCGCGGGCGGACGGCCTCGGCGCCGCCGGGGACGGCGTGCCCGTCGAGCCGCGCCTCGAACGTGAAACGGCCGATCCGCGTGCCGCCGGCCCCCGCGTCCGACCCGCCGAAGGGGTAGCGGTAGGCGAGGGTGTCGCCGAGCACGGGCAGGGTCTCCGCGTAGGACAGCCGGACCTTGCGGGTGCCGCGCGGGGGGATCGGGAAGATCCGCATCTTGAACAGGCTGCCGTGCCGCCATTCGAGCAGGGCCGGGTCGCGCGGCACGACGGCGTCCACGATGGCGCGGTAGATGCGGCGGGCGCGGACCTTCTCCACGATGTCGGCCTTTCGCCAGGTGTCGCCGACGAGCAGCTCGAGGCCGGCGATCGAGGCGCCGGCGGGGATCGGGAACACGTACTGGCCTTCGAGGCGTTCGTTGCGGTCGTTGCGGAAGGTCTGCTCGACGGTCGTGACGGCCACGCGGCCCGTGATCGACACGAACACCTTTTGTTCGTCGATCGCCAGGGCCTCGAAGCGGTGGTTCGTGCCCGGTCGCCGGGCGGAAAGCGAACCGATGCCGGCGGGGGCCTGCTCGGACAGGCGCCGCGCCTCGTCGAACACCATGGCCCAGGTGGTGCGCTCGAGGGGCGCGATGGTCCGTAATGGACGTTGCGAGGGGGCCTCGGCGAGGGGTGTGGTGAGGTCGGCGCCGGGGCCGAGGTCGATCCGCTCGCCGCCGGTTTCGAGGACCGCGTGGCCGAACACCACGAGATATCGGCCCGTGCCCCCGCGCCGTTCGGCCTGGGCCTGGCCGCGCTCGACGACGAACCGGTCGCCGCCGGCCCGCACGGCCAGCGGCTCGTGTTCGTCCGGCACGTCGAAGAAGATCCGGCCGGCCTCGACGGTCCAGCGGCCGTCGCGGTCGATCCGGACCCGTGTGCCGGCGTCGAGGCGCAGGGCGGCGCCGCCGGGGGTGGCGAGCTCGACGAGGGTGTCGGGGCCGGTGGTGTAGGTCGCGTCCGGCGGCAAGGCGGCACCCGCCCCGAGGAAGGCGCCGGCGGGCAGCCGGCTCGAGGCGAGACCACCCGGTCCCTGCACGCGGGCGACGGTCGCCTCGAACGGCCGGTCGTCCGGCGCCGGGGCGCCGGCGGGTTCCGTGGCGCCGGAGGCCGGTTCCGGCGTCTTGCCGGTGCAGCCGAGGGCGGCGGCCCACGACAGGAGGAGCAGGAGCAGGAGGGAGCGGGCGGACGGTGGTGCGGCCATGGCGGGTGCGGGTGGTCCCGAACGAACGGCGGTTCGGTTCGGTCTACGGGCTGCGGCCGCCGGGGCGCGGCGGCCAAGGGACGGTGTTGCGGCGTGGGCTTGGGCTTGGCGGTTACGTGCACCCGAGGAGCCGGCAGGTGGCGAGGAGGGCGGCGGCGGCGAGCAGCACGGCGAGGGTGACCTTGACGCGGTCGAGGGGGGCCTTGCCCACCACCTCGCCGGTTTGGGCGTTGACCAGCAGTCGGCGCGGGCGGCCGCGGTGGACGAAGATGCCGGCGTAGATCGGCACCGCGAACAGGTCGAAGCGCTCGTTCTCGAAGACGGGGCTTACGCGGCACGAAAGCAGCCCGCGTTCGTGGGCGACGAACGCCTCGGCGCGGGCGGTCATGCGGGCGTGGGCGCGCGCCCGGGCGAAGCGGGGGGAGCGCTGGGGCGTTTCCTGGGGCCAGCGTGCGAGGGCATCGGCCCGCTCCACCGGGACGGCCTCGGAGGCGTCGAAGGGCTCGAGGGCCGCGAGCTCGGGTTCGGACAGCGCGCCGGAGGCCGGGACGTAGACCTCGTCGTGCCAGTGTTCCTCGCCGGCGACGGGGCGCTTGCCCGACCGCGTGGACGCGCGGACGAGCCCCGCGTAGTAGGCCGTCACGTCGGCGGCGAGGCGGTAGGCCGGCAGGAGCAGCGGCGACAACTCGACGTGGGCTTCGCGCAGCGCCTTGGGGTACCAGAACGAGCCGGCCGCCCACGCTCGGAAGCGTTGCGCGGCCTCGGCCGGTTGGATCCGCGGCGGTACGATCCCCGACGGCTCGGCCGGGGGCGTGTCTGGTTCGTACAGGGTGAGCGTCTTCGCACCGCAGAACAGGCAGGCGCCGGCGCTGCGCTCGACGACGTAGCGCACCGTCCCCCCGCAGGACTCGCAGCGCAGCAGCCGACTCATCCGCCCGCCCTCCACCACAAGTAGAGGAGCACCGCCGCCACGGCCGCGACGATCCCGCCGACCTTCCACGGCGAGACCGGAACCTTGCCCAGCACGCGCCCGGTCTGGCCGTTGACGGTGAAGACGAGTTGCCGGCCGGCGTAGGGGACCTTCGCCCGCCAGATCGGCACGAGCACGCGCCGCACCCGCTCGATCCGGAGATTGGAGGTCAGCGAGGCGAGGTTCTTCTCGTCGCCGGGGAGGAAGTCGCGGGCGATCCGACGGGCCTCGGCTGCAAGGATCTCGTCGTGGGCGACATCGACGGCCTGGTCGCGGGGCGTGTCGAAGGCGTAGGCGGCAAAGCCCGCGACGAGCCGCGGGTCGAACGCCTGGGCCCAGCCCAGGTCGAAGGGCTTGAGGGCGTTGGCGACCGGCTCGGGCAGGATTGTCGCCCCCGAGGCCAGGTGATCCTCGACGTTGCGGCCGCAGCGGCCGCGCAGGGAAAACCACTGGGTCTTGACCTCGGTGACCGTGCGCCGTTTGCCGTCGAGCCCGCGCCGGGTCGTGGTGGTCGTGTAATGGATCCCGATCTCGGCCTCGTAGCGCCCGGTGACCGTCCCGTCGATGGCGTAGACGGGCATGAACTCGCCCTCGAGGTGACGGTCGAGCACGCGCAGCCGCGCGATCCGCCGCGGGGCCAGGCGATGGGCGCGCAGGTGGGCGGCGATGGCCGCCGCCGCCGCCTTGCGGGGCACCTGGAACGGGACGACCGCGTCCACCGTGGCGCGGGCGCGGGCCGCGTCCACCACCGGGGTGTCACAGTGGGCGCAGACGGCCGACAGGCGGAAGGTGGGCATCGCCACGGGCGCCCCACAGCCCGGGCAGGCGACGGCGCCGGGCACGTTCGCATCGGCCCGCATGCTGTCTGAAAGCTACCACGGGCCCGCGCCGGCACCGTGGGCGACAAGGTGGTTGGATGTAGGCAAAGCTAGGAGAGTCGCCCACCGAATTCGCGTTGAACGACGTTTTTGGGGAACCGGCTGGGTGTGTCGAGGAAGGTATGGGTGTCATGCGCACGCACGTTTCCCGACTCGTGGTGGCCTTCTCCTTGATCGGCGGGTTCTTGCCCGGTTGCGCCGACGAGGGCGGGGGGCGCGGCCGAACGGGCGGGCTTGGAGGTGTCGATCCGGACATGGGGAAGGTCGGCGAAGGGGAGGAGGCGTTTGCGGAGGCGGCCGAGACGTACGACGTGCCCGAGGCGATCCTGCGCGCGGTGGCCGAGGTGGAGACCGGAACCGAGTTCGTGACGGGGCAGGTGGAGTTCGACGACGTGGAACCCGCCCACGGCGTGATGGCGCTGCGCGGGGCGGTGCTCGCGCAGGCGGCGGACGAGGCGGGGATCGCGGTGGAAGACGTGCGGCAGGATTACCGGTCGAACGTGCTCGCGGCGGCGGCCCTGTTCGACGCCTGGGCCGTCGAGGAGGGGGTCGAGGACCGCAACGATCCGTTTTCGTGGATCCCGGTGATCGCGCGCTACAGCGGCATCGAAGACCCGGAGGGGCGGGACTACTACGTGTACATGGAGGTGCTGCGTACCGTCGCGCAACAGTTGGACGTGGACGCCGCGACCATGGCGCCGTTCGTGTCCGACCGATTCGATCCGGCCACGGCGCCCGGGCCCGACTACGAGCAGGCCATCTGGCGGCCGTCGCCGAACTACAGCTCGCGCCCGGGCGGCTCGGCGGGGGACCCCAGCTTCGTCATCATTCATACCTGTGAAGGGTCGTACAGCGGGTGCTGGAGCTGGCTGAAAAACTCCAACTCGGGGGTGAGCGCGCACTACGTGGTGAGCAAGACGGGCAGCGAGATCACGCAGCTGGTGCGCGAGGCCAAGAAGGCGTGGCACATCTCCGCGAAGTACAATTGCAGCCGCAACAGCGGCGTCGCGTGTGAGCGCAACGGCAAGTCGAGCAACAACTTCACCATCGGGATCGAGCACGCTGGGTACGCGGAGCAGGCGTCGTGGAGTGACGGGTTGCTCGGGGCATCGGCCAAGCTGGTGTGTGACATCACGAAGGACCATCAGATCCCGCTCGACAAGTACCACGTGGTCGGGCACGGGCAGCTGCAGCCGTGGAACCGGATCGACCCGGGGCCGAACTGGCCGTGGGCCAGTTACCTGGCCAAGGCGGAGGGCTTTTGCGGCGGCAACCCGCAGCCGGATCCGGACCCGAACCCGAATCCGCCGCCGGCCGGGTCGTGCGTCCACAGCTTCGGGGGGACCTACGGGGACGGGGCCTGTTCGGCCGCCTACCAGTGCTGTGACGGAGCATGGCAGACCAACCAGGGCGCGTGCGGGCCGTGCACCTGCACCGAGCCCAGCGGTCAGACCGGGTGCGACGGCGGCGGGAACCCGAACCCCGACCCGAATCCGAACCCCGATCCGAATCCGGATCCAAACCCCGACCCGAACCCCAATCCCAATCCCAATCCGTCGGTGGAGATCGTGATCGACTCGAACAACGGGTCGAATGGTCCCGATGCCAGCTTCTCGGCCTCGTCGAACTGGTATGCTGCGGGTGGCCCCACGCAGTTCGGCACGGGGTACCTGTGGAACTCGACCTGGCCCACCTCCGACCCGGCGACCTTCTCGTTCCGACTCGACGCCCCGGCCACGCTCGTGGTGGAGGCGTGGTGGACCTCGGGCACGAACCGGTCGAAGTCGGCGCCTTACATCATCGAGGATGCGAACGGCAACG
>JALSIN010000321.1 GCA_026989935.1 Polyangiaceae bacterium | reverse complement strand
CGACGTCGGCCGCCGTACCGCCCCCCGCACGCGCCCCCACCGAGCCCACACCGGCCCCCGCCGCCGAGCCCACGCCCGCCGGCGCCCCACCGACCGGCACCGCCGCGGCTGCGGCCCCGGCCCCCGCCGCACCGGCGACTTCGACGCCCGAGGAGTCGGGCGCCCAGGTGCCGATCCCAAGCCCCCCGCCCTCGGCGCCGGCGGCGCAAGCAGGTTCCTTCACCGACGCCTTCTTCGACGAGTCCGCGGACGCGGAGGAGAGCGATACCTCGTATCTTGGAGGATCCACGCTGGGTTCCGTCGTCACCTCCCGGCGCCCCATGCCCTGGGGCACGATCATGCTGACGGCCGCCGCGCTCGTGGTGGTGGGGTACTTCGCGTTCGGCCGCACGCTCCTGCACGGCGGCGGCGACTCCGAACCCACCGCCGCCGGCGAGCCGGCCGTGCAGGAAAGCGGCGTACGCCCCCCGCCCCCACCCAACGAGCCGCCCGCGGGCGCCCAGCCCGCTGCGCCCGCAGGCGCCCAGCCCGCCGCCCCCGCGGGGGCCCAGCCCGCCGCGCCCGCAGGGGCTCACCCCGCGGCGCCCGCAGGCGCCCAGCCTGCGGCCCCCACCCCGGCCGGGGCCGGGCCTGCGGCGCCCACCGCCGCGGGCGCTCCCGCGGCAGCCGCGGGCACGGGCACGCCCCCCGCGGCGAAGCCGGCCGCGCCCCTGCCCCCCGAGTTGGCCGCCAAAATCGAGGCGGCGAAGGACCTGTACAAGCGCGGCAAACGCAAGCAGGCCGCCGCCGCCCTGGCCCCCGTCCTCGAGGCCGCCCCGCGACACCCGCCGGCCCTGCTGCTGCAGGCGCAGATCCTGCTCGAAGACGGCAAGATGGAGGAGGCCGGCAAGGCCGCGTCCACCTGCGTCGAGGTCGATCCAAAGATGGCCGATTGTTGGCTGACGGTGGGCGTGCTGGCCCAAAACGACGGCCGCAAGGACGAGGCCGTGCGCGCCTACGAGAAGTACCTCGAACTGGCGCCCGAGGGCACCTACGCGCGGGACGTCAAGGCGCAACTCGGCCGCCTGCGGCGCTGACCGCGGCGATCGAGTCCCCCGACCGGCGCCGACCGCGGCGGATCGAGCCGCAAGCGCCCCGGCGTGCCCCGGGACCCGCGCCCCGGAGCCCCGGTGATCCCTCCCCCCTCCGGCCGCACGGCACGGCGCCATCGCCGGCCCCTCACGTCGGCCGGTGCGGGGGCGAGTCTTCCCCGGCGATCGCGGCCATCTGTTCTTCGAGGGCCTCGAGGGCCTCGGACAGCTCGAACCACGCCGCCTCCCGATCCTCCACGTCGCGCCGCGCGCTCGCGTAGGTCGCCGACAGGGCCGCGGCATCGCCGCCCGGTTCGAGCGCCGCGAGCGCCGCCTCCGCCGCCGCGAGCCGCGCCTGGGCCGCCTCCAGCGCCGCCTCGACCGCCTGCCGCTGCGCCAGGAGCTTCTTGCACCTGTCCCGCAGGCTCCGCAGGCGCCGGCCCCGCGCGCGTCCGTCGAAGGCCGGCGCATCGGCGCCGCGCGACTCGTCGGCCCCGCCGACCCGCCGCACCGGCGCCGGCCCCCCCGATCGCAGCCGCGCCTCGAACTCGTCGAACGACCCGGGGTGGACCGTCACGGCGCCGCCCGAGACGTGCCACACCACGCCGGCGCACCGCCGCAAGAAGCCGAGATCGTGGCTCACGAACAACACCGTCCCGTCGTGCGCCGCCACCGCCTCGGCCAGCGCCGCTGCTGCGTCCGCGTCCAGGTGGTTCGTGGGCTCGTCGAGCAGCAACAGGTTCGCCGGCCGCACCATGCAGCACGCGAGCGCCAGGCGGACCCGCTCCCCCCCCGACAGCACGGCAACCTTCTTGTCCACGTCGTCCGCGCCGAGCCCCACGGCGCCGAGCGCCGCGCGCAGATGCGTGACCGGAGCCGAGGGGGCCGAGGCCCGCGC
>JALSIN010000320.1 GCA_026989935.1 Polyangiaceae bacterium | reverse complement strand
CACCGGCAACGGCAGCACCACCGGCAACGGCAGCACCACCGGCAACGGCAGCACCACCGGCAACGGCAGCACCACCGGAACGACCGGCGGCGTCACCTGCGACTGCACGCCGGGCCTCGACGACGGGATCTTCGTACTCAGCAGCAGCGCGGAGATCTGGAAGTACGCCCCGGACCAGCAGAATCCGCTCGGGCCCGGCACCTTCTCCAAGATCGGGGATCTCAACTGCGGCGGCAACACGAACACCTTCTCCATGGCGGTCGATCGCAACGGCTTCGCCTGGATCATGTTCGGACCCTCCGGCCCCAACGCCGGCGACATCTGGAAAGCGGATCTTACGAACAACGCCGCCTGCTCGGACCCCGGCTACATGACCGGGCAGCAGGGCGTCGAGTTGTTCGGCATGGCCTTCGTCTCGAACAGCGAGTTCGACGCCTGCGACAAGCTCTACGGCAACACCTACGACGGGCTGGGCCCGTTCTCGGAGGGCCCGGATGCCGGCACCTTCCTGTCGGTGGATCCGGACACCCTCGTTCTGTCCACGATCGGACCGACCAATTTCAACGGCGCCGAGTTGACGGGCACCGGCGACGGGCGCGCGTTCATGTTCGCGGGGGTCCCGGCCAAACTGCTGGAGGTGGACAAGGCCACCGGCCAGATCATCGACACCTGGAACCTGGGCCTTTCGCTCACGAACGCCTTCGCCTTCGCCTTCTTCGGTGGGGACTTCTACTTCTTCACCGAGTTCGAGGGCGACCCCACCCACAGCAAGGTGTCGTGGCTCGACTTCGACGACTCCGAGGGCATGTTCGCCGCCGGTCCCATGAACATCAACAACAATGCGCCGATCCGCATCGTGGGGGCCGGCGTGTCCACCTGCGCCCCGATCGGGCCGCAGTAGGACCCGCGTGACACCCCCATCGAACCGCCGCCGGGCGGTGGCACGGCTGGCGTTTTCGCTGTGGACGGCCGCGACCGTCGCCGCCCTGCTCGCGCCGACCCCGAAGCATCCGCCCTTGTTCCCGGGCGCCGACAAGCTCGTCCACGCCTCGTTGTTCGGGGGCCTAGCGTTCCTCGGGCGCCGTGGAGGTCTTGCCCCCGTCCCACTGTTGTGGGCGTCCGCGGGGCTGGCGGTGGGCACTGAGGCAGCGCAGGCAGTGGCCGACGCCTGGCTGTACGAGCCGCTCGGCCTGCCGGCGGCGCACCGAGACGCGGACCCCTTCGACGCACTGGCCGATCTGGCCGGCGCGGCGATGGGCCTGTGGGTCGCGGGCGCCGGGGCCCGCAGGCGGCGGAACGGGAGGGATTCGAACCCTCGGTAGGGTTGCCCCTACGCAGGTTTAGCAAACCTGTGCCTTCAGCCACTCGGCCACCGTTCCGTGGGTCGAGGCCGCAAGGGGCCTGCGATGTCGGGCCCCGGACGCTACCAGCCGCACCCGCCCCGGGCAAGCGGCGCCGCCGCCTTGGCAGGGTCGCACCCGCCGGGGCATGGTCGCAGCGTGCCGGCCGGAGACGCTCCCCCGCCCGCCGCCCGCCTCGCCCGCGAGCTGCTGCTCGCGGTGGTCGGGCTGGCCGTCGCCGAGGTGACCTTCGCGGTGCTTGTGGGGGCGGGCGTGGTCCCGAACGGGTCCATGACCGCCGGGGCGCTGCGGACGATGGCCGCCGCCGCCGTGTACGCCCTGCTGGCCCGCGCCCTGCCCGAGGCGGTGCCGGCGGCCGGCGAGCCCCCCGCGTCGGCGCGCCGGGCCGCGGCCGCCGCGGCCCTTGCGGGGGCCGCCGCCCTCGCCGGCAGCTACGGCCTCGGGCTCGTCCTCGAAGCGGCGGGCCTCGCCCCACGCGAGCAGGCGGCCGTCCTCGAGTTGGTCGAGCGCCTGCGGGCGACCGGGGGTCCCCTCGACCACCTCGCCTTCGTCACGGCCACGTGCGTGCTCGCCCCGGTGGCCGAGGAATGGCTCTTTCGCGGCCTGTTGTTTCGCCGCCTGCGCGCGGCGGGGGCCCTGCCGTGGGCCTACGCCCTTTCGAGCCTGCTGTTCGCCGCGATCCACCAAAACCCCTCCGGCTTCGTGATCTACACCTGGCTGGGCCTTTGCTTCGCCTGGCCGGTGGCCCACACGGGCCGCTTTGCCCCCGCCGTCGCCGCCCACGCCACGAACAACGCCGTCGTCGTGGCGCTCCTCTATGCGGGCGTTGCGCTCACCGCGCAATAGGCCGCGAAGCCGCGCCGCACCCAGCCCCCGAGGAGGGTTGCCCTCGGCCTCCCGACCCCTTATCTTTCCGGCCCGCACGCATCCGTAGCTCAGCTGGATAGAGCATCGGTCTACGGAACCGAGGGTCGGAGGTTCGAATCCTTCCGGATGCGCCGCACGCGCCCCGAGCGGGGGCGCGTGCCCGCCGTGCGGGCTGTGGTGCCGGTGGTCTCGGTGCAGCATCCGGCGACATCGCCGGACATCGACCCCGCGGCGATACGACGAGCCGCCCCGGTGCCGCCGAGGTCCACCCGACGCCCGCGTCCCATCCAACGTCTCCGGCGAAACGGAATCAGAACGTGAAGTGCTGCGAGATGATCTCCTCGCGCACCGGCTGCCGCGGCCGTGGCACGTGCTCGAGCTTGTCGGGGACGGGCTCCCCTTCGGCGTCCATGCGCTCGGCGATGAGCTGCTCCAGGAAACCGCTGATGCTCAGCCCCCGAGCGTCGCAGTAGTTCTTGAGACGCTGATAGGTGATGCCTCGAACGGAGATGCTTCGGCGAGTCTGACGCTTGGCCATGAGGTGCTTCCTTTCCGTGGGGGAGATCTCCTCTTGGGGTACGTCACCGAGATCCCGCACGCAAGGCCCGTTCCACAATCTGTTGGGGTGCGCATCACGCGCACCTACGACATACTGTGGATCGTTCCTCCGAACCGATCGAGATCACTGGAGATTCCAGGCGCCTCGCCCCACGTGGTGGGTTGGCCGATCCGGCGGGTTGGATCTCGACGGAAACACGAAAACTGCACCACGTGCGACGAGATCTCCGAGGAGATCTCCCCGCGCCAGATGCGCAGATCGATCCAGGCACTCCGCGTACCATGCGCAAGGTCGCCGGGCCGCGAGCCTGCCGCCCTCCAAGCGACGGCTTCGGCCGCCGGCCCGGCTTCCTGCGCCCCCGCCTCGCCGAGGCCGCCGGGCCCCTTCGTGCGTTCGGGTGACCGGACCCGGCGCCTGCCGTATCGTCGAAGCTGGTCCCGCGCAACCGGGATCCCACCCCATGACGGCCGAAGCCCCCACCAAGACCGTCGTCGTGCCGCCGCCGGCCGCGACGCCGCGCCCCTCGCAGGCGCCCGTGGACGTGGGGGCGGTGCTCGGGCGCTACCGGCTGCTCCATCGCCTCGGACACGGCGGCATGGCCACGGTCTTCCTCGGACGCAAGGTGGGCGCCGCCGGCTTCGAGAAGCTCGCGGCGATCAAGGTGATCCACCCGCACCTGGCCGCCGAGCCCGACTTCGTGGAGATGTTCCTCGACGAGGCCCGCATCGCGGCGCGCCTGCACCACCCCAACGTCGTGCAGATCCTGGACCTCGGGGAAGCCGACGGTCGCTACTACATGGTGATGGAGTACGTCGAGGGCGACAGCGTGGCCTCGCTCGCCAAGGCCCTGGCCGACCGCGGCGAGCGGCTTCCCCTGCCGGCCGCGCTGCAGATCGTCGATGACGCCGCCGCGGGCCTGTCCGCCGCCCACGCCCTGCAGGACGCCGACGGCAACCCGCTCCATCTGGTGCACCGGGACGTCTCCCCGCACAACCTGCTGGTCTCGAAGGACGGTTGGGTCAAGGTCGTAGACTTCGGGATCGCCAAGGCCGTCGGCCGCCGCAGCACCACGCTCACCGGCCAACTTCGGGGGAAAGTGCCGTACATGGCGCCCGAGCAGGCCCGCGGCGAGCCGCTGGATGCCCGGACGGACGTGTTCGCCCTCGGCGTCGTGTTCTGGGAGTTGCTCGCGGGCCGGCGTCTGTTCGAGGGCAAGACCGAAGCGGCGGTCCTCGAACGCGTCCTGGCGTGCGAGGTACCGCGGCTTTCCGAGGTACCGGACGCAGTCGTTCGGGTGGTCGAGCGCGCCCTGGCCGCGGATCGCGAAGACCGCTACCCCGACGCCGACGCCCTGCGCCGGGACGTGCGCGCGGCCCTGCTCGAGGCAACCGCCGGCGAGGACCCGCGGCGTGTGCTCGCGGCGGAGCTCGACCGTGTCCTCGGGGACAAGATCGCCTACACCCGCGCCCAGATCTCCGCCTCGTCGGGCCGGTACCCGGAGCCCCCGACCAACCCGGACATCTTCGTTCCGCCGCCGTCCGCCACCGGAACGAGCCCGCAACCGCGCCCACGCTGGCCCTACGTCGTCTTCCCCCTCGCCGGCGCTGCCGCCGCCGTCGCGTACCTCCTGGCCGTCCGCAGCGCGCCCCCCGGCGACGGGCAGGCCGTCCCCGCGGCGCGACCCGCCGCGCCCGCCGAACCCTCGACCCCAAAGCCCCCCGCGCGCGTGCCGATCACGATCAACACGGATCCCCAGGGTGCCGCCGTGGTCGTGGCCGGAGCCCCCCACCCGACACCGACCCCCACCACCTTGTCGCTCCCCCGCAGCGACCAGCCCGTCACCCTCGAACTCTCCCTGCCGGGCCACGTCCCACGCACGGTCCAGGTGGTACCCGCCACCGCCGGCAGCTACGACTTCGTGCTCCGCCCGAACGCCCCCGCCGCGACACCGATACGGCTGCAACAACGCACCGAGGGATTGCCCACCAAGGCGCGCCGGCGCACCCGGACGGCCCCGGCCACCACGCGGCCCAAGCCACCCACCGACGAGGCCCCCGGCCCGACGAAGGAGGGCGAGGCCCCCGCGACCGCCCGGCCGACCCTGGCTCCGATGCCCGATTTCGAGCGAATCGCACGGGACCCTTCCAGCCGTCACCAACCGGGGCCAAGCGATCGATAAGAGCGTCCATTCGCCGCCACGGCGTCCGCTCCGTTATGCTCGGGCCCCGTGCCCGCCCCCACACGGCAGGCGATCGCCGGAGCCTGCGCCGTCTTGCTGGCGGCGCCGATCCCCGCCCCGGCGACCGCGTTTGCGGCGCGCATCGCTGCGGCGCGCACCGCCACAGGTCCAGCGACGGGTCCCGACTCCGACCCCGAGGCAACACCCGATCCCGGCCGCGGCGACGGATCCGAGGCCGACCACGCCGCAGGTGGTGACGCACCCGCCTGCGACGAC
Source organism: Polyangiaceae bacterium (assembly GCA_026989935.1). Lineage (GTDB taxonomy): Bacteria > Myxococcota_A > Polyangia > Nannocystales > Nannocystaceae > J032. The sequence continues at coordinate 8,280 of JALSIN010000320.1, read as the reverse complement.
GCGCCCGACCCCGCCGCCTGCCGGCGGGCCCACGAGGCCGCCGAGGCCTTCGCCGCCGGTCGGGCTGCGTTCGAAGCCGGCCGCTACCTGGACGCCGCACGCGCCTTCGAGCGCTCCTACGCGCAGATCGCCGCGCCCGAGACTCTGTTCAACATCGGCGTGTCCTACGCCGAGGCCGGCGAAGCGGTGCACGCCGCCGAGGCGTTCGACCGCTACCTGCAGACGGCCGAAGCAGACGCGACCCACCGTGACGAAGCCCGTCGGGCACTGGCCGACCTGCGCGGCCGCGTGGGGCGGATCGTCCTGGAGGGCGACCCGCCGCCGCGCGTCCGGGCCGTGCGCGTCGAGGGGCGGGCCCTACACCCCGACGAACCCATCTACGTGGCGCCCGGCACCGTCACCCTGGAGGTGGTCGCCGGTGACGGCCGCCGCCGGGTCCGCACCTACGACGTGATGCCGGGCCAGACCCTCGTGCTGGCGGGCGGCGCCCTGCTGCCCCCCCCGCCCCCGAAGCCGCCGCGGCCGCCCCCCGCCGACCCGCGCGCACCGGCCGGCCGGGACATCGCCCTTCGCCGCACCACCTGGGGCCTCTTCGGCGCCACCCTGACCGGCGCGGCCGCCATGACCGTCACGGGGACCTTGGCCCTCGTCGAGGCGCGGCGCTTCAACGACGGCAAGTGCTCGATGGTCTGCACCCCGGAGGAGCTGGCCGACAAGCCCGCCTTCCCGGAGGAACACCGCCGCCGCGCAAAGGCCCTCGCCACGGCCACGAACGTGCTCGTGGGCCTGGTCTCGGCGCTGGCCGTCGCCACGGTCGCCGTGGGGATCGCCGCCCGCAGGCGGCGAGCGCGACCGCGGCGGGGCGCACGACCCCGCCGGGCGGTGGATGCCGTCCCGCACGGGCCGAGCCGATGACGGCATCCGCCGGTTGCATCGGGCGGCGAGCGAGGGCATAGCGGGCCCATGGCACCGCCCGAGGATCTTCGCTGGCCGACCTATCGCCCCACCGGGATCACCCTCGAAGCCGCGGCGGACGAGCACCCGAACGGGAGCCTCTACGTGCGCGCCGAGGACGGGCGGCGCTACCTGGACGCCGTCACCGGGATCGGGTGCGCCGTGCTCGGCCACGGGCACCCGGCCTGGGCGAAGGCGGTGGCCGACCAGGCGGCGCGCCTGGCGAGCGCCTCGGGGACCTACGCCACGGCCCCGAGACGGGCGCTCGAACGGGCGCTCGTCGAGCGCACGGCCGTGCCGGACGCGCGGGTGTTCTTCGCCAACTCCGGCACCGAGGCCACCGAGGCGGCCGTCAAGCTCGCCCTGCGCGCGACCGGCCGCTCCATCGTCGTCGCCTTCGACGGGGCCTTCCACGGGCGCACCCTCGGAGCCCTGGGTCTTACGGCCAGCCCGGCCTACCGCGCCCCGTACCTGCGCTGCATGGACGAGCCCCCGGACGATCGCTTCGCCGAGGTGAAGGTGCTCCACCTGCCCTTCGGCGACGAGGCCGCGCTCACCCGCGCCTTCGAGACCCACGGCGACCGGATCGCCATGGTCGTGGTCGAGCCCGTGCAGGGGGAGGCGGGGATCCGGCCGGCGTCCCCGTCGTTCCTGATCCGGGCGCGCGAGCTGACGCGCCGGGCCGGCGCGCTGTTGGGGACGGACGAGGTCCAGTGCGGGTTCGGCCGCACGGGGCACTGGTCCGCCTGGACGGCGATCGTGGGCGACCGCGCCGACCCGCCCGACGTCACCTGGCTCGCCAAGGCCCTGGGCGGCGGCTTCCCCATCGGCGCGTGCCTGGCCCGGGCGGACCTCGCGGCCGCCATGACCCCGGGGAGCCACGGATCCACTTTTGGAGGCAACCCGCTCGCCTGCGCCGCGGCCCTTGCGACCATCGAGATCATCGAGCGCGAGGGGCTGCTGGCCTCGGCCGGCGCGCAGTTCGACACGCTGCGCGCGATCGCGGCCGAGCACCCCATCGAGGCCGTCCGCGAGATCCGCGGCGCGGGCGCCATGATCGGGATCGACGTGGGCGAGCGTGGCGCGGCGATCGGCGCCGCCATGCGCGCGCGCGGCGTGCTGGTGACCGTCTGCCATCGGACGACCGTGCGGTTGCTGTTGCCCTACCGGGCGGGACGCGACGAGCTCGCGACGATCTGGCGTGCGCTGGGCGACGGCCTGGCGGACGCGGACGGCTAGCGCCCATGGCGCCCGTGGGACGGTGCGATCGATTGGGTTAGGCTCGGGCCATGACCCGACCGTCGCCCGTCCTCCTCGTCGTCCAGGTCGCCGCGCTCGCGACGCCGGCCGGTTGCCGTTCGGGGGCGCTGCCCACCTGGGACGAAACGACCCTCGAGGCCCCGGCCGAAGGCCCGGCCGAGGCGAACGCGGACACGCAGCCCGAAGCGACCCCCGGCGCAGCGGACGGCGCGAAAGAAGACGCCCCGCCCGCCGGCGAGGGTGCGGCGTCGGCGAACGAACCCGGCGAGGCGGCGGGAACCGAACCGGCCCCGAAACGGGAGACGGCGGAACCGGCGGCGAAGAAGCGTCCCAAGGCCCTGCCGAAGCCCCTGTACGGCAAGGCGGACGCCACCTGCGGCAAGGGGCCCGGGATCGGGCGCCCGCTCGCGTCGTTCTCGCTGCCGTCGCCCGGCGGCAAGACGATCTCCCCGCGGATGTACCGCGGGCGGGTGTTGCTCGTGAACTTCTGGGGCACCTGGTGCAAGCCGTGCCTGGAGGAGCTGCCCGCCTTCGACCGCCTCTACCGCCGGTACCGCGCCCACGGTCTTACGCTGCTCGCGGTGGCCACGGACGAGGACCCGGCCCCCGTGCGCGATTTCGTCCAGCGCAAGAAGCTCGCCGCGAAGGTGGTCTACAAGGGCGAGGGCGAGGCGAACCGCTACGGCAGCGACCGCTTCCCCTTCACCTTCGTGGTGGACTCCAAGGGCGTCATCGTCGCCAGCTACCGCGGCTACGAGCCCCGGTGCATGGGCCAGCTCGAGGCCGACCTCCGCGCCGCCCTCGAGGCGCGCCGGCGTTGAACGTGGTCCCGCGGCCGCATCTATCGTACGATGGGGTCATGACGACGATGCGGGCGCTTTGGGTCGCGATGCTCACGTGCACCGTGGCCGGCTGCTACGAACCCGTCCCTCCCCTTCCGGGCGAGACCTCCGCCGCGACCGGGTCCTCGGGCCAGGCGACCACCGCCGCCTCCGCCGGGAGCACGACGGGCGTGGCCGCCTGCGAGCCCGCGGATCCGTCCCCGACCATCGATTGCGGCGAAGGGGGCTCGTGCTCGGCGAGCACCCAGGCCTGCTGCTTCACGTTCCAGAACGTGGCGATGCCCGAACTCGCCTGCGGCTGCCCGGACCAGTGCGGGCCGAACGCCTCCGAGTTCCGGTGCGACGGCCCGGAGGACTGCCCGCAGGGGGAGGTCTGCTGCGCGCAGTTCGATACCGAGGGGACGGTGAAGGCCTCGTGTTCCACCCTCCAGGCCTGCGCGTCGAGCACCGGGATCCCGATGTGCCAGGACGATGGCCCCTGCCAGTCCATCGATTCCGACCTCTGGTGCTTCTCGAACGCAAAGATCGGCTTCCTCGAGTTTCCGCCGTACATGGGTCTTTGCTTCCCGGACTTCTACACCCCGTGCATGTCCGAATCGGACTGCGCGATGTTCGAAAACGGAACCTCCTGTGTGCGCCCCGACGCGAGCACAAACTCCATCTGCGCGCCGGCGTGCAGCACGCCGGACGACTGCCCGGCCCCCAAGGACATGGTGTCCGCCCAGCCTCTGTGTGCGGTGGTCGAAGGGAGCGTCCAGTCGCGGTGCGTCTTCCGCTGCGAGAACCTCGGCCAGTGCGCCCCCGATCAGGTGTGCGAGCAGGCCATGGTGGAGGGCCAGATGCAGACGATCTGCCTGTGGCCCACCACCGACGGGGGCTCGGGGTAGGAACCGCGGTTTCCTGCTACGATTTGCGAACCAGTGTCTTCCATACAATCCACGCGCCGCATCCTCCCGTTCGTCCCGCTGATGCTGGCCTTTTCGGCCTGCTACGAGCCGGTGCCGCCGCTGCCGGGCGCGACCGCCACCTCGGGGACCTCGACCACGGATCCTTCGGCTGGAGACGGCGGCGCCTGCGAGTCCACGGACGAGCCGCCGCGGGTCGCCTGCGGCGACAACCAGACCTGCACGAGCGCGACGCAGGTGTGCTGCCATTCGTTCATGGGCGACGACCCTCCCACGCTGTCCTGCGCGTGCCCCGGCGCGTGCGGCCCGGGCGCCTCCGAGTTCCAGTGCGACGGCCCGGAGGACTGCGACATGGGCCAGGTCTGCTGCGCCGTCTACGACGGCGCCAACGAGACGTTGCACGCAACCTGCCAACCGACCACCGAGTGCTCCAACTCGGCGAGCTTCGATCTCAACCGGCTCGCGTTGTGTCATCCCGAGTCGTCCATGGGCTGTCCACCGGACTACGACTGCGTGTGGCTCGATGCCGCGGAGCTTCCCTCGTCCTACGGCGTGTGCCTCCCCAAACCGTACCTTCCGTGTCTCGCGGATCAAATGAACTGCCTCGACAACAGCGCGGCCTGCCTGGCGCTGATGGGGCAGGGGACCGAGCCCATAACGGGGACGCTGTGTTCGCTCCGGTGCAACCCGCAACAGCCCGATTCTCAGTGCCCTCCAGCCGCCACCGGCACTGCGATGCCGTTGTGCCCGACCATGACCAACGGTGAACCCCAGTGCATGCTGAACTGCGGCAACGGGAAGACGTGCCCCGACGGCATGACCTGCGTTTCCCTGCCGAACGGCGATCTCTGCCTGTTCACGGGATGAGCAGACCCGTCGAACCCCGGGGCCCCCTCGGGCGGCGCGTCACGGGCCGAGCCTCGGAGGCTGGAAACCGATCCGTCCGGTCGCCAGGCCAACGACGCATCCACACCCGGCGCCCCCCGCTGCCCTCACTCGAAGGAGCACCAGGTTTCCTGCGGCCAGGCGCCGTCCGGGGTTCCCTCACGGACTTGGGGATGCCCGGAGGCGGTCTCCATGCGGCGCGGCGCCGCATCACCTCGCGTGTCGCCCCGCCCCACAACGGGCCCGGCCGCCTTGCCGCGTGTGAGGGTTTGGGGTAGAGGGCTCGGCGGCCCGGCCGGCCGCCAAGCGCCCCTCCCGTGGACCTTACGAGCCCACCCGACACGCCGCCGCGTCTGTGGACGCTGCGGCTCGAGCTGCCCCTGGTGCGCAGGGTCCTGCGGCTCGGGGTGTGGGTGATGCTCGCGGTGATCACGCAGTTTTTCGTCAACGCGGCGGACACCTTCATGGTCGGGCGCCTCGAGGCGAAGACGGCGACCGCCTCGCAGGCGGCCCTCGGGCTCGGGATGCCGCTGTTTTGGGGGGTCGGCGGGTTCTTCGCGGCCGTCAGCTTCGGCACCCAGGCCCTCGTCGCCCGCCGGTACGCCGCGGGGGACCATCGGGCGGCCGGCGCCGTGCTCTGGAACGCCCTGTGGATCGCCCTGGCGGCGGGGCTCCTCGGCGGCGCGCTCGGGCACGCCCTCGTGGACCCGGCGATGGGCTACTTCGCCGAGGCCAGCGAGGCCCAGCGCCGGCTCGGCGCCGACTACACGCGGATCCGCATGCTGGGGATCCCCGGCATGGTGCTCACCTTCGCCTACAAGGCCTTCTACGACGGCATCGGCCGCACCTACGTCCACCTGTGGGCGGCCCTGGCCATGAACCTGTTCAACATCGGGCTCAACTACCTGCTGATCTTCGGCAGCGCGCCCCTCGGGATCCCCGCCCTCGAGCTGCGCGGCGCCGGGATCGCCTCGGTCACGAGCACCTACCTGGGCCTTCTCATCATCGCCGCCGTGAGCCTGCGCCGGGCGGACCGGCGGCGGTTTCGCGCCTACCGGCCGGCCAACTTCGACCCCGCCGCCGCCGCGCGGATCGTGCGCCTGATGCTGCCGTCCGGCTCGGCCACCGTGATCCTGATGGGCGGCTTCCTGCTGTTCATGCGCTTCGTGGGGATGCTCGACGCCGGCAGCGGTGCGAACACCTACACCGCCGCCGCCAAGGCCATCATGGACACGGCGGCGCTTTGCTTCATGCCACTGCTGGCCTTCGGCACGGCCACGGCCACGTGCGTCAGCCAGAGCCTCGGGGCGGGCAAGCCGAACCTGGCGGCGCGCTACGGCTGGGAGGCCGTGCGCCTGGGGATCTACGCCATGGGCGCGGTCATGGCGGCCATGCTGCTGTGGCCGGAGCCGATCCTCGCCTTCTGGGCGCCGAACGACCCGGCGGTGGCGACCGAGGGGGCGAACGCGCTGCGGACCGTGGCGGTCTCCCTCCCGCTGATGGTGGTGGGCCTCGTGCTGTCCCAGGCCCTGTACGGCGCGGGCGCGAACCTGTTCGTCATGCTCGTGGAGCTGACCCTGCACGTGGGGGTGCTCGTGCCGGCAAGCTACCTGTTCGGCCCCGTGCTCGGCGGTGGCCTCGAGGGCGTGTTCGCAGCCGCCGCCCTCTACATCGCGCTACTCGGGGCCGTGATGGGGTGGAAGTTCGCCACGGGCTCGTGGCGGCGGATCCGCTTGTAGGTCCGGCGCTCGCTTTGACGGACGGCCCGGGTCCGTGCCTATCATGGGCCATGCGCTGCCTTGCCTGCTCCCTCGTGACGGTCGCCGTGGCCGTGCCCGCCCCCGCGGCGGCCTCCCCGTTCGCCCACCCGCCCGCCTTCGCCGTCGAGCCGGCCGAGGCACCCGAAAAGAGCGAAAAAGGTGAAACGAGCGACGAGGAGGGCGTGCCGGCGGGCGTGGACTACACCCCGACCTCGAGCAAGGCCCCCCCGTCCGAGACCCCGCCGCCCGAGCCGGCCGCCGCCGAGGAAGAACCCCCCGAAGGGCCCGCCGACGACCGCATCGAGCCCGAGCCCGAGCCCGAGCCCGAGCCGAAGGACGAGCCGGCGCCCAGGAAGGACGAGCGCGTGGACAAGTGGGGCGGGCCGTTCAACAAGCACGGCCTCGGCGTCCGCGGCGGGATCACCGTGATCCCCACGTGGATCTTGAGCTCCTTCCTGGCCACGCACGGCAACGCCCTGTGCCGCGGCGGGAACATCGGCAACTTCGCCGAGAAGCGCGGCCTGCTCAAGCAGGACGGCTGCAACTTCTACGTGGGCGGCGAGTACGTCTACCGCCACTCGCGCGTGTTCGACATCGTGGCCTCGGTGGGCTACCAGCACGCCCGCGCCCCCGACTCGTACTGGCTCGACAAGGACAAGTGGGCCGACGACTGCGAGGTCCACGACGGCGCCCGCTGCGACCTCGCGGCGGCCGACTACACGGAGGTCAAGCTCGGGCTCGTGTTCCTGGAGGCCGACTTCATCGGGCGCTACCCGGTGGTGGTCACGAAGGACGTGGAGCTGGGGATCGGCGGGGGCGGCGGGATCGGGCTGGGGATCGTCACCGGCGGCGTCTACCAGACGAACATGGGGAGTCCACCCCTCGGCTACGAAAACGGCACGATGCAGAACACCTGCCAGCGCCTGGAGGACCTGGCGGACTTTCGACGATGCACCCCCAAGTTCGACCCGGGCGAGGCCCCCATGGGCTACAACTTCGACCCGAACGACCTGTCCGAGCCGAATCCCATGGGCTTCGCCAAGTGCTCGCGGGACAAGTGCGACACCGGCGACCTCGAGGCCTTCGGCTACCGCAAGAAGCAAAGCGACATCCCGCCCGTGATCCCCGTGATCAACTTCATGTTGAGCATGCGCCTCATCGTCAAGGACGTGTTCGGGGTCACCTTGACCGGCGGGTTCAACACGGGCTTCTACTTCGGGGCGAACCTGGCCTACTTCTTCGGCAAGAACATCGGCAAGAAGGGCGTGGACAGCGTCCCCGGCGCGACGGCCTTCCGCCCGCGCCCGTACGTCTCGCGCTTTTGACGGCTCCCTGGGCGCACCCCGGCGCCCGCCCAGGGGAACCGACACAACCCCCGCGGGCGGGGACCGTGGCATCCGCCGCAGCGCGCCGCAGGCACCGCGGCTCCGGCCCCCCACGGACCCCCGGCCCGTGAAGAACCGAGGCCCCGCGCTCCAGGGTGGAAGGCGGGGCCTCGGTCCAGCCGGCTGGGGAGGCCGGCAGGGTGCGTCTCGGGTTCGTTGCAGGGTCCCCGGTTGGGGAGCGCCGGACCTTTCTGCACCTTGCGTGCCAGGCCGGCCCACGCCGGATCTTCCCGGCATGAACGTGTCCGCCACCGGCCCCACGGCCGTGATCGTCAACGTCCTGACGTAA
>JALSIN010000319.1 GCA_026989935.1 Polyangiaceae bacterium | reverse complement strand
ACGGTCATGTCGGGGCGAGTGCTGCAATCCATGGGCCATGCGCTGGTCCGCCCGCTTCCGGCGAGGTCGGGCCCCTTCGGGCCGTCCGAGGCCACACCCAAGGCATTTGACAGCGCCGACTGGGGGGGCGTGTGCATCATGCGCACCCTGGCGCCACCAGATCTCGACCAGGCGTTCTTGGGCGAGGAACCGCTTCCAAAGTGGCTCGGCTTGTCAAACTTGTACGGAGGATTACAATGAAGGTGTGACAAGAATTGTCCACCTGCGCCGTCGGATCTCTGACATTCCTGTCGTGGCCGATTGTGCCGAAAACTCGCTGAAGCCGGGGTTTCGCCGCAGAATTGCGGGCAAGATGCCCAATTGGCACCCGTCGCCCCAAAATGGCCCGATGTTTGCTTCCGTCTGGGAGCGCATGACCACCGACACGCTCTCCACGACGCTCGGATGTGGGGCGAACCCGGCTTCTTGCTGGCAGGCCGCGTCCGCGCCGCTGCGTGCGCCGCGCAGACGCCGGCGTGCGCCGGCCCCGCAGCCGCGTGCGCGCCTCGAACTGCCGGTGGGGCCGTGTCCCGAACGGGACGACCGGCCGGCCGCCACGCCGGGGCGTGACCCGCTGCCCGACGAGTCGGCGCGCGGCGTGGCGATCGTCGATTTTTACGTGTGACCGGCGCCGGTGCCGCGCCGCGCCATCCGGGTCGCCTTCTTGCGCGCACGGTCGGCGCGGCGCTCGGCGGTGGACCGGCCGAGCGTAAACCGCAGGTACAGTTGCACGAACAGGGTGCCCGACCCCCGAAAGCGGGGCGTTCCCACGAAGGTGGTGACGAACCCGCCCGAAAACCCCTTCGCCAGCGTGTGGACGTCGAAAAACAGCGAGGCGTCCCAGGCCAGGCCGTAGCGCTGCGGATCCGCCACGATGCCGCCGATCTGGAGCAGGTTGGAGCTTACGTGGAACACGCCGGCGCCACCTTGCACCCCGATCGCGAAGCGGCGGAAGGGGACGGCAAAGCGCATCTCCGCCGTGTACGTGTACTGCTGGAAGGGCTCCTTGCGCAGCACGCCGTCGTCGTAGAACCCCGACTGCAGGTGTGCCGCGACGCCCGCGGCGGCGTAGCGGCGGATCTCGTAGCCAAGCCGCGCCGTCGCACCCAGCGCGGGGCCCAGCACGCCATTGGTCGGACCGAGGGGGGCGGCGGGGCCGGCGGCCGCCTCGATGTACAGGCCGGTGGCGAAGTCGTCCGGGTTCGGAAAGACCGTCGGATCCTGCGCGGTCGCCTCGACCACGCCCACGTCCTCGGTGTCGGCCGGGCCGCCGGTGTGGCCGGGTACGGGTGGGGCGAGGGCGAGGGCGAGGATGGGGGCGATCACGGCATCTCCATGGGCGTCGGGCAGCCATTCGGGTCCATCGCTGCGTCCGCCGGCCCGGCCAGTGCCGCCGGGAGGAAGGGTTCGGGCACGAAGTCGTAGCGCAGGCTGTCGGCGTTGGCGTCGAACAGGCGCGAGGAGCGGTCGCGCACCCGGATCGCGTAGTCGAGCCGGGCGGGGCCCGTGGCACCCAGCGTCATGCGCACCATCCCCATGCCGGCGAACACCGCGCCTTCGGGGACCTCCTCCATCCCGACCGGGTCCACATCGCTGCGGTTGTACAGCAGCGCGAAGGGGCCGCCGCAAAAGCGGGTCAGGACGTCCAGGTCGAGCATGGCCTCGCGCAGGTCGTCCTCGCGAAACTCTCCTTCGCGTACCTCGCCGGGTTCGAGGGACAGCGGAAAGAAGCCCAGCAGCGAGGGGTAGGGCACCTCGTTGGCGTCCTCCCCACCGCCCATTCCGAAGAAACCGATGGGGTTCCAGTCGAAAAACTCCGTGGCTCCGTCCACCAGCACGAAGGCACGGATCGGCGCATCCGAGCGGTTTTCGAGGCGGTAGCGCACGCTCAGTTCCACGTCGTCGCGGCGGATCCAGGGGATCTGCTCCATCGGCGTCGAGCCCTCCGGGCGCAGCTCGGCCAGCTCGTCCGGGGCGGGCGCGCGAAAGTCGAGATAGTACTCCTGTTGGACGAAGTTGCCCACGACCGGGTGGACCGTCTCCGGGTCGAGGTCCTCGGACCGTAGCTCGAGGGGGGCGAACCCCTCGTAGTACCCGGTGGGCGGGGCGCAGGCGGCGGCCGCGAGGATGAGGGCACAGGACGTCGTACGCATGGCGGGGCCTCCTACTTCGTTCCGAACACGAATGGATAATCGACCTGGACCACGCCCCCTTCGGGCTTGGGGAAGCGCCAGCTCTCCAGCGCGCGGACCATGCAGCTTTCGGCGTCGCGGTTGCCCAGCGACGAGGACTTGACGCGCGCTTTGCGGACCGATCCGTCCATGGCGATGATCCAGCTGAGCACCACCTTACCCGACAGGTTCGGAAAGCGCAGCAGTTGCTTGTTGTAGCAAAACGCGATCTGCGCCCGATGGCGCCGGACCTCGCGGTCGATGAGCTCCTTGGACAGTTGCCCGCGGACGCTCGCTCGGCCCGGGCGCACGGTGACCTTCTTCTCCTTGGGGCGCCTGGTCCCCTTGACCGTGCGCTTGCGGTTGGCCGATCCGGCGCCGCCGACGTCCACGTCCCCCGTGCCATGGATGACGCCCTCCCCCTCGCCGCCGCCCCCTCGGCCGCCGCCCTTCGTGGACATGCCGAAGTTGCCGGCCCCCACCACCAGGTCCCCCTCGTCGAGGCCGGACAGCGCCTGCCCCACCTGGCCGCTGACGCCGAGCAGGTCCCCCATGGTGTTCGTCTGCGCCAGCTGGTTGAGTTCACGCACCAGGCCCGTGTTCGCCGCGACCTCGTCGGCCGAGCGCGGCACGTTGCTGGGGCCGCGCTTGTCCGGCCGGCCGAAGCGACCCTCACGCCCACCGGCCCGCTTGCGCGCCTTCTCCTCCTCCTGGTCGCGGTCGGACACCTCCGGCCGTGCCTCTTCTTCTTCGGGCGGCGGCTGGTTGAACAGCGCCCGGGCCATGCGATCGCTGACCGCCGGGGTCTCGATCATGGGCCGCGTGGGCTCGTAGGACAGGAAGGTGACGACCATGAAGGCGCCGAACAGCGCGGCGGCGATGGCCGTCGAGACCGCAAGCGGTGCACCCGAACGATCCCGGGGCAGGCGCGGCCTGGGCTCGGCCGCGACGCGCTGGACCAGGATGCGCAGCGTCGGCGCGCCCGAAAGCGTCAAGACCCCCCAGTCTTCGGGCTCGAGATCGACGGCCGCCCCGCCGTGGGCGCGCAGGTCCTCGACGCGGTGCGGCCCGGTTGCGAGGTGGAGCCGCCCGCCGAGGGGGGCGGCGAGGAACAGGCGGTGGCCCCGAAGGAGCACCACGGCCTCCGGCCCGCCCGCCGCCAGGGTCGGCAGGACGAAGGTGGCGTCGGCCCGATCGCCGATCGTCACGATCTCGTCCGGGGCCACGAAGCGCTCGGCGAGGACGGTGTCCCCGACGACGATGGCCACGCGGGTGCGGTAGTCGCTCACTAGAGCACGTCCTCGTCCAGGGTGGCTTCGAGCTCGGGCATGAAGCTGCGGTGGGGCAGGCCCAGGGTCTCGAAGGCGCCGGCGATCTTCGCGAGGAACTGGAGCAGGGCCGGGGTGCGAAGCTCCCCCTCGATGTCCAGGCCGGTGAAGCGGTAGCGGGTCACGTCCTTGGGAGCCGTGTCCGGGGTGTCTCCACCGTCGCCGTCGGCAGGCTCGCCGGCAGGGGTGGGCGCGGCGTCCGCGGGGGCACCGTCGCCGGCGGTACCCGGTGGCTGGGGGGCCGGGGCGGCGGCGAGCAGGGCGATCAGGGTTGCGGGCGAGAGCATGGCGATCACTCCTTCATGGCGTCCAACAGCTCGAGACGATCCCGCGCGTCCTTGGAGCGCGGGCCGTCCTTGCCGGCGACCGCGAGGTACGCTTCGAGGTGCTTGCGAGCCTCGGCCGGTCGTTCGGCCACGTCCATCTCCAACACGGCGAGGTTGTAGTGGGCGGCGGCGTCGTCCGGATCCATGTCGAGCACCGCCTGCCACTGGGCGCGGGCGCCCTCCACGTCGCCCGCAAGGCGCAGCGCGATCCCGAGGCCGAGCTTGGCGTCGGTGTTGCCCGGCGCGACCGCGAGCACCGCCTCGTACTCCGCACGCGCCCGCGCGTGGTCCCCGGCGCGCAGGTACACCGCGGCGGCGTCGAGGCGTCCGACGAGGAACCCCGGGTCGATCTCGCCGGCCTTCGCGAAGTGCTCGAACGCTTTTTGGTCGTCGCCGCGTTCGAGCAGGACGATGCCGAGGTTCGTAAGGAGCTTCGGGTCGTCGGGGTGCAGGGCGACGCCGCGCCGCAGCAACAGCTCCGCCCGGTCCAGATCGCCCCGGTCGAGCCATACGGCCGCGAGCGTGGCGTAGGCATCCACGTTGCCGGCGTCGCGCCCGAGGATCGCCCGCAGCTCCGCCTCGGCCTGCTCGTGCCGGCCCGCGCGGTGCAGGGCCACCGCCAGACGGTTGCGAAGGTCCAGGTCGTCCGGGTTGCCCTCGAGGGCGCGCTCGAACAACGCCACGGCGCGCTTGGGCCGCCCCTGGCGCACGTACACCTCGCCCAGGGCCTCGAGCGCCCCCGGGTCCGAGGACAGGGCGACCGCCTTCTCCAGTTCGGCGGCGGCCCGGCTCAAGCGGCCGGACCGCAACGCGATCACCCCGAGGTTGGCGTGGGCTTCCCAAAGGTCCGGCGCGAGGGCGAGGGCCCGGCGAAACAGGCGCCGGGCCTCCTCGTACCCCTCCGCCCCGCGGTCCATGGCGGCCACGCCCTTTTGGAACGTCACGCGCGCCTCGTCGGGCACCGGCTGGGTCGTCTTCGGGGCCGACGCGCCCCGCTGGCGCTTGCAGCCCGGGGCCGCCGCCGCGAGGGCGAGGACGGTCGCTGCGACGCGAAGGGGGCGGACGATCATCGGGACAGGCTCCGTACGGGGCGGCCGCCGAAGGTGGAGCCCTCGGCTGGGGTGACTTCGCCGCCCAGCTCCAGGATCGGTGGGAATTCGCGTTTGCTCAAGCGCCCGAGGGCCTGCCGGATCCGCTGGGTGTGGCGGTTGTAGATCCGCAGTTCGAGGGCCTTGGCGTAGCCGCTCTTGTAGGCCTCGATGGCCTGCTCCTCGAACGCGAGCGCGAACGTGTCGAGCTGCTCCGAGTAGGCGTCCTGCTGCTCCGGGGTCAGGCCCTTGGGGATCGGGTAGTCGCGCAGACTCTGCGCGAACTTCTCGTAGGACTCGCCGATGCGGTAGAGGGCGGCGGTGGACCACTCCGCGGCCTTGAACGACAGCACGTCCAGGTAGGTGTCCTTGGCCTCGGCCAGGAGCGCGGCCTTGCGCTCGAGGCTCTTGCCCAGCCGCTTGGGGCTCTGGTCGAGCTTCGCGCGCTCGAAGCGGCGGTAGATGACCTCTCCCTGCAGGTAGCGCGCCTCGGCGGCGAACACGCGCATGGCGGCCTCTGCCGTGCGGCCCGCGCGTACGGCAGCGGCCAGGACCTTGTCCGCGGCCTTGTCCTTGCCCAGTGCCAGCAGCACCCGCCCCCGCCGCGTGCGCGCCTCGATGACCCGCGGGTGCCTGCGACGCTTGCGGATGAACTCGGCGAAGGCGCGGTCGGCCTTCTTGAGCTTGCCGGCGTCGGCGAGCACCTGCCCCATGCGAAGCTCCACGTCCACCGCGTCGGGTCGGTCGCGGTACCGGCGGGCGTAGCGGCGGAACCGGTCCACCGCCTCGTCGTGGGCGCCGATGGCCTGGTAGAGGATCCCCGCGTTGTAGAGCGCCTCGGCGTGTTTGGGATGCTTCGGGAAGCGCTCGACGAGGAAGTCGTACCGCGCCGCCGCACGGTCGAAGCGTGCGATCTTCTCGAAGACCCGCGCCACCACGAGGGCGGCTTCGGCGGCGTAGGGGCTCTTGGGGTAACGCTCGATGAGCTCTTCGTACAGTTCCGTCGCGGTGGCCGCCCGGTCGGCCCGTTCGAGGGAGGCGGCCGCGTTGTGCAGGGCCAGGGCCGCCTGTGGGTGGTCTGGGTACTCCCGCGCGACCCGCAGGAAGTAGCTGGCCGCGCGCTCGAAGTAGCCGCGCTTCGTGAGCAACTCGCCCTGCGCCAGCAGGCTCTCGACGATGATGCGGTCGAGGCGGGCCTGTTCGGCCTGGGCGGCGAACGCCTTGGCGCCCTTGAGCTTCTGCGCCCAAAGCTCGATGTTGTCGTAGTCCTTCGCCTTCGCCAGGCTTTCGAGGATCCGGTCGCCGGCGGCGCCGGCTTCTTCGCTTTCGGGGTACTCGACGATGACCCGGCCGAAGCGTTGCACCGCGCGGTCGTAGTCGCCGCGGCCGTAGAAGAACTCGCCGAGCTTGTACAGCACGCGCCCGATCTCGTCGTCCTTCGGGAACAACGCGATGAACCGGTCGATGGTGTGCACGTACTTGGCGGAGATCCGCGCCTCGTCGGTGGGCTCGGGCCCTGGGGGGAGGTTCGACGCGGGGGGGCCGGGCGCCTCGGGGGCACCCGCCGTGGCGGGCGGCTCGCCGGTCGGCTCGGAGGACGCACCCGGCTCGGCCTTGGTGGGTTCGTCGGCCTTGGTCGCCTCGGATTTCGGTTTCTTGGGCTCGGGGGCGGCGGGCGCCGGCGCCTCACCGGCGCGTGCGAGCGCCTTTTCGTACGCGGCCATGGCGGCCAGCAGGGCGTCGCGGTGCAGCGGCCCCACCGGCGCCGACTCGCCCACCCGCAGGTAGGCGTCCCCCGCACGCTCGGGATCGTCGAGTTTGAAGAAGTAGATGTCGCCGAGCAGATAGGAGGTCTCCACCGCCTTTTGGGAGGCGGGGTGTCGGCGAATGTAGGCCTCGTAGGCGCGCGCCGCCAGTGCGTACTGGGCGCGGTCGATGGACTTCGTGTCCTTTTCGCGCAGTTGGGCGCTTTCGTGCAGCTTGCGCGCAAACTCGTACAGCGCCGCCTCGGCGCGCCGCCAGGCGAGGTTCGCCTCGCGCGGGTGGGCCTTGGCCCATGGGGTCTTCGGACCGAAGGTTTGCTCGTATTCGTCGAGGCTGTCGAGGGCCTTGGCGGGTTTGGCGAGGCCGCGGTAGCCGGCGAACACGTGCAGCATGGCGTCGGCCGCGTCCGGGTGGTCCGGATCCAGCTCGATGAGGAACCGCCAGGTGGGGATCGATCGATCGTAGCGGGTCTGGGACTCGAAGGCCTCGCCCAGGCGCACCAGCACCTTGCGCGAGTACTTGGCGCCGCCGATGGAGGCGAGGAAGTCGTAGATGCTCTTGGGCGTTTGGCTCTCGTCTTCGGTCAGGATCTGGACGAGGTATTCGAGCGCCTCCTCGCGCAGATCCGACAGCCGTTTGCGCCCGGCCGCGTCGAGGTCCTCGCTGCCGGCCTGGTCGAGCACCTGCTTGAAGCGCACGATGGCCTGTTCGCGTTCGCCGAGCTTCCAGTGGCACCAGGCCGCCTTGAACAAGGCCATGGCATAGGCGTCGGAGTCCGGGTAGTCGAAGACGTGCTCGTAGGCCGAAAGGGCCGCCCGCCAGTCGTTCTTGGTGTAGAAGGCATGGTCCCCGACGGCCAGCCAGGCGTCCGGCACGAAGACCGAGTTCGGGTGCAGGCGCAAGATGGCGTGAAACTGCGCCTGGGCCCGTTCGAGTTCGCCGCGCTCGCGCAGCGAGAAGGCGTAGAGGTACCGCACCGTGTCGATCTTCCGAAACGACGGGTACTTCGCGATCATCTCGGCGTACAGCGCCTCGGAGTCGGAAAGGTCGAGCGTGGGCTCGGGCGGCGGGCCGTCAGGGCACGACTCGGGGTCGTCCTTGCACGCTTCGACGGTCGCCGCCCAGCGCTCCATGGCGCGCAGGAAACGGTCCTGGCTGCGCTCCCAGTACAGGGAGGCCAGCCGGAACAGGGCCTCCGGCATGGCGCGCGACGACGGATGCTTGGCGACGAACTCCTCGAGCATCCCGATGGCGCGGGCGCGGTCCGCGGCGATGGATGCCTCCCGCTGCCGGATCGCGATCTCGACCCGAAGGCCGTAGGCGGTGCGCGGTGGGGTGTCGGCGCCCGTCTCGGGCGGGCCCTTCGAGGCGCCGCCGTCCGTCTCTTTCGCCCCATCGGTGCCATCGCCGTCGGTCCGAGGCGGCGTCTTGGCGCCGGGCCCGTCCTTCGTCGCGGCCGGCGGCCGGGTGGGGGCGGTCTCTTCGCCGCTGGGGGTGTTCTGCGTCGAAGTGGGCCCGTCCTCTTCGCCAACGGGGGCGGCCGGTGCCGCGAGGGCTCGGCCGGGCGCGCTCCCGCCGGCGACGAGCGACAGCACGGCGACCAGCCCCCACCGGGCCCGCGGGGTTCGCCCGACCGGATGGAGCGTGGCCGGGCGGCGCGTCACGACCCCCCCTCGTATTCGTCGGCCCAGTACTCGCCCTCGTAGGGCCAGTACTCCTCGTCGTCGGCGAGCAGGCCGGTCAGCTCGAGCGTGCCGAACAACTCGGGCGGGAAGCGGCCGGCCGCGAGATCCTGCACCTCGATCTCGAGCTTCTTCTTGGCGCCGAGGACCGCGTCGATCCGACCCATGCGCGCCTCGCCCAGCAGGTCGTCCACCTTCCCGCGCAGGCGTCCGAGCCGCGCCCGAAGCGCCCGCACCGCCGCCGCGTCGGCGCGCACCGCCGCGTCCACGGCCCGCGCCCGCACGCGGGCGAGACGGGTGCGCTCGGCCGCAAGGAAGCGCGCAAGATCCTCGGCCTGCGCCGCGCCCATGGGCGCCGCCTCCAGGAGGGTGCGCACGGCGCGGGTCCGCAGGGCCCGGGCGCGCTCGGCGAGCGCCTGGAGCTTGCGGCGTTCGGCCGCCACGAGGGCCGAGTCCACGCCGCGGGCCTCGGCCCGGCGCAGCTCGGCGGCGAGGCGGTCTGTCGCCCGCTCGAGGTCGTGCGCCCGCTCGGCCGCGTCGGCCACGGCCACCTGCGGTGAGAAGGCGGCCGCCCGGTCCTCGTGGGTCAGCCGGTCGAGGGCCTGCGCGGCGAGACGGTCCACCCGGCCGAGGAAGGCGGCCTCGCGTGCCAGCGCGTCCGCCTCGCTCGCAAGGCGCAGATAGGTGGGGTCGCGCTCCAAGATCCCAAGAAGGACGATGTGGGCCTCCAGATCGCCCGTGGCCGGCCGTTCGCCGCGGCGCAGACGCCGAAGCTCCGTGTGCAGCGCCCGCAGGCGCGCCGGGTCGCCCCGGATCGTGTCCACGTGGTCGAGGACCGGGGCCAGGTCGTCGATAAGGCGCGTAAATGCCTGCTCCGCCTGGCGAAACTCGCAGTCGTGGAGGATGATGAGCGCTTCGAGCAGGCGGGCCTCGACGGCCTGGGGCGCCCGCGGAAAACGCTTGCGCAGCTCCTCGATGGTGCCGCGGGCCAGGGCGTAGTCCCCGCGCTCGGCCAGGGTCCAGGCCGACTCGAACAGCGCCTCGGCCACGTAGTCCGAATCGTCCGGCACCTGCAGGTAGTGGTAGAATGCAAACAGGTGTCGGCGTTGTTCGTGGGCGATGCGGCCGAGGCCGAGCTGGGCGAGGTCCCGCACGGGGAAGTAACGTCGATCGACGAGATATGCCTCCGGGTCGCGATCGCCCCGGTCCACGACCCGGCAAAAGGCGGCCTCGGCCTCGTCGAAGCGCCGATCCAGGGACAGGATCACCCCCGACAGGTACGAGGCTGCCGTGGAGAAACGGCTGGTGCGGCTTATCTTCGCCAGGGACGCGAGGGCCCCCTTGCGGTCGCCGGCGGCGAGCTTGGCGCGGGCTTCGAGGTACGTGAGCTCGTCGCGGTCGTAGGGGGCGAGGCCGTCGAGCGCCCCGGCGCGGCGAAGGACCGCCTGGAGGCTCGCCAGACCGCGGGCGTAGTCGCGCCGCGCAAGTTCGATGTCCACGCGCCGGCGCAGGGCCGGCCCGAAGTAGGCGCCGTCCGCCCCGCGCAGCAGCACGGTGTCGAAGGCGGCGGCGGCCATGCGCGTGGCGCCGTAGCCCTGGAGCGCCACCCCCAGGTGGTACTCCACGGCGGCGAAGGCCGGCATGGCCCGCAGGTGGGCGAAGCGCGGGGCTGCGGTCGCCTCGTACAGCAGGGCGGCGCTGCCGAAGTCGTCCCCGCGCACGTACCGCTCCTGGGCGGCGGCGAGCAGGGCCGCGAGCTGGTCGAGGTCCGCCTTGCGCGGGTCGGCGAAGCCGCGGGCCTCGAGCAAGGTCAGCAGGTGCACGAGGGACGGGTCTTCGAGACGGTCCCCGGCCTCGGGCGGGGCCGGGGCGTCCGTGGACGTGGCCGGAGCCGCCCGGACCGGTGCGGGGGCGACGGCCCAGACCCACGCCAGGAGCGATGCCGCGGCGGTCTTCCTCCTCACGGAGCCGCCCCTTTCTTCTTCGGCTTCGCTCCGGCCGCCTTGGGCGCCGCGGCGGGCGCGCCACCGGGACGCCGCCGCGCGCCCTTGCCCCGCTTCGTCGCGCGCACGCGCACGAACGCGAGCCAGCGCGACACCCCCCGGCGCCGCTTGCCGAGCCGCCACAGGTTGCCCAGCTCGCGCAGGACCAGGCGCACCTTGGCGTCCCGGTCGGGGAGGATCTCGAAGGTCCAGCGGTGCGCCACGGACAGCCGGTAGTCGGGATTGCGACGCGCCGTAAGGTCCATGGACACGCCCAGCCGGTGGACCCCCGGCGAGGCCCGCACGGTTGCGAGGGGGTCGCCCGCGTTGGCCAGCCCCTTGTCCAGCACGACCACCGGGGCGCCGTCCACGGTCACGACGAAGTTTTCGATGGTATAGAAGCGCGGCAGGTTCGTGCGCAGGGACAACTCGACCTGCGCGGGCTCGAGGTGGCGCGTGGCGGTGGCGATGGCGGCGCGCGAGCGGAAGATCGCGTCGCGGACCGCCTCGCTCTCGTCGAGCAACTGGCGCGCCAGGGCCGGGTCGATGCCGGAGGCGGCCTCGCGGGTCGGCTCCGGTTGCGCGGGCGGTTCGGGCGCGGTCGCCTCCGGTGCGGCCGGGGAGGCGGGCGTCTCGGCGCCTTCCGGGACCGGGGGCGTCTCGCTGCTCGTGCCTGGCTGCGCGCTCGGTTCGGGCGCGGTCGCCTCCGGTGCGGCTTGCGCGTCGGTCTCGGCCGGGGGCCGTGTCTGAGGTTGCGCCGCCTTCGCATCGGCCGGGGCGGTCCCATCAGCCTCCGTCCGTTTCTTCTTGGGGGCCTTGCGCGCCTTCTTCGGTTTCTTCGAGGTTGCCGCGGCCGCGGCCCGCACGGGCGTGGAGACGGCGCCCGCGGCCGTGAAGGCGAGGGCGAGGGCGGCGGTGCGCAGGGCGGTGGGGGCGATGCGAGCCATGGCTTCCTCAGTTGTGCAGCGGGAGGAACAGGCCGATCCCGACCGTAAACGACAGGTCGTTGACCAGGTAGGACTCGGACAGGATCTCCTGGCGGAACAGGGCGTCCCGGACGTCGAAGCGCAGCGCCACGGCCTGGTGCAGGAAGAACCGGACGCCCACGCCAAAGTTGCCGGCGGCGCCGAAGCTGATCGGATCCACCACGACACCGGGCCCGGCCGCGAGGAAGAAGTCGTAGCGCAGGATCGGCTTGGCGAACAGGCGCACCTTGCCGTACAGCGGGCTGTAGACCAGCGTGCCGAACACCCGCACCACGTCGCGCCGGTCTTCGAGGTCGAGGTCGAAGTTGTTGGCCTCCTCGATGACGTCGGCGGTGCCGGTCCGCAGGCGGGACCACCCCACGGACAGCTCGCTGCCGAAGTTCTCGGCCATGAAGAAGGTATAGCGGCCGCCCACGCTGAAGGTGCCGTCGAACAGGTCGGATACGTAATAGCCGCCGAACACCGACAGCTCGTGGCGCAACTTCTTGACGTAGAGACGGTCGGCGGTCAGGCGGACCTTTCGCTTGGCCAGCAGCGCCTCGGCGGCCACGGTGTCCACGCAGCGCCCCCCCGCGGTCGGGGAGGTGTCGTGGCCGGTGGCCGCGCGGCCGCCGGCGCGGCTGCGGGGAGACCGGCGGCGCGCCGAGCCCGCCGTCTTCGCCTTCGCGTCCGGCGCGCCGGCCGGGGGCGTCGTCTCGGCTGCGCACGCGGCCCCCTCGGCGCCGGCCGACAGGCTCGCGAGGAGGAGGAGGGCGGGGAGCATGGTCAACGGAAGGGGATCCAGAGGCCGAGGCCGAAGGAGACCACGAGGCTGTTGGAGATCCGGCGGCGTCCCAGGATCTCCTGGGACAGCACGTGGTCCGCCAGGTCGAGGCGCAGGGACAGCCAACGAACCGGGTAGAACAACAACGCGCCGCCGAACTCGAGCCCGAGGCCGCGCCGCGAGTCGTGCAGCGTGGGGCCGGCGCCGGCGTAGAGAATGAAGTCGCCGTGGACGACGCGCTCGGGGTTTGCGCGCAGCTTGGTGTGGAAGGGGGCCCACAGCAGGTGGCCCAGGACCGTGTGGGACAGGTTGCGCACGACGCCGTCGGGGTAGCGGTCCGCCTGGGTGAAGGCCGTGGCGCTGCGCTCGAGACGCAGGGTGATCGGGGTCAGACGATAGGTGACGTCGATCCCGAACGCCTCCGAGAACCAAAAGCCCACGCGCCCGCCCGCTTGCCACTGGGTGTCGGACAGGTCGCCGGCGTAGGCGCCGCCGAACACCTCCACGAAGGCGCGCAGGCGCTTGCGGAAGGGGCGCTTTTGCACGCCCTTGCGGGTGCGGGCCGCGCCGAACTCGTCCACCGCCGCCGCATCGAGGCAGCGGACACGGCCGCCCGTGCGCCCGAGGGCCTCGGCGGCGGACGGGGTACGGCGGGACCCGCCCGGCCCGGAGGGCTTCGGCGGGCTGGCTTCGGGCTTTGTGCCGCCCGAGTCCGCGTCACCGGTGGGCTCCGAGGGCGCCGGGGCCGGCGTGCCCGTGGCCGCGCAGCCGTCCACCTTGGCGTGGGCCGATCGCGGCGCTCCGGCGGCGGCGAGCGTGCTCGCGGCGAGGAGGAACGCCGCCGGGGCAGCTTGCATGGTTGAGGTCCGGCGACGCACGGTCCGCGCGCGGCCAGCCTACCGACCGGGCCGGTCGCGCGTCAACGTCGCCGGCGGGGGCGAGGTTCGTGCGTTGGGGCCGAAAACCCCCACTGCCAACCGAACTGGGGGCCACGGGCCACGCGCCGCCGGGCCGGGGAGCCTGGTACGTTCGTCCCATGCACGAAGACGCTCGGTCGTCCGGCACGCAATCGACGGTGGTGGCCGACGACCCCACGGCCTCCCGGCACGAGGGGTACCGCCTGGTCGTGCTCACGGGGGAGCAGCGCGGGCGGGAGTTCGACGTCCTCGCCGACGAGGTTCGCCTCGGCAAGTCGCGCCAGTGCGAGGTCGTGCTGACCGATCCGTCGGTCAGCCGGGTCCACGCGACGATCCGCCGGGAGGGGGACAGCTACCGGATCATCGACCACGACTCCACGAACGGCACCTTCGTCGAGGGCGCGCGCGTCTCGGATGCCTTCTTGACGCCCGGGGTGGTGGTGCGCCTGGGCAAGGTGGACCTGCGCTTCGTCCCACAGAAGGCGCG
>JALSIN010000318.1 GCA_026989935.1 Polyangiaceae bacterium | reverse complement strand
GGACCGCTGTCTGGAAAGAAGCTGTCTTCCTTCTTCGGCCCGTCGGCCCCCGCGTCGAAGGTGCCCGGCGCGCCGCCGCGCTTCTCGACGATCTGCTGGACGAGCGTGCGGCTGTCGGCGCCCATCTTGATGAACTTGATGCCCATTCCAGCGGGGGCGTCGTCGCTCGCCTCCTCGCCCTCGCGCCGCCACACCACCCGGCCGACGCCGTGGATCAGGCGGGATTCGTCCTTGAGCTGGAGCTCGAACTTCAACAAGGTTCCGACTTTCATCGGCTTCTTCGACTTGATGAAGAGTCCACCACGGGAGATATCCGCGCTGTACTGCTCGACGAATTCGTCGATGGTCGCGCTCTTGAAACGCACCTTGAGCGATACCGGGGCGCGCTTGTCCCTTCGCGTGTCGGCCATAGGGGCGTGACCATAGCGCGCCCGGGGCCTCCGAATCCATCAATCGACGACCCGAAGTCGACAGCGGCCGCCTTGAAGGCTCTCCAGGACTCGCCGCGGCGGCGCGCCCTGGGCGCCCGGCGCGATGGCCCCGCGGACCGACCCGCCCAGATCGAAGAGCACCACGGCGCCCGCGCCGCGCCGGCTCACCTCGGCGACGAAGCGCTCCGCCGAGGCCGCCTCGAGCGGCTCGAAGGGCCCCGAGGGCGGCGCGACGGTCAACGCCCACGCCAGCGCGTCGGCGTCGTCGTCGGCCTCGATGGCGTCGCCGGCCCGGCGCGGCGCGGCGGCATAGGGCGCCGAGGCGTCGTCGAACGGAGCGCCCCAGCCGAGGTCCGCGACCCCCGCTCGAGCGAACGCTCGCTCCCTGAGCCCCGGGTGCGGCAACGTGATCCGCTCGTCGTCGATGCGCTCTCGGTCCCAGGTGAGCAGGTCGAGGTCGAGCGTCCGGGCCGCCCACCTGCGCCCGCGGAGGCGGCCGAGCTCCGCCTCGATCGCGTGGAGCCGGTCGAGCAGCGCCTCGGGGGGGAGCTCGGCGCGGAGGCACGCGACGCCGTTGAGAAACGCCGGGCCGGGTGGCTCCCCCGGCAAGACCAGCGCTTCCGTCCGGCGCGGCCGGCCGACCGCCTCTACCACCACCCCTCCGATGCTGGCGACCCGGGCGAGCGCCGCGCGGAGCAGCGACCAGCGCGAGCCGAGGTTCGTGCCAATGCCCAGGACGAAGCGCGCGCTCATCGCCGAGGCGCGGGCCGATGGGTCGCGACCTTCGCCACGGGCCGCTCCTCGGCGTGCCAGCGGATCATGCCACCGACCAGGTGGTAGACCTCGGTGAAGCCGGCCGCGACCAGAGCGGCCGCCGCCTTCCGGCTCTCGAAGCCGTTTCCGCAGACGGTCACGATGGGCGTCTCGAAGGGGAGGTCGAGCGCATCGAGCTCGGCGAGCGGCAGGTGGTGGACCTGGTGGATGTGGCCCAGGTCCGAGTGGAGGTCTTCGAGGGCCCGGACGTCGAGGAGGAAGAGGTCGTCGCGAAGCACCACGTCCCCGGGTCGCGCCTCGTAGTAGCCCTTGGCGGTCAGGGGAGCCACGGCGATCCGGGGGGCCACGGCCGGGACGATAGCAGGGCCCCGCGCCGGAGCGAGCGCTCAGCAGGGTCGGCGGGGCGTGGAGCTCTGTTGCGCCCCAGCGAGGGAGGACGACCGCGAGGCGGCGCTCTGAGGGCGGGGCGGCACTCGTTGAAGGCCCGCTCACGCTCTGCTAGCGTCGTTGCGCTTCGGGGCCCCGCCATCCACGCGCGACCGAGCGCGCGAGCGGTCGAAGAGCCCGGATATTCACCTCCAGCAGAGGACATCTATTCACCTCCAGCAGAGGACATCGACCAATGAGCCTGCCCTTCCGCGCCCACCGCCTCCACGCGGCCTCCGCCATCCTCCTGCTCCTCGCCGGCTGCGGCGACGACGCTTCCACCGACTGCCCCGACGGAACGCACGCCGAGGGCGGCGTGTGTGTGTCCACTGACATGGGGGCGGTCGAAGC
>JALSIN010000317.1 GCA_026989935.1 Polyangiaceae bacterium | reverse complement strand
GTGCGCGCGAGCGTCGTCGGGGCACCGGCGAACTTCTCGACCTTTTCGGGCATCACCGGCGGAACGAACGGACTCTTGCTCGACAAGGGAGACGCCCAGGGGTCGGGCATCGCGGCGGCCTTCGACACCCTGGCCCAGACAATCCTCGATGCCGCCCCGGACGACCCGCCCATCGAGGTCCAGGTGGGGACCGGCGGGGCCAGCGAGGACCGGATCCCCCTGGGCCTGCCCACCGACGCCACGAGCGCCGGGCTCGGCCTGAGCGCTCTGTCCGTCCGCACCGCCGAGGAGGCCCGCGACGCCCTCGGGCGCATCGACGGCGCGCTCGAAGCCCTCGCCACGCTCCGCGCCCGGCTCGGAGCCGTGGAGAACCGGCTGTCGATGACCACACGCCGGCAGGACGGCGCTAGCGAGGCAGTGACCGCCGCCGAAGGCCGGATCCTCGACGCCGACGTCGCACGCGAGACCGCCCGCGCGGCCCGGGCCGAACTGATGCGCAACGCCGCGGCCGGGATCCTCGCGCGCGCGGGCACGTTACGCGCCGGGGTCGTCGGGCGACTGCTCGCCCCGCCCTGACCCCATCCGGACGCTGCCCGCGTTCGCGTCCACGGGCGCACGGAGGCCTCGGAGGAGCGACACTTCGCCTCCGCGACCCGGACAGCGGCCGGCGCCGTCTTCCGAACGCCCCGCCTCGTGGGCCGCACCCGGCGCCCACCTACCGGTCCAGGGACTCGGGCGGGGCCTCGATGCGCACATCCACGCGCACCGTTGCGACGTGCAGCACGCAGGCATCGCCGCGGCAGACGTGGTAGCGCCCCTCTCCCACCAGGCGGCCGGGCCCGGGGGTCGGCCCTGCGGACACCAGCCCCAAAAGCCGCGGGCGGGCCGCCGCCGGGTCCACGGCATCGCGCAGGTCGAGGCGGTCGCCGTCGGGGACGAGGTTTGCCACCTCGATCCACGTCACCCGCACCGGCAGGTCGCGGGCAACGTCCTCCTCCACCGCCACGGACACCTCGAAGGTCTCGCCGGCAACCGCGCGCTCGGGCGCCGTCACGCGAAAACGCGCCGGCGGCGGGGCGAACGGCTCACCCGCGGTCACGGGCGCCGACACGAGGGGGGCGCCCGCGGCAAGCGCACACACGGGCCGCAGGATCCTCACGAAACGTACGCTAGCGCACCTGCCCCGCCCCCCCAAGTCGGACGCCGCGCGCGGATCACCGCACCATCTTCGCGTAGCGCGTCACGCGGTTCCGCCCCGATTCCTTGGAGTGATAGAGGGCCTCGTCGGCCAGGCGCACCAGTTCCGCGCGGTCGCGGGCGTCCGCCGGAAACTCCGCGATCCCCATGGAGATCGTCACGTGGAAGCTGCCGTGTTCGCTCACCATGGTCTGCGCCGCCACCTCTTCGCGCAGGCGGTTGGCGAACTTGGCCGCCCCCTCACCGTCCGTGTCCGGCAGCACGAGCACGAACTCCTCGCCCCCGTAGCGGGCCACGATGTCCACCTTGCGCGCCCGCCCGGCGAACAGCGCGGCCACCCGTCGCAGGACCTGGTCGCCGACGGGATGCCCATAGGTGTCGTTGATCGACTTGAAGTGATCGATGTCGGTGAGGATCACCGAAAAGCGCTGCCCCGTCCGCTCGGCGAGGGCGTGCAACTGCGAAAGGCGTTCCTGGAAGGCCCGGTGGTTCGTAAGACCGGTCAGCCCGTCCGTCGTGGCCCGCTCCTCCATGGCCTGGTACATGCGGGCGTTTTGCAGGCTCACCCCCACCTGGTGCCCGATCACCTTGAGCATCTCCCGCGTCGCGGGGCCGTAGCGGCCGGGCCGGTCGCTCGCGAGCACGATCGTCCCCAGGACCGTCTCCCCACGCACGAGCGGCAGCACGAGCAAGCTGCGTGCCTCCACCGGCCCCACGGCGTCGTCGAAGACCACCGGCCCGCGGCCCTCCACGGCGGGATTTGCGGGCATGTGGTGCCGGTTCTTGACCGCCATCGCCACGAGCCCGGCCTCCCCCTCGAAGGTGTAGCCTTCGAGCCGTTCGACGAGTGCACGGGTGCCCGCCGGAGCGCCGTCCGCCACGTCCACCGCCAGGATCTCGTGGGTGCGACCAGCCGGATCGCACCCGGTTAGCACGGCCAGATCGTACGGGGCGATGGCCGCCAGCGCCTCGAAGGTCTTCCGGTACACGTCCGCCAACGTCAGGGCCTCGTTGAGCCGCTCGCTGGCGCGATAGAACTGCTCCTGCTCGTACTTGCCACGCTCGACGGCCGCGAAGGCCCGCTCGTGCTCCACCACACGGATCATGTGCGCCGCGGCCTGCTCGAGCACCGCCAGTTCCGCGTCCGAAAACGACCGATCATCCGTCCGGTCGGCACACAGGATCCCGCGCAGGGCATCGCCGTCGCGCACCGGTACGGCACAAAGATCCGTGACCCCGTCCGGGGCCTCGTAGTAAGGAGGGCGCCGGCGACCGTCGAGGGCGGTCAGACGAAGCGGCTTCGGATCGCGCACGACCGCCGCCAACAGTCCCGGGCCGTCCAGTTCCGGCGACGAAACCACCGCGTCGCTGTCCGTGGCGACCTCCTTGAGCACGAGATTCGCCGAACTGCGGCCCGCAGCGTCGGGCGCGAGGTCCCGCACCCACACGAGCGCGCAGGTGTGCAACCCCAGGGCGACGCGCAGCAAATCGAGTTGATGGTAGAGCTGCTCGTGGATCTCCTCGACGGAGGCCTGGACCATGCACGCCTCCTCCTCATCCCGGCCGCGCAGTCGGGACGACAAGGGAAGTTGTGCCGCGATGAGACGAAAGTCCCTCGCCTCCCGCCGCAGACGCTCCAGGGTCGCCCCGACCGCCTCCTCGTGGTGCCGCCGCACGCGCTCGACCACGCCACGAAGCACGAGCGCGTTGCCCAGGGCGAAGAACCCGAGGTAGGCCATGTGCTCGACGGTCACCGCCGCCGCAACACCACCGCCGCGGCCGACGGCCGCCTCGAAGGCGAGCGCCGCTCCCATCGCCGCCCACACGGCGCCCTTCGATCGCACCACGATGGTCAGGAAGGACACGAGGGCGTACAGGAGCGGATAGAGACTCTGCCGGTGGTCCCCTCCGACGGCGGGCAGCACGAACGCGGCCGCCAGCAGCACCACGGCCAGTTCGGTCTCCTGCAAGGCGGCCGCGGTCGGGCGGGCCAGTTCCGCGGGACGGACGATCTCGCGGCCGAGCACACGCACGAGGGCCGCGGCGAGGACGGTCATCCACCCGAGCGCGGCGAGGTCTCCGTGCGCCAGCGCAGCCTCACCGATCGCACCGAGAGCGAGCAGGGGGCCCGTGGCCAGCGCGACCCAAAGCGGCCAGTGCGCCGCCAAAAATTGGCGTGCGCGCACCACGAACGCGGCCACCGCAGCCACCGCCGTCACAGCGTGCCCGCCTCCTCCGCCGAAGCGGCCTCGCGCACCATGCGGAGGCGGTAAACCACCTCGTCCGGTCGCACCAGGTGAAGCTGTTGCCGTGCGATGCGCTCGATCTCCGTCTCGTCCGAGGACAGGGCCCGTACCTCCGCTTCGACCTCGGCGATGCGACGTGCCAGGCGCTCGTTGTCGGCCTCGATCCGCGCGAGCGTGGCCTCCGCGCGGGCGAGGTTGGCCCGTTCGAGCACGGGGATCGTCCCCTCGGAGGCGACCGCCGGCACGAACGCGGCCGCGACGGCGAGCAAGAGTCGGTGGCGCCAGGTCATCGGCCCGCCCACGCTACCGTTCGCTCCGCTGGACGCAAAAAATCCGGGTTCCAGAGCGGCCCCTCCCACCGGACGAAGGCCCCTCGGTCCGTCCCCCCGGACTCGGCGCGATCAGGACCCGTGCAAGATCCCGAGCTTCTCCATCTTGCACCGCTTGGCCACGTCCATCACGCGAACTACGAAGCGATGGGGGGTGTCCGCATCCGCCTTGATGTTGACACTCGGCCGACCGCCCTCCGCGGCAGCGCACAGGCGAAGCTCCAGTTCACGGTCGTCCACTTCCTTCCCATCCACTTGCAGCCGCCCATCCTGGCTGATCGCGACCACGACGGCCTTGGCGTCCTTGGCCCGGTCCTTGTTGCTCGCCTTGGGCAGCTTGACCTTGAAGGAAGGGCTTTGCTGCTGGAACGTGGCCGTCAGCAGGAAGAAGATGAGAAGCTGGAAGGTGATGTCGATGAGCGGTGTAAGCTCGACGGCCACGTCCGCGCCCCGCCGGCGCCGGTACTTTTCCAAGAACCCGCCGCCGCCCCTCACGCCTGCGCTCTCTTTCGGACCTCGTCTTTGGCGCCATCACCGGGAGCCTCCTCGTCGGCCCCCCCACTTCGCGTGGCCCGACCTTCGAGCAGGTCCACGAGGCCCATCACGTCTTCCTCCATCTCCACGATGAGGCGATCGTTGCGGCCCTGCAGGAACTTGTAGAGCAGCAGCATGGGGATCGCGACCACGAGCCCGTAGGCCGTGGTGACCAGCGCCATCCAGATCCCCTCGGCGAGCGTCTGCGGGCCCGCCGCCTGCGCCGCCGCCGCCGCGACGAAGTTGCGGAAGACCTTGATCATGCCGACCACGGTCCCGAGCAGCCCCAAAAGCGGCGTGATCGTGGCCACCGTACCGACGATCTCCACGTTGCGGTCCATGTGCGCCACCTCGCGAGCGCCCACCTCCTCGACGGCCTCCTTGATCGCAGGGCGCGGCTTGCCCGCAAGGTGCGCGCGCAGGGCCGCGGCCATCATCCGCGCGATGCTCGAACCATTCTCCTCGCACAGCAGCAGCGCCTCGCGGGTCTGTCCCTTCGCCACCAGGGCGCGGATTCGATCCACGAAGGCGCGGGGCAGCACACGGGCGCGCTGCAGGCTCCACATGCGCTCGAGGAACGCCGAAAGCCCCACGATGGAGGCGGCGAGGATGGCCCACATCAGCGGGCCGCCCTGTTCGAAGAGTTCGGCGAGGTCCATGAAGCCCGCGAAAGTGTCGCGCCCCACGGGGCCCGGGGCAAGGTGCGGCAAGCGGCAGCGGCGGCCACGGGTGTGGTGCTTGACCTCGCGCGGCAGCCTTGCTAGACAGCCGGGCCCACGGTCCCAACCGGCCCGGCCAACCACTTTTCGGGGGCGTAGCTCAGCTGGGAGAGCGTCGCGCTGGCAGCGCGAAGGTCAGGGGTTCGAGCCCCCTCGCCTCCACCGACACGGCCGCCCGGGCCCGCCGCGAGCCAAGACCGGGCGGTCCACCGCCAAGCCGGGCTTCTGCCCGGTGGTTACGCGGAAGTGTCCACGCGGCCAGCGGAGGCCGAATCGGGCGGGACGATGAGCACGGGCACCGTCGCCGCGGCGGCCAACTCGCTCGCCGTGCTGGACAGGAAGATCCGGTCCACCGCTCCGAGCCGCCGGGAGCCGCACACGATCATCGTGGCGCCTTCGGCTTCCACCTCCCCGAGCACCCCGCCCCAGGGCGTGCCGAAGCGAACCCGGCGAGCCGCGCGATCGAGCCCGTGGCGCTCGCACCAGGCGTCGAGCCGAGCACGCGCGGCGTCGTGCATGGCCTCACGCACCTCCTCCCAGGCGCCGCCGGCCAGATAGCCGCCGAGGGTCCGGGGTTCCTCGACCGACAGCACGGCCACCAGGGGGCGCTCGAAGGTCTTCGCGAGGCGCAGGGCCTCACGCGCCGCCGCGCCGGCACTGTCGGTCGCATCGGTGGCCAAGACGATGGGATCGTCCTGTTCGGACCGAAAGACGTAGTCTCGTGGCACGACGCACACCGGGCGCACGAGATTGCGCGCGAGGCGACGGGCCACGGGCCCCAGACGCACCAGCGCGCCGCCCTCGGTCGGCGCCCGGCGGCCGATGAGGATCCGGTCCGCGTGGAGGTCCGCGGCCGCGTGCTCGATGCCCGCCTCGGGCGGCGTGGCCTCGAGGACCCGGAGCGCACCGAGGCCCGGCGCGTGCTTGCGCAGGGCCTCCTCGGCAGCCTCACGCGACCAGTCTCGAAACGACTCGGCCACCCGTTCCGGCAGAAAACGCTCCTCGAACTCCACCACGTGGACGGGGATCACCTCCTCCCCGGCTCCGGCCAGTACGCTGGCGAACGAGAGCGCGCCCCCGGAGGTCCCGAGCGCGTCGATGGCGACGATCCACTTCATGAGCCCCAGGCTACGGCACGGCCGCCGCGAAGATAAACGCATATTTTGCGCCATTGAGCGTGCCGCGCAAGGCCTGCTACCACCGCCCCATGCGCGTGGCGATCACCGGCGCCTCCGGGCACGTGGGAGCCAACCTCGTCCGGCGCCTCGGGGCAGCGGGCGTGGCCGTCCGCGCCGTCGTGCGGCGCAACCGGCGGCCCGTGGAGGGCACGGGCGCGGAGATCGCCGCAGCGGACGTGGGCCACCCGGACGCCCTGCGGCGGGTGTTCGACGGCGCCGACGTCGTCGTCCACCTCGCGAGCCTCATCTCGATCCTCGGCGACCGGGGCGGGGCGGTCTTCCGGGTGAACGTGGACGGCGCGCGCAACGTCGCGGAGGCCGCGGCCGCGGCGGGCGTGCGCCGGCTAGTGCACGTAAGCTCGATCCACGCCTATCGCCACGACGCCCCCGGCCCCCTCGACGAAACCGCCCCGAAGGTCGGCGCGCACGAGGGGGCCGCCTACGATCGTTCCAAGGCCCTCGGGGAGCAGGCGGTCCTCGAAGTGGCGACGCGCACCGGCCTCGAGGTCGTCATCGTTCAGCCGACTGCGATCATCGGCCCGTGGGATTTCGCGCCGTCACGCATGGGCCGGACGGTCCTGGCCGTGGCACGGCGCCGCCTGCCGGCCGTGGTGCCGGGCGGATTCGACTGGGTGGACGTGCGGGACGTGGCGGCGGGGATCGAGCAGGCCGCCCGGATCGGCCAGCCGGGCGCCTCCTACATCCTCTCCGGGGCCTACCGTCCGATATCGGACTTGTTGGCCATCGCCGCACGCATCGCCGGGGTGCGCCCACCCCCGACCCTGCCCGGATGGACGGCGCGCGCCGTCGCCCCCGTGGCCGAGCGAATCGGCGCTCGCCTGGGCAAAGAACCCCTCGTCACGCGCGAGTCCCTGGCCACGTTGCGATTCGGCCGCCCGGTCTCGTGCGCGAAGGCGGCCCGCGAGCTCGGCTACCGGCCGCGCCCCCCGGAGGAGGCCGTCGCCGACGCGGTGCGCTGGTTTCGGGACCACGGCTACCTGCGGCCCTGATTCGGCGGCCCGGGGGCTACAGCGCGGCCGCGAGCGCGTCGAGGGCGGCCTTCATGGCCCGGGCGTCCTCGAACCGCTGCGCCGGATCCTTGGCGCAGGCGCGGGCGAACAGGTCGTCGAGCAGGGCGGCCTGCGACGCCGTGACCGTCCCCCCGAGGTGCCGGCTCGGGGCGGGCGGCGCCTCGAAGCGGTGCGCCCGGATGAGTTCCCGGGGGTGCTCGTCGAAGTGATGCTCGAACGGGTGGTGCCCGGTCACCGCCTCGAAGAACGTCATCCCCAGGGCATAGAGATCGGCCCGCCCGTCGAGGGGACCGTTCGGGATCGCCTGCTCCGGGGCGAGGTAGGCCGGATCGCCCAGGATGAGGTTCGGGTCCTCGGGCTTGTCGTCGCGCAGGTCCTTCGCCACGCCGAAGTCGAGCAGCTTGACGATCCGCAGCTCGGGATCCACCGGGTCCCGGGAGACAAAGATGTTGGCCGGCTTGATGTCGCGGTGCACGATCCGGCGAAGATGCACGTACCGCAGCGCGTCGAGCACCTGCCGGAAGATCTCCACCGCCACGTGCAGCGGCACCGCGCGCCCGCTTCCCATGGCGCCGCGGATGTCACGCCCCTCGAGGAACTCCATCGCGAACCAAAACAGGCCATGCTCCTTCGTCGTTCCCACGTCGAGCACGCGCACCAGGTTCGGGTGCATGAACTGGCCGCAAAGGCGTGCTTCGAGGCGAAAACGCCGCTGCTCGGACTCGGGCACGTCCGTCTTCATGACCTTGAGCGCAAGATAGCGGTTCATGATCGGGTCGAAGGCCTTGAACACCTTGCCCATGCCACCCTCCCCGAGGCGCTCGATCACCTTGAAGCGCTTTTGCAAGGTGATCTGAGTCCCCGGCGGGAGATCCGCCACGTCGTGATCGCGTGGGCCCGACAGATCGTAGGACACGTCGTTACGGTAGCGCAGCCGGCGCCTTCGGCCCAGCAAGCCGCGTCACTTCGACGCCCTCGCGCCCCATCACGGCCCGGTAGGCGGCCCCCTCACTGCAGGTGATCGTGACGGACCCGCCGCCGGCCTCCAGCATGGCCTCGGCTCGCGCCACCGCCGAGGGGGTGGGAAACGGGGCGGGAACGTCCACCTGCCGCAACTCCTCGTCGAAGCGCGCGGCCTCGGCGACCGTCGCCACCGTCGCGGGTGCGCCCCGCTCGGGAGGGCGAACGAGCAGATCGTAGTCGATGCCGGCCCGCGCCGACGACAGCGCGTGGACCCGCACCTGGTCCAAATACCCGAAGCGGTTGCGATCGGTGGGCACCCGTTCGAGCACCGCATGGAATCGGAAGGCATCCGCCGAGCGCTTCGCGAGGGCCCCGGAGGCTGCGAGGATCGCGCCCGTCGCGACGCCCACGGGACTGTCCGGTTCGACGGGCTTGCCGACCAGTTCCACCTGCAGCAGACGACGGCTGGGTACGACGATCCCGACGGTCGCATGCACCGACGCGTGCGCCAGGTCGTCCGGTCCGGCCGGCGGCCGTTCGAAACGCACGATCCGGACCTCCGCGACCCGCATGGTGCGGTCGAGGGTGGCCACGGGCAACACGGGCGCCTCCCCGGCCCGGGCGGCTCGCGCATCGACGGCGGCCAGGGCCCAGGCGACGGCCCGGTCGAGCCGTGCGATCACGCGGCCCCGCGTGACCACGCCGTCGAGATCGTCCGGCGGCACGGGCGGCCAGTAGCCGGGAGGAGGCTTCACGGCGTCCTCCACCGGGCGCAACCCCGCGCTTCGCACGGTACCGGCGGTACACGCCAGAGGCCCGCAGGCCACGACCAAGGCGGCCAGCCTCAGCGCTGGGCCCCATGCACCGGCCAGGAGAACGCGCCCCCGCGGGCCCGCCCCGTCACGGCACGGCATCCATCCACTCCGGGTGGCGTGGGTCTCGCCGTATCCTGCGTTCGAGCGCCCGCAGGCGCCGTACGAGCTCGCCCCGGGCCTCCTCCAGGGCCTGCACGCCCTCCGGTGCACTTACGTCCACCGTGGTCTGAAACGCCGCAAAGGCGGCGTTGGCCTTGTTCTTCCACGCGGTATACCCCCGCTCGTCCAACACCACCTTCTCCGCGACCATCGCATCGATACGCTCCAGCACGGCCTCGAGAGCATCGCGGGCCTCGGCCTGCTCGATCGGTTCGACCGGGGGCCGGCGTGCCGAGGAACCCGCCTCGACACCGGCCCGTTCGATCACGGAGCCACCACGGACGAACGGACGAGGAGCCAGGCCGGGAAACCGGCTTCGTCGCGCCGGCCTCCCAGCCGGACCGGAGGCACGCTCGGGTTCCGGGTCCGGCGATGCGCCCGGGGCCAGCACGTACCAGGAAGCGGCGACCGTCACGACGAGCACACCGAACCCCCAGAGCCGACGCGCCATGCTCCGTCACCCCCGCGCGCCGCGCGCCGCCGCATCGAGCGACTCAGTGCGGCCCATGGCTCGACTCGTTGGCCCGCGCGGCCCGCTCCTTGCGCTCTCGCTCCCGCACATACGCCTGCACCGACAGCCAGTCGTCGGGTTCGAGGAGGTCCTCCCCCGCCAAGAAGTCTCGAAACGGCTTGTTCGGGTGGTCCTCACCCGGTGGGACCAGCGCAATGCGCAAGACCTCGTCGATCGTCTCGACCGTCTCGATCTGCACCGCCTTGAGCACGTTCTTCGGGATCTCCCGCAGGTCCTTCTCGTTCTCCTTGGGACAGACCACCGTCTTGATCCCGGCGCGGTGGGCCGCCAGGACCTTCTCCTTGAGGCCCCCAATGGCCATCACCTTGCCGCGCAGGTTGATCTCGCCGGTCATCGCCACGTCCCGCCGCACCGGCACCCGCAACAACGCCGAGACGATGGAGGTGATCATCGTCACGCCGGCCGATGGACCGTCCTTGGGCACCGCCCCCTCGGGAAAGTGCACGTGAAAATCCACGTACTCGTAGAAGTCGGGTTCCAGACCGAACGACAGCGCCCTCGACCGCACGTACGTCATCGCCGCCCGCGCCGACTCCTGCATCACGTCCCCAAGCGATCCGGTCAGCGTGACCTTGCCCTTGCCCGCCGTCACGGTCGTCTCGGCCGGCAGCAGGTCGCCTCCGACCATCGTGACGGCCAGCCCGTTGGCCAGACCGATGCGATCGCGGTCTTCCGCGCGGTTGTAGCGGTACTTGGGCGCCCCCAAGAACTTGTGGATCAGGCGCACGTCCACCTTGAACGAGGTCTTCTTCTTGTCCGACTTGACGTACTCGCGGGCGAGCTTGCGGAACACGCTGGCAATCTCGCGTTCGAGGCTCCGTACGCCGGCCTCTTTCGTGTAGTGCTGGATGAGCTCTCGCAGGGCGGGATCGGTAAACGATACGTCCACGTCCGCGAGACCGTGTTCCTTCTGCTGCTTCGTGATCAGGTACTGTCGCCCGATCCGCATCTTCTCGTCGTCCGTGTAGCCAGACAACTCGATGATCTCCATCCGGTCGCGCAGCGGGAGCGGGATGCCACCGAGTGTGTTGGCGGTGCAGATGAACAAGACCTCCGAGAGATCGTAGTCCAGGTCCAGGAAGTGATCGACGAAGGCCGCGTTTTGCTCCGGATCCAGCACCTCCAGCATCGCGGAGGAGGGATCGCCCCGAAAGTCCATGGACATCTTGTCGATCTCGTCGAGCAGGAAGACCGGGTTGACCGTCCCCGCCCGGCGCATCCCCTGGATGATCTTTCCGGGCATCGCGCCGATGTACGTACGGCGGTGACCACGAATCTCGGCCTCGTCGCGCACGCCGCCCAGGGACACGCGCACGAACTTGCGCCCGGTGGCCCGCGCCACCGACTTCGCCAGCGACGTCTTCCCCACGCCCGGCGGCCCCACCAGGCACAGGATGGGCCCCTTCATCTTCTTCACCAGCGCTTGGACCGCAAGATACTCCAAGATGCGTTCTTTCGGCTTCTCCAGGCCGTAGTGATCCGCATCCAGAATCGACTCCGCCGCCCCCAGGTCCAGCATGTCCTCCGACCGCTCCGACCAGGGCACCGACAGTACGGTGTCGATATAATTGCGGACCACCGTGGCCTCCGCCGACATCGGGCTCATCATCTTGAGCTTCTTGAGTTCCTTCTCCAGCCGCGCCGTGACCTCGTCGGGCAGATTCTTGCGCCGAATGGCCGCTTCGAGTTCTTGCAGCTCGTTCTTGAACTCGTCTTGCGATCCGAGTTCCTTTTGGATCGCCTGCATTTGCTCGTTGAGGTAGTATTCCTTCTGGTTCTTCTCCATCTGGCGCTTGACTCGGCTGCGGATCTTCTTTTCGATCTGCAGCACCTCGATCTCGCTCTGGAGAAGCTCCAAGATCTTCTTGAGCCGTTCGAGCGGATCGACGGTCTCCAGGAGATCCTGCTTGGCGTTGATCTTGAATCCCACGTGGGCGGCAATCGTGTCGGCCAAACGCGAGAGCTTCGGGACGCTGCGAACACTCCCCGCCAGGTCCGGCGGGACGCGCTTGTTGAGCTTGACGTACGTCTCGAACGCCTCCAGGACCGACCGCCGCAGGGCCTGACGTTCGCCTCGGCGATCCGGCGGTATGCGGGGGACCTCGAGATCTTCGGCCTCCACCACGAAACACGCATCCGTCTGCGTAAACTCCACGATACGGGCGCGCGACTTGCCTTCGACGAGCACCTTGACGGTGCCGTCCGGAAGCTTGAGAAGCTGCAGAACGTGCCCGACCGTACCGACCCGGCGAATCCCGTCCGGGCGCGGGTCGTTTACCTTTGCGCGTTTTTGCGCACACAACAGGATCTCGCGTTCCCCGGCCATGGCCCGGTCCAGGGCCTCAATGGATTTTTCGCGGCCCACGAACAACGGGACGACCTCGTGCGGGAAGACGACGAGTTCTCGCAGCGGAAGCAAGGGGAGGGTTCGCGTGGACATGGGTGTACCGTTGGCCCGCCCCAGGGGGTGTTTTTCGGGGGGTCGAGGGCGCTCGAAACGCTAGCACTCGCCCCCTGGGGGGTCAAACAACCGGCCCCGAGATCGACGGCGACGAAGGCTCTTCTTGCGGCGGCCGTGCGGGCGATGGCGTTGGCGCAACGGGGGCCTGGTCGCCCTCACGAACCCGGCCCCCCTCGCCCGCGTCCCGCGCCGCCGCCACGTCCACCCGCGAGCGCGCACCCGCCGCCACGAACCACCGCCACAGGCGAGCCGCCGAGGCCAGCACGAACGTAAACCACGGGAGCGTGGGGCGGCCGGTGAGCGCCAGCACGAACGCAGCGAGTTCGAGGGCCGGGAGCCCTCGCCACCACGGCGCAGGCTCGATCCCCATGCGCCGGATCCAGCCCTCGGCACGCTGCAAGGCCAGCGGCCCGTCCGTGCGCCCCTGGAGGTATTCGCGCGCCCGCAAGAGGGCCAGGAACGACGCGGCGCCTCCGACGGCCAGCAGCACCAGGCTCGCGACCAGGGGGCGATCCGGATCGTTGACGAGACGATAGGTCACCCCCGCCGTGAACGCCGCGTGTCCAATCGCACGGATCGCCGCGTGCAGCCGATCCTTCGGCGGCGGCGCGTCGTGGAGCTTGCGAAGCGGCGACAGCAGGCGCTGCACGGTGGTCGCGGCCACCAGCGCAAGCGCCCCCAGGACCGGCCCCAGCCCCGTCCGCAGCATGGGAAGCAACCCGGCGGCGATCGCGAGCGCAAGCGCCACGAGTTCGACGCGCTCGGGCCGACGCCCCCACCGCGCGAACACCCGCAGCAGCGGCCGGACGACCCAGCGATCCCAGGGACTCATCGAGAGGTTCTCGACGCCGGCGTCTTCGAGCACCATCGACGCCACGCGCGGCTGGTCCTGGGGCGCCACCCAGCGGATCGCTGCCTCCCCTTCGAGTTCGTCGGGCAGGTCGAGCGCCTCGGCCACATCCATCGACTCGGGCACCCGACGAAGGTGACCGTGGAACAGCGCCGACGGCCGCCCCTCGGCGTCGTACAGCAGGTACGTCTCCCCTCGTTCCAGGGGATGGAGGACCATCAAGCGAAGCAGCGCGGCGCGGACGTACACGGTGTCGTAGGCCACCAGGGCGGGCGACTCCACCGGATCGAGGGTGCACGCCTCCACCACGCCATCGACCGCCGCCCGGGCCCCGGGTGCGGCCAAGACCCGTGAGAAACCGGCTTTCATCGCCATGCGGACGAAACGCTGCAGAACGTCGGCCCCCGCCACGGTGCGCACGATGCTCCGGTCGGCATCCGGGTCGGGCAGGAGCACGAGCGTGGGGCCCCGTTCTTCGGCCATCGGCGATCGCCGCCCCTCAGGCAATGGTTCCATCCTAGAACCTACTCCGTGCAGCCGTCGCAGGCCCCTGTAGCCCGCTCGCAG
>JALSIN010000316.1 GCA_026989935.1 Polyangiaceae bacterium | reverse complement strand
ACGTGGCGCGGGCCGAGGAAAAGGCGTTCGACATCGACCACGACATCCGGCGCCTGCGGCGGGCCAAGCGCGCCCTCGAGCGGTTCACCGAGGAGGTGGCCGCTGTTTACCCGCGCGACGAGGTGGCACGGGAGCGGGCCGCTGCAGGCGAGCGCATCGCGGCCATCGAGCGCAAGATCGAAAAGGCCGAGGCCGAGGCCCGGCGGCGCGAGCAGGCGCGGATCGAGGCCATGCGCCCGAAGTTCGACCCGGTCCTGGACCGCAAGGTCGCGCGGCGAAACCGCGGCATGATGGCCACGGGCGGGGCCTTGTTCGTCCTCGGCGCCGGGGCCCTGGGGATGATGGGGGCGGGCCTTGCGATCGGTCGAGCCGCCGAGGCGGACCTCGGGGAACTGCCGGCCGGGGCCGACCTCGAAAAACGCCGCGCCGTCCTGTCGCGCGGGGACTTGGGCAACCGCCTGGCGATCGCGGGGGCGGTGACCGGTGGGGTGCTCGTTGTCGTGGGGCTTCCCCTGCTCATCGCGGGAGGCGTGTTCGAAAAGGAGCGCAAGGCCTACAAGGCGTCGTTCGTGGCGGTGCCGCACGCGGGACCGGGTGGGATCGGACTGCGCTTCGGCCGGCCGTGAGCGTGCCGACGAGACGGTCCGCTACCCGGCCACCCCGACCCGACGCCTGCGCGGCGGTGCCGCGAACAGGTCGGGTGCTTCGTCTTCGAGGCGCGCCATCGTAAGGTCGAGAAACGCCGGGTCCACGTCCACCCCGACGTAGGACGATCCGGCCCGAAGCGCGGCCACCGCCGTCGTGCCGCTGCCGTTGAACGGGTCGAGCACCGCGCCGCTTTCGGGGCACGAGGCGCGGAGGACCCGTTCGAGCAGGCGCAGGGGTTTTTGCGTGGGGTGCTTGCCGAACTTCTTCTCCGTTTTGCCGGGGGCCGACATGCGCCAGACCGTCTTCATCTGCTTGCCGCCATTTTCCGCGCGCATGGCCGCGTAATCGAAGTAGTGCTTGCTCGACCGATCGCGGGACGCCCACAGGAGAATCTCCGTGGCATGGGTGAAGGTGCGGCACGACAGGTTCGGGGGCGGGTTCGGCTTTTCCCAGACCACGTCGTTCAAGATGCGAAACCCCAGCTTCTGCATGGCGAAGCCCACCGAGTAGATGACGTGGTGTGTGCCCGAGACCCAGATCGTACCGTTCGGTGCGAGCAGGCGCCGGCACTGTTCGAGCCAGATCAGGTGAAAGGCGTGGTCGGCCTCGACCCCGGCGCTTCTGTCCCAGCGGCCCTTGTCCACGGACGTGCGCCGGCCGCTGCGGCAGGTGGTGCCGCCGTTGCTCAAAAAGTAGGGCGGGTCGGCGAAGATGACGTCGAAGGCCCCGTCAGGCAGCGTCGGCAGCACCGTCTGGACATCCCCGCACAGCAGGCGGACACGGCCGTCGGCGGATGCGGCGTGCACGAAGTCGGGGGCCGGCGCCGATCGTCGTGTGGCTCTGGGCACGAGCCGCACCATGAAGAATCGGTCGAAAATACCCAAATTTTCGGTGGGAACGGGGACCGGGAGATCGCGTGGCCGGGCGGGTTCGGGAAAAAAGTTGCCCGCCGGTCCGATGGGGTGCTAACCACCGAAGCCGTGCAGCGTGGTACCGTCCGCAACGTCTCGTGGGGTGTCG
Organism: Polyangiaceae bacterium; assembly: GCA_026989935.1. Classification (GTDB taxonomy): domain Bacteria; phylum Myxococcota_A; class Polyangia; order Nannocystales; family Nannocystaceae; genus J032. Next base: position 12,011 of record JALSIN010000316.1, on the reverse strand, counting down.
CCGCCCTGGCTGCCGGCCTCCTCGCCTGCAAACCAAAGAAGGACGCCGAGCCACCGCGGCCCGACCCGGCCGATGCGGCCCAGCGCGCCGCCCAGGCGTTCGTTCACTGTGTCGAGGGGGGCAACACGGCCTGCGTCCGAACGGGCCTGCCGCATGGCGCCTTCGACGCCTTCTTCCTCCTCGGCTGGCTTGCGACCGGTACGCCGGTGGCGATCCTGGAGGGGTTTTCACGCGAACTGGTGACGCACAGCGACGCCCGGGCGGTCCAGGGCAAGTTCGTGCGCGAGGTCGAGCGCCTCGCGGGGGCGCTGCGTGGTGCCGAGTGTGCCCCGGTGGGGGCGCAGCCCATGGGGCCGATGGCCGGACAACTCGCCAAGGCGGCCGACGGGCGCCTGCGTGCCATCGGCATGGGGTCGGACGACATGCTGCGGGTGGTCGAGGGGCTTTCGGCCGAGGCCCGCGAAGGGCTCGCAGAGGCATTCCTCGTCCGCTTCGCGTGCAAGCGTGAGCCGTACCAACTGTACCTTGCCATGGTGCCCGAGGGCGTTCGTTACTCGGCCGTGGGGTTGATGGCGTTCTTGCCCCGGTTCCTAGGGGGGGACGAGGCCGACTTCGACGTGGCCGAGGCCGCCCGCTCGAAGACGCTGGGCGTGACCGGTTCGTCGGCGCCCGTACCCGATGGGACCGTGGACCGCTACCTTCCGATCCCCATCGAGGAGTTCTAGCGATGGCTCCCACGTTCCTGTTTGTTTCGGTCCTTTCGACGTTCCTTGCCGGTGCCGCCCCCCAGGACGCGCAGGCGCGGGCGACGAGCGCGGGCTACCAGGAACTGCGCGGGTTCGCGACCGTGCTCGTCACACACGTCAACCGCGTGATGGGCACGGAGCACCTGCCGCCGTTTGTGGGCCTGCCCGTCCCTCCGGGCGTCATCGTCACGGCAGACCGGTCCAAGGTCCAGCTCTTCGATCGGTTCTCGATCCCACTGTCGAACGGCGTGCCGGACCAGACCCCCGCGCCGGCGTGCCGGAGCGTCTGCCCGAAAGTCCTGTTTGATACTTTTTTGCGCTGGTGGTTCGAGATGGGGATCGAAAGCCGAGCCCACGCCGTGCAGATCCCCACGACGGTCCTCGTGGCGGCGCACAAGGACCTGCCGGTGACGACCCTCGTCGAGATCGCCTACGCGGCCGCCGAGACGCGGCCGGTCCAGCCCCCGAACTTCGTGCTACTCACCCATGGCGGTCCGGCCGGCGTACGGGGGATCCCCTTCTACCTGGTGCGGCCGGGGGGCCTTACGCTGCCGCCGGGGTCGGGGGTCCTCGGGCTGACCGTGACGGTCCATGCCGACCGGTTCGTGATCACGGCCGCCTCCCCCCGCTTCGGGCGCACGCTCACGGCGCGCAGCGTCCAGGAACTCGTCGCCATGCTGCGTGACATCCACCGGCACCACCCGAACAAGCAGGCGCTCGTGTACCGATTCGCGCCGGAGGTGACGGTCGGAAACTTCGTCGAGACCTACGGGGCGGTGCGGGACGAGTTTCCCGTGGTCGTCTTCGGGGACGACGAACCCGTCCAGGCGCCCTGATCACGGCCCGTTCTCGTACGGCCAAAGGGACGGCACGAACAGGCGTCCGGGCGCGCGCACGAACAGGATCCCGGTGGCGAGGCCGTAGACGGCCGATAGGCCCACCAGGACCCAGAAGACCGGCCGCCGGGGGATCGTCGTGCGCGCCAGGTGCACGAGCACGAACGGCAGGAAGTCCAGGGCGAAGCGCGGCGAGGCCTGCACCTGGCCGGTGTTCTGGTACAGGAGGGGAAAGATCGCCGCCGCCACCGCGCCCGCGAACAGGGAAAGGCGCCCTTCGTAGCGCTGGTGGCGGCCGAACGCGCCGAGCACCCACGGGCAGGCGAGCAACAGGCTGGCGCCGTGGATCGAGATCCGGATCGTGTGCCCTTCCACCTTGGGCAACAGCAGGAACATGGCGTGGAGGTTGCGCGGCAGGTATCGCAGCGAGAACAGACCGTGGGTCTGGATCCGCGGCTGCCACGCCACGTCCAGGAACCGGTGCCCGAACTCGAACGGGTCGCCGAAGCGGGCGACGTTGTGCGCCGCGAGGGCCAGGCCCACGACGAGCGCGGGCAGGAACGTGGCCGCCAGGACCGAGCGGGGGGGGCGGTTGCGCAGGGCGAGCAGGCCGATGAAGACCGCCACGCCCACCGCGACGGTCGGCCGGGTGGAAAGCAGCAGGGCGAGGGCCACGCCGACCACCCACGGGCGGTGGGCGCCGAGCGCCCCGGGGATCGCCACGACGCTGCACGCGACGGCGAGCGCCTGGGCGAGGAACCACACGCCGCCGGCCGGCGCGACGAACGCAAGCGGGCTGCCCAGGCCGAGCGCCGAGGCGAGGACCAGGTGGGGCGGGTCGAGGCTGGTGTCCGGCGGGCGCAGGCGATCGAGGCCGAGGACGAGCAGCGCGGGCCCCAGGGCGCCGACCAGGGCGCAAACGAGCACGTCCGGCGTGGCGAGTCCGAACAGGGCGACCAGCGGCAGCAACAGCACCGCCGGGCCCGGTGGGAACGTGACGTAGGTGCGCGTCGTTCGGCGCCGGATCGCGCGGCGGGGGATCGTCTCCACGCGGCCGTCCAGGGTGACGACGGCGACGTGCCCGCGGGGGGTGTCCTTCGTGCAGGCGCGGGTGCGGCAGCGGATCCCCTCGACACGGCGGCCCCCGTCGAGCTCGTAGGTCGTAACGCGCCCCCAGTCGTTGCGGTGCGGCGGCGGGCCGGGCAGGTCGAGGCGCCCCGAGAGCCACGCGGCCGCCAGGTGGGAGAAGTGGTTGTCACGGCTCGGGCCGAGTAGCCGCGGTCCGGCGATGGCCGCGTAGATCGCGAACGTCAGCAGGAACACCCCGGCCGGTCGCAAGGCGGCGCGCACGATGGGGCCATGGTAGCCCAGGCGGACCGCGGCTACCGTCGGCCGAACAGGTCCGCCAGCGCCTGCCGGATCCACACCTCGGGATCGTAGCCGGGCGCGTCCGAGGCGGGGCGCGGGGCCGTCACCCGGACCACCGGGTGGCCGCGGGCGTCGGTCTCGGCGGGCGGCCGCCGCACCAGGTGGACGGCCGTCGTCTCCGGGCATTCGTCGCAGTGCGGCAGGTGGGCGCCGCGTCCGGCGTAGGCGGCGTCCACGTCCCGGTAGTGCACCTCCAGGACGTCGTCGGCCTGCCGCGCGTAGCCGGACGGATCGAGTGCTGCCTCGCGGGCGAGCACGCGGGCGAGGCCCATCAGCAGATGGGTCCCGTCCTGCAGCAGCGCCGGGTCCTTCGGCAGCGGGGCGAGCTCCAGATCGGGGACGCCGAACCGCCGCATCCCCCGCGTGACCAGCCGAATGGACCCGCTGGGGTCGCCGGAAAGGCCCGGCAGGGGCACGACGACGATCTGATCCGCGACGTTGTAGAGGTCCTTGCGGAACAGCCGCCGGGTGAAGGTGTCCGGGCGCACCGTCTCCTTCGTGTCGAAGTCGAAGACCGCCGCGCCGTAGTGGTGGGCGACCACGTCCACGATGGCCTGCAGCAGGCGAAGGCCGCGGACGTCGTGGGCGTTGCGGTACTCGCCCCGCAACAGCAGCGCGTGCGTGGCCTGGGCGAAGCGAGCGCGCTCGTCCGGGGGGAGGTCGCGGGCCAGGATCGGATCGCGCAGGAGCGCCGGGTCCACCAGCGGCGGCTCGCCCGGTTCGGCCAGGGGCAGCACCTCCACCGCCAGGCCGAGGACGTCTTTCGTGCGCAGGGCCGCCGCGCGGGCGAGATCCTCGTCGGTCTGTCCCAGACGCGCGGGGTCGATGCGCGTGCTGTCGGGATCCGTGCGCGCCATCTCGAACAGCAGCGACGCCTCCGGGTTCGCCTCCCAACGGGCGGCGTGTCGGTCGAGCAGGGCCACCACGTCGTCGCGCCCGATGGCGGGCGGGTGGCCGGCGGGCGGCAGCAGCAGCAGGTAGCCCTGGGAGATCCGGTCGGCGAAGACGACACGGTGCCGCGCATCGTCCGCCTTCGAGGCGGGGTTCGCCGCGTCCTCGCCGGGTGCCGTGGCGGGAGCGGCCTGCTGGCCGGCGCTCGGCGCCCGGTCCGCGTCCTCGCCGCGGGTGGCGGCGCATCCGACGCCCGCCAGGACGGCGAGCGCGAGGGCGGCGGGATGGGCACGGTGGCGCCTCACGGTTCGGCACCGTAGCGCCGCAGGAGCTCGGCGACCACCGCCGGCGCCACGTTGCCGCCGGACAGGAGCACGGCGACGTCCCGCGTGCCCGGCGGGAATCCGCCTGCGAGGGCGGCGGCCAGGGCCGCCGCGGCGGACGGCTCCACCAGCAGGTGCTCGTCGCGCAGGAGGCGGACGAGGGCGCGGCCGATGGCCTCGTCGTCCACGCGCCGGCACAGGGGCGCGCGTGCGGCGACGAGGGCGAAGTTGAGGGCTCCCACGCGCACGGGCTTGAGGCCGTCGGCCAGGGTGGGGCCGGGCTCGACCGCGACCCGCCGGCCGGCCTCGACGCTGCGGGCGAGGGCGTCGCAGGTCTCGGGCTCGGCGGTCACCAGGCGCGTGTCGGGGTCGGCCGCGACCGCCGCGCCGGCCGCGAGACCCCCGCCGCCGACGGGCACCACGAGCACGTCGGGCGCGTGCCCCGTGGCCTCGCGTACGGCCGCCTCGAGCTCGGCGGTGGCGGTGCCCTGGCCGGCGACGACGTCCGGGTCGTCGAAGGGCTCGAGGATCGCGGCCCCGGTCTTCACCGCCAGGGACCGCGCGGCCGCCCGGCGTTCGTCCGAGGTGGTGCCCGCGAAGATCACCTCGGCCCCGAGGGCGCGCACCCCCGCCACCTTGATCGCGGGCGCGTCCTCGGGCATCGCCACCGTCACCGGCAGGCCCACGATGGTGCCGGCGTACGCCACGGCCTGGGCGTGGTTGCCCGAGCTGTACGTCACGAGCCCCGGCGGGCGGCCGCGCTCGACGAGCCGCAAGGCGGCATGGACGGCCCCGCGCGCCTTGAAGGCGCCGACCCGCTGCAGGTTCTCGCACTTGAGCCAAAGGCGCGGGCCGCCCAGGCGGGCCTCGAGGCGATGGGCGCGCAGGGTCGGCGTGCGCACCACGAAGGGGGCGATCCGCCGGGCCGCGGCGCGGACGTCGTCGAGGGTGGGGGCGGGGGCCGACACGACCCGCCGAGGGTATCGCACGCCGGGTTGGACAGGGCGGCGGGTCGTCGGCTAGCGTCCGCCCCGCCCATGCGTTTGCGGCGCCCGAGGCCCACGACGCTCCTGGTGGCCGCGGCCGCCGCGACCCTGGCCGTCGTCTACGTGGCCTCGATCCGGGCGTGCGGGCCGTGGGACCCCTGGGAAACCCACTACGGTGAGGTCGCGCGCCAGATCCTGGTGCGGCACGACCCCCTGGACCTGTGGTGGAAGCCCGGCAGCGGCGGGCCCCACGGCCGGGCCGAGACGACCTTCTGGTCCAAACCACCACTTACGTTCTGGCTCATCGCCCTGTCGTTCGCCGCCTTCGGCGTGGGCACCGCACCCGACCCGGCCGAGCTTGTGCACGCGCCGGTGGCGGAGATCGCCCTGCGCCTGCCGAGCCTTCTGTTCGGCGCCGCCTGCGTGGTGGGGGTGGGCGTCGTCGTCGGGCGCCTCGCGTCGCGGCGCGCCGGGGTGCTCGCGGCCTTCGCCCTGGCGACGATGCCGCAGATGGTGCTGGTCTCGCGCCAGGCCCTGACCGACGTCATCGCGCTCGCGCCGGTGGTCCTCGCGCTCGGGGCCTACGCCGTCGCCGTCGCCACCCCCCCGCGCGAGCTCGCCCGCCGGCGGTTCGGCCGCTTCGAGACGGCCTGGGATCGGCGCCTGCTGCCGGCGGTGCTGGTGGTGCTCGCCTTCGGCGTCGTCCCGCTGGCGGTGCTGTGGGCCCACGTACTGCACCCGGCCACGATCGCGCGGGTGGCCCGGGCGGGCCGCGCCGACGGCCCGTACTCCGCAGCCGCCCTGCGCGCCGTCGGGTGGCAGCTTTCGATCTACGCGGTGGTGGCGCTGGCGCTGTTCGCCCGCCTTGCCCGCCTGCGCACGACCCGGGCGGCGGCGATGAGCCTCGTGCTGACCGGGGCCGGGATCTCGGCCATGGCCAAGGGGCTCCTCGGCCCGGGGATCGTGATCGCCACGGTCGTGGCCGACCAGTTCGCGGCCGGCCGGCGGCGCCTGCGCCTTGGCGAGCTCGAGCTGCCGGCGGGCCTTTTGGGCCTGGTGCTCGTGCTGTTCCCCTGGCACCACGCCATGTGGGTGTTTCGCGGGGATCGCTGGGTCAGCGAGTGGATCATGGTCAACAACCTGGCCCGCTTCGGCAGCGGCGAGCAGGCGCAGGCGGTCGGAGACGTCGTCTACTACCTGCGGATCCTCGGGCCGGCGGCCGTCCCCTTCGGCGCCGTGGCCCCCGTGGCCTTCGGTGTCGCGGCGGGCCTCCTCCTGCGGCGGGCGGGCGTGTTCGGGGCCGGTGCCCAGGCGCCGTCCTCGCGCGACGTCCTGCTGCGCGTGCTCGTGCTGTGGGCCTTCGTCGCCGGGTTCGCGATCACGGCCAGCGTGACGAAGTACTACCACTATCTGGTGGTCGCCCTGCCGCCGCTTTCCGGGCTCGCCGGCGTGGTGGCGGCCGAGCCCGCCCGCCTCGGGCTCAGCCTGCGGGGGCGGATCGTCCTGGCCCTGGCCGCTTGCGCCCTGCTGTACGGGGCCGTGCACCTCGTGGTGTCGCAGCCGGCCATCTTGGCTCACCTGACCACCTACCTCTATACGGGCATGTGGCGACGGGGCGGAGGGGATACCTCGTGGGTCGTGTGGTACGCGATCCCGTTCGCGGTGGGCCTGGTGCCGTGGGTGCTCGGGCGCGTGAACACGGCGGCGGCGGCCTTCGTGCTGTCGGGGATCTTGACGACCCACGGCCTGCTCGACGTGTACCTGCCGGCGGCGTCGGAGCACTGGTCCCAGCGGACGGCCTTTCGCACCTACTTCGGCCAGCGCGGCCCCGACGACACCGTCGTAAGCTGGTGGTTCTACTACCGCGGCGAGACGTACTTCACGAAGGGGCGGATCTGGGTCATGAAGGAACCGGACCGTTCCAAGTTGGTCGAATACCTGGAGGCGCGCGCGACGAAGTTTCCCGGTGCCCACGTGTGGTTCATCACCATCGAGGCGCACGCGAACCGCCTGGCGAGCCACCTGCCCCCCGCGCTGCGGCGCAGCATCGAGCGCGTGTACGAAAACGAGCACTACGTGCTGCTGCGCGTGCCGCTGGCCCCGTTGGCGCAGCGGCTCCGGCAGGATCGGGCGGGCTGAGAGCCTGCGAACCGTGCCGGCCGCAGCATGGCCCGCGGGGGTGGGACCGCACGCCGGCCGCGGGTCAGGCCGCGGGGGAGGCGCCGTCCGGCCGGGCGGGCTCGGCGGTCTCGTTGCCGGTCGTCTCGGGCGGACCGTGCCTGCGGATGTGGCGGTAGGACGCCTTGAAGGCGGCCTTTTGGGTGGGGGCCAGGTGCCGGGCCACGGCGCGGCGGGCGATCCCGCGGTGGTGGGCGAACAGCGCGAGGGCGTAGCAGGCCTCGGGCATCGAAAGGCCCGCCCGGATCCCCGAAAGGTCCACGCCGCATCCCCCGCCGCAACAGGCGTTCTCGAAGATATAGGCCCCGTTGGCGACCCATACGCCGAGCCCGAGGGCCGTGGCGGCGAGCTCCGCCTGCGCCTCGACCGATTCCGGGTCGGATACGACGGCAGCCTTGGCGTGGTGCAGCGCGAGGCGGCCCAGCTCGCGGGCCACGCTCGCGAGCACGAGCTGCGGCACCCGCAGCAGCGCCGGCACGAGCAGCATGAGGTAGGCGCCTTCCTTTTCGAAGGTGTGCAGGAGCTGGCCTTCGGGATTGCCGAGGGGGGCGTATCCCGGCGGCACCGGGGGGCCGTCGGCGGGCATCTCCACCAGCGTAAACTCCACGTCACCCTGGCCGATGTGGGCCTGGGTGGCGCAGATCAGCTCGAACAGCCCGTCGAGGTCGGATGGGGCGGTCACGTCCCGGCCGGAGACGAAGCTCTCCTGTGCCGTATCGGCGAGGGCGCGTGTCGCGTCGTCGAACAGCTCGGCGACGAAGCGCCGGGCGTCCTCATCGGGCACGAAGTCCACGGAGACGGACCGTTCGAGGCCGAACATGGCGCGAGCATACCGCACGGGCCGCGCGCAGGGGGGCGCGGCCGGCGTCGGGTGCGCCGTGCGGGCTCGGCTTGCGCGGCCGCGTCGCCGGCCGAACAATGAAAGTGTGGGTCGTCTGCTCGCACGCGGTTGCCTCGTCCTGTCGATGGTCGCGGCGCTGTGGTCGCAGGCGCCGCGGGCCCACGCCCGCCCGCGCCGCGGCCCGGACATCCGTGCCCGCGCGCCGGTCGCGTCCCCCCGCCCCGGCGTGGTGGTGGTTCCCGTCACGATCCACGTCACCACCGAGATCTCGGCGGGCCGGCTGGCGGCGTGGGCGATCCGTGCCAACGAGGCCCTCGCCCCGCACCGGATCGCGGTCCGGATCGCGCGCGTCGTCCCCGCCCGCGAGGGGCTGCGGCGGCTGCGTCGTCCGCGGGACCGGCGGCGCCTGGCCCGGCTGGCTCCGCGGGACGGGACCTTGCACGTGTTCGTGGTGGACGACATCGCCCGCACCCCCCGCATCGCCCGGCGCCGACGCGACGCCGTGATCCGTGGGTTGTACTGGCGGTACCGGGGGCTGGGCGCCCGCGACCGCGAGTTCATCGTGGTGACGAAGACCGCGCCCGAGACGACCTTCGTGCACGAGGTCGGCCACGCCCTGGGTCTGCCCCATCGGCGGGGCACCTCGAACCTCATGTGCAGTTGCCGGCGCGGGTTGTCCCAGACCTTCACCCGGGGCCAGGGCCGGCTGCTTCGGGCGGGGGCCCGCCGATTCCTGGAACGCGCGCGCCGTTGACCGGACGCCCGTGGGGCCGCGCCGTCGGAGTCGGTCGCCGGGGCGGGCTTGCGCGCCGGCGCCCGGCGCTGGCAACGTCGAGGGGGCATGGTCCGGTCCCGCGCCGTCCTTCTCGCCCTCGTGGTCGCGTGCGCGCCGCGGGCCGACGCGCCGGGGGCGAACGCGCCGGCGCCGGTCTGCCCGGTGCCCGAGCGCGCCGCGGCCCCGCAGACGCCCGCGGACCGGCCGGTGCCCGGGCGCACCTTCGAGCGGTTCGTGCTGCGCGACGTGGTGCTCATCGACGGGACGGGCCGTGCGCCGATCCCCGGTACGGACGTGCTCGTCGAGCACGGCCGGATCGCCGCGGTGGGGCCCGATCTTCCGGCGCGGGGCGCGGTGGCGATCGACCTGTCGGGGTACACCCTGCTGCCCGGGTTCATCGACGCCCACACGCACCTGTTGTTCGATCCGCCCAAGAGCTACGAGGCGGGGGTCGAGCGGCAGGTGCGGGAGACGGAGGCGGACGCCGTCTTGCGCGGGGTGCGAAACGCCCGCGCCACGCTGCTCGCCGGCTTTACGACCGTGCGCAACGTCGGTGGCGGCTTCGGCGACCGCGCCCTGCGCGACGCGATCGCGGACGGGCTGGTGCCCGGGCCGCGGATGCTCGTGGCCAACCACTCCATCGGGACGACCGGCGGCCACTGCGACGACACGAACGCCCTGCGGCCGGAGGTCTTCGGGCGCATGCCGGACCTCCGTGAGGGGATCGGCGACGGCCCGGATGAGCTTCGCAAGGCGGTGCGGTACCAGATCAAGCACGGCGCCGACGTCATCAAGATCTGCGCGACCGGCGGCGTGTTGTCCCAGGGCGACGGGGTGGGGGCGCCGCAGCTTACGCTGGACGAGATGCGCGTCATCGTCGAGGAGGCGGTCCGGGCCGAGCGCAAGGTGGCCGCCCACGCCCACGGCAACCAGGGGATCCGCGAGGCGGTGGCGGCGGGGGTGCACAGCATCGAGCACGGCAGCATCCTCGACGCCGAGACCGTCGCCGCCATGAAGCGCCGCGGGACGTATCTCGTGCCCACCACGTACGTCGGCCGCTACGTCGTCGAGCGCGCCGACGCGGGGGCCCTGTCCGCCGACTCGGCCGCCAAGGCCCGCGCCATCGCCCCCAAGATGCGGCGCAGCTTCAAGCTGGCCTACGAGGCGGGCGTGTCCATCGCGCTCGGGTCGGATGCCGGCGTCTTTCCGCACGGGGACAACGGCAAGGAGTTTTCCACCATGGTGGCCCTCGGGATGAAGCCGATGGACGCCATCGTCGCCGGGACGTCCGCGGCCGCGCGCCTTTTGGGGTTGCCCGACGTCGGGCGCGTCGTCCCGGGGATGCGAGCCGACCTCGTGGCCGTCGAGGGGGACCCGATCGAGCGGATCGAGCGACTCGAACACCCCGCACTGGTGATCAAGGACGGCGTCGTCTACCTCGACCGAACGGGCAAGGTGCCCCCAGCCGACCAGGAGTCGTCATGAACCGCATCGCCGGATGGATCCTCCCCATTTCGATCACCCTGTTCGGGATCCTCGCCTGGCGCAACAGCCGGGCAAACCCGGAACTCGAGGCCCTCGCCCGTGAGACGGCCTGCGGGCCGCGAAGCGGCTGCGTCCTCGAACGCACCACGCCCCTTCGCATCGAACGGGGGCCGTTTCAGCACCGCTACGATTTTCGTACGAGCCTCGGTACCGCCGTGGTCGAGTGCCGACGCGCGCAGGTGCTCGTCGGGACGTGGCACTGCGGCGTCGAGCGCGAGAAGGTCGGCGCCCCCGCCGAGGCGCCCGGCCGCTACCCGGCCGACGTCGAACGGTCGGTGGGTCGCTAGCGGAGCGTGGGCGGGGGTGAGCGGGCCGGGTCAGCCCGCCGGCGGGCAGTCCACGTCCACGAGGGTCATGTGCCCGCCGATCGTCGGAAAGTCCGGGTAGACCACGGTGCACTCACGCACCGGGTGGGTCGCCGTGATCTTGTAGGCGCCCGGCGCCATGGGCGGCACGTTGAAGTAGACCACCACGGGCAAAAGGCCCCATTGCGCCTCGTTCGAGTCGAGGATCGGGTTGCCGTCCGGGTCCGGGGCGTAGAAGGTCCCCGGCGCGGGGGGCGGATCCACGGTGATCGTGACGTTGCCCTCCATGATGGCGCTGTTCTGCAGCACCCGCACGAGCATGAACGCGGTCGAGGGGTCGTGAACGGCGGGCATCTGCGGGTCCAGGAGCATCTGCTGCGTGGCCACGAAGTCCCGTGAAATCTTGGACAACGCCTGCTCCTGCATGGCGTCCATTCCAATGGAGATCGGGATCACCGCGCCCCAGTAATCGGTGTCTTCGGGAAGGACGAGGAAGTGGTCCGTGTTTGGCGTGAATGGACCGAGTTGATACACGCCTTGGCCGTCCGCCGTGGTCGAAAGGTTCGGGTCGTCGAAGACCGAGATCTCGGCGTCGGCGATGGGCTGGTCGCTGATGTAGTCGCGGACCTCGCCGTAGAGCAACACCTCCGTAACGCCCGTCGTGCTGCCGCCGACGCTGCCCGACGAGCCACCCGAGGTCGAGCCGCCCGAGTTCGAGTCCGTGCCGGCACTGTCGGTGGCGCCCGCCGTGGTCGTCGAGCTGGCCGAGTCCGTGGCCCCCGATGAGCCGGCCGTGCCGGTGGCGGTGCCGCCGCCGGAAGGGTTTGCGTCGTCGCCGCAGCCGGTGGCGACGGAAAGGGCGAGGAGGGACGATGCAAGGCAAGAACGGAAGAAGCTAGTGGGCATGACGGAATCTCCGTTGAGAATGTCAGCCCTTAGCGTAGCACAGGCGGGTTTGTCGCATCGTTCTTGATGCAAAGGGCCGCCAAACGGTGCGCCGTCGCCGCAAGAGGGCGGGGCGTGGCTGGAGGCTAGTACATCGGATCGGAAGTTCGGTCCGGGTTTCAGTCTATGGGAGCAAGGGTCCAGCCGAAGTCCTCGACGAGGGTTTGAAGGAGGTCGAGGCGGGGTCCGCGCAGGCCGGTCTTCTGCCAACG
>JALSIN010000315.1 GCA_026989935.1 Polyangiaceae bacterium | reverse complement strand
CTTCGACCAATCGCTTCCGCGGCCGAAGGGCCGGCGCAACCGTGCCCGCGGGGGCCGGCCTCGCGGCCGGACCGGCGCACCGAGCGCCCCCCTTTCGCTCCGGGGAAAAGTCGCTATCCTCCCGCCCCCATCGGAGCACGCCATGGCCGTACCCAAGAAACGCAAGTCCCCGTCGCGCCGCGACATGCGGCGGGCCCACCACGACCGCATCGATGCGCCGAACGTCTCGGCGTGCCCCGCCTGCGGGGCCATGCGGCTTTCGCATCACGCCTGCCCGAGCTGCGGGTCGTATCGCGGCCGCAAGATCGCGAAGGCCGGTGTGCCCGACGCCGACTGATCGGCGTACGTCCGTTCGGAGGTCCGACCACCCGTGACGGCGCCCTGGATCGCCCTCGACGCCTTCGGGGGTGACCGCGCCCCCGAGCCCGAGATCGAGGCGGCGGTCCTGGCTGCACGCGAAGGTGCGCGGGTGCGCTTGGTGGGGGATGAGGCGGTCCTCGCACCTGCGTTGGCCGAGCGGTTCGGTGGGGCGATCCCCGATGGCCTTTCCATCGTCCATGCACCGGACGCGATCCGTATGGACGACGCCCCGGCCCAGGCGGTGCGCCGAAAACCCGAGGCGTCCATGCCGGTGGCCTTCGACCTGGTGCGACGCGGCGAGGCGCAGGCGGTTGTGTCGGCCGGCAACTCCGGGGCGATGTTGGCCTGTGGGCTGTTCAAGTTCCGCCGCATCAAGGGCGTCGAGCGCCCGGCGATCTGCACGCGGCTGCCCACGCAGCGCGGCTTCCTCCAGCTCATCGATGCCGGTGCGAACGTGGAGTGCCGGCCCATCCATCTGGCGCAGTTCGCTGTCCTCGGGGCGGTGTACCAGGCCATGGAAACGGGGCGCTCGCGGCCGGTCGTGGGCGTGCTGTCGAACGGCACGGAGTCTTCGAAGGGAATCGAACTCACCCGTGAGGTGCACCGCATCCTGACCGACCACCCGTCGCCGCACTTCGAGTACGCGGGGTACGTGGAGGGGCGGTTCTTCGATGGCAGCGTGGACGTGGTGGTGGCCGACGGTTTTACGGGTAATATTGCCCTCAAGGTGGCCGAAGGCGCGGGTGCGCTCGTGGCCGACGTCCTGCGCGCCATGGCGAAGCGCCGCCTGCGGATCGGGCTCGGCGCGCTGCTGATGAAACCGGCCTTCGATGAGATCCGCCGCATCTCCCACCCCGATTTCTACGGCGGGGCGCCGCTTCTGGGCGTGCGCCACCTGGCGATCATCTGCCACGGCAGCTCGTCGGCGCGGACGCTCGCCACCGCGGTCGCCCAGGCGGGCCGCCTCGTGGAGCGTTCCCTGGCTCCGGCGCTCGCCGGCGCGGTGGCCGCCCACGCCGAGCTGTTCGAGGCCGCCCGAGGCGCCGCCTCGCCCGACAAGGAGACCGCATCGTGACGACGTCCATCGATCCCGAGCACCCGCTCGCCTACATGTTCCCCGGTCAGGGAAGCCAGGCCGTCGGCATGGGCCGGGCCCTTTACGAGACGTTTCCGGACGCCCGCGCGGTGTTCGAGGCCGCCGACGAGGCGCTCGGTATGGAACTGTCGAAGTTGTGCTTCGAGGGGCCGGAGGACGCGCTGCGGCTGACGGCCAACACCCAGCCGGCAATTTTGACCGTCAGCGTGGCGGCGGCGAGGGTGTTCGAGGCGCAGACGGGGCTTTCGCCGGTGGTGTGCCTCGGGCACAGCCTCGGTGAGTTCTCCGCCCTGGTGACCGCGGGGGCGCTGGCCTTCGAGGACGCGGTGCGGCTCGTGCGGGTGCGCGGGCAGGCGATGCAGGAGGCGGTGCCGGTCGGTGTCGGAGCGATGGCGGCGGTGTTGGGGCTTACGACGGAGGAGGTCGAGGCGCTGTGCCAGGAGGTCCGCGGCGAGGAGGTTCTCGAACCCGCGAACGAAAACGGCGGGGGGCAGGTGGTCGTGGCCGGGCACGCGGGGGCCGTGGAGCGGCTCGTGGCGGCGGC
>JALSIN010000314.1 GCA_026989935.1 Polyangiaceae bacterium | reverse complement strand
GCGCATTCGCCCTGATTCCCGGTGCAACATGCGAGAAAACACCCATCACAGCAGCTCCCTTGAGGAGTCGGGACCCAAAGGCGGTTTTGGTGGAGGGGAAGTCACGGATTCAGGTGTCATACAAAGGGCTGAGGGAAGGATCGGAGATCTCGATGCTTCTCGAGGCAGCGCGGCAGATCCCCGAGGCGCTGTTCATTTTCACGGGCGGACTCCCTGAAGTCGTCGCCGCCTTTCGGGTGAAGACGGAGGAGATGGGGATCACCAATGTTCGTTTCACGGGATTTCTTCCTTCGCTCCGTGATCCACTAGCCTACATGCGGGCAGCCGACGTTCTCCTGAGTTTCTATTCGTCCGACACACCGACTCTCCGCCACATGGTGCCGAACAAGATCATCCAGTATGCGCGTTCGGGGACACCGATCGTGAGTGCCGATTATCCGGCCATCCGATTCATGCTCGGCGACGAGGGCGCGATCTATGTCGAGCCGGAAAACGTCGGCGCTCTTGCAGGGGCGATCCGAGGCCTGATGACAGGGCACATCGATGGCAGAGGGAACGCCGCCAAGGTCAAGCAGGCCCTGATCGGTCAGGGGATCGATGACCGGGCACGGGCGATCTTGGGTTTCTTTATTGACGGAACCGCAGAGGGGAAGGCCGGACATGCAGGCACCTCTTGATACCGGAGTCGGCCGCCGCAGCGCTCGAGGTTATCCTCGAATCCTCTGGATCGCGCCCAATCTGAACCATTACAAGAAGCGCTTCCTTGACCAGCTGGCCATCCGTGAAGGGCTCGACATCCTAGTGCTTGCGGGACAGGGAAGCACCGCCGAAGGCTATCGCGACGACAATGCCGCACCGTCCTACGATATCGTCCGTCTGTCGGTGGACAAGAGACGTTTCGCCTTCTCTCCCCGCGTCCATGCCGCGGTGCGGCGCCTCTTGCGCGATGAACGGTTCGACGCCATTCTCATACCTGCAGAGAAGAAGCACCTGCCGCTCATCCTGTTTCTCGTTGCGCTGCGTCGTCGGCGTGGGTTTCGGCTCGTGACCTACACTCACCCGATCCTCCGCTCGCGGGGCGACCGGATCTCACGCCGGGATCTGACTTGGACGCGGCAGGTGTTTCGTCTGTTCGACCGGGTAATCTTCTACACCGAGCAGGCACGGGAACAGGCGGTCGCCGCGCAACTCGTCTCTCAGGGAAAGGCCGCTTTCGCAAACAATACGCTCGACACCGCAACCATCAGAAAATGGGCTGCTTCCGGGACCGATTCGAATGGCCCGCCAACCTTGCTCTTCATTGGTCGCCTGACACCGCGCAAGCGGCCGGATCTGCTGCTCGACCATTACGCTTCATTGAAGAAAAAGATCCCGGATCTCCACCTGATCATCATTGGGGATGGTCCCGAGGCAAGAACGATAAGGAATGCGGCAGCACACGATGCCACCATTCACTGGTGCGGGGCCTTGATCGACGAAACTGCCATTGCTGCACAAATGAACAAGGCACATGCCGTGTTCGTGCCCGGAGAGTCCGGTCTTTCGGTTGTGCATGCTTTCGCCTATGGCAAGCCTTACATGACATGCGACCTGCCGAGGCTGAACCACGGTCCCGAGATTGCATATCTGCGCGATGGGGAGAACGGCCTGATGCTCTCGGGGGATCCGGCTGCTGATGTGCCGCGTCTCCAGGCACTGCTGACGGATTCCGCGCGTCACGAGGCAATGTGCCGCTCCGCTCGAGAGACGGCGGAGATGCTTTCGATCGAAAACTGGTGCCGGCAGATGGCATCCGCTCTGACCGAATGGTGAATGGTCGTATTCGCATGCAAGAGGTAAAAATGAACGACGGGGCCCTTTCCGCTGCGGCTGGAAACAGCTCTGGCTCGAAGCTACGGGCGCTCATCATCGGTCCTTATCCGCCGCCATTTGCCGGTCCGGAAATGGCGATCAAGATGTTGCTGGACTCGCCGCTGAGGGACGCATTTGATCTGGTTCATCTCAATACCACCGTCAGGCGCAGCAATGCCGACAAGGGAAGACCCGGGCTCGGGCTTGTCGCCGCCTTCTTCAGCTACACGGGCCGCCTTCTCCGAACACTTGCTGGCTATCGGCCGCAAATCGTCTATGCCTTCGTCACTGCCACGCGAATGGGCTGGTTGGGGCGCGACGTGTGGACGATCGCACTCGCGCGGCTATTCGGAGCCAAGGTCGTGATCCACATGCGTGCGGGACATTTCAGGCACCGGCTGCAATCGGCCACGCGCCTCGAGGTCGCTGTGATTCACTGGGCATGTCGGCGGGCGCATCGCTGTCTCGTCCAGGCGCCTTCGCTCCGGGACCAGTTCGAAGGGCTGGTACGGGACGAGGCCATCGCGGTTGTTCCCAACATGATCGACATTAGGCGTTATGCTCCCGTTCCCCCGGAGGAGGGAGAACCCGGTCGCATCCTCTTTCTCGGGCATCTGACGGTGGCTAAAGGGTATTGCGAGCTTCTCAAGGTCGCACCGGAGATCTTCAAGGTGTTTTCGCACGCTCGCTTCGAGTTTGCGGGCGCGAGTATCAAAACGGAACGAAACGTCCATCACGTCCAGACAACGGGGGAACCCCTCCCCTCCGAGGATCCCGAGGAATGCTGGCAAACGTACATCGCCGGTCGTCACGAGGACCGCTGCCGTTACCTCGGCGTTCTCGACGAGTCGGCCAAGATCGAGGCATTGCAGCGCTGCGATTTTCTCGTTCTGCCTTCCTTTTCGGAGGGGTTTTCGATGGCGGTTCTCGAAGCGATGGCCATGGGAAAGCCGGTGGTCACCACCGCCGTCGGCGCGATGCGCGACTTCGTCGTGGATGGGTGCAACGGGCTCGTGATCTCTCCGGGAGACACCCAGGCGCTCAATGCTGCCATCCGCCGTCTTCTCGCAGACCGGAAGCTGCGTGACCGGATCGCGAGAACGAACGCGATCTACGTTCGGGAAAACTTTTCACAGGAAAGGGTGGCCTTTCTACTCGCACGCATCTTTCATGAAATCGTGGGTTCATAGGTCGGAAACGGCCTCGCCCCATCCGGGGCAAGGGATCGGAAGACATCATGTGCGGCATAGCCGGAATCCTGTCCGAAGCGGAGATCGGGACGCGCTATCGTCAGGTCCATGCGATGACCCGAAGCTTGGTTCATCGAGGGCCCAACGATGGCCGGATCTACGTGGATTACCACGTCGCCTTGGGATTCCGGCGTCTTGCCATCATTGATCTTGAAAGCGGTGCCCAGCCTCTTTCCAACGAGGATGGTACCGTCTGGCAGGTGTTCAACGGGGAGATCTACAATTTTCTCGAGCTGCGTCGGCGTCTTCTGGCCAAGGGCCACATATTCCGCACGCGTTCGGATTCGGAAGTCATCGTCCATGCCTACGAGGAGTGGGGTGATGACTTTGTCCACGAACTGAAGGGCATGTTCGCCCTTGCACTGTGGGACAGCCGCCGCCGTCGACTCGTCTTGGCAGTGGACAGGTTCGGGATAAAGCCGCTTTACTACGCAGAAGGCGACGAGGGGTTCGTGTTCGCATCGGAGGCGAAGGCCCTTTTCGCTTCGGGGATCGTGCCCTGCGAAGCCGACTATTCCACCCTGCCGTTCCACATGGCCTTCCTCACGGCGCCCTTTCCCCGGACGATGTTCAAGGGCGTGTGGAAACTGGCACCGGGGCACATGCTCGTCGTCGAGGATGGCCGGCTGACCGATCGGGCCTACTGGAATGGCACGTTTCGCGAAACGCCCGAACGGTGGCGTGGGGAACCGTTCGAGGACATTGCGAAGGCCATCGACGATGCCGTCATGGCCCAGTCGCTTTCCGATGTTCCTCTGGGCGCGTTTCTCAGCGGTGGCATCGATTCCTCCGCCGTGTGTGAGGCGCTCGTTCGGGGAACGGGGAAGCCGATCGAAACCTACTTCATCAGCTTTGCACAGGAGGATATCGAGCGCGACATTCTCATGGATGAGCAGCGTTACGCCAGGATGATGGCAGAGCGCCTCCGCACCATGCATCACGAGATCACGGCAACGAGCGATGGGCTTGAACGCCTGCTTCCGCGACTAGCCTGGCATCTGGACGAGCCAATCGGCGATCCGGCGGCCATTACGACCTATCTCGTGAGCAAGGCGGCACGGGAGACGCTGACCGTCCTGATGAGCGGTGTCGGCGGCGACGAAATCTTCGGCGGATACCCTCGCTATCTCGCCATGATGCTCCTTGCCCGTTACCGCAAGCTGCCGGCACCCTTGCGTCATCTCCTTCACATGATCGGAAGGATGCTTCCGGGCGGACGGAACGCCCTTTTCCGCAATGCCCGGAAATTTCTCAGGGCGGCCGAGAACGATCCGTTCTCCGCATACATGCGCATGCTCAGCTACTTCTCACCAGAGGAGCAGCGGACGCTGTTCACCGCCGATTTCGTCAGTTCATTCTGTGGAGAAGACCTGTATGCCGGACACCGCCGACTGTACGAGGATGTCGAGGATCAGCCCGTTCTCAACCGTCTTCAGGCCATCGACCTGCGGACCTTCCTTCCCTGCCTCAACCTGACCTACACCGACCGCATGAGCATGGCCGCATCCATCGAGGTGCGCGTTCCCCTTCTGTATGACGATCTGGTCTTCGCGATGACTACCTTGCCGGTGGAGCTCAAGATTCGCGGCCGGATCCGCAAGTATGCCTTCAAGAAGTCCATGGTTGGCCGCTTGCCGGAGGACGTGATCTTGCGACGGAAAGCGGGGTTCGGTGCGCCCATACAATCCTGGTTGGCCGGCCCAATGCGGGAGATGAAGAACGAACTGCTCGGCGATGAACACCTGCGTCGGCAGGGGATTTTCTCGCCGCAGGCGGTACGGGCATTGCTCGAGGCCGAGGAACGGCAGGAGGACTACTACGCGAATCATATCTGGCAGCTCCTGGCCTTCCAGCTCTGGCACCGGGTCTTCATCGACGATCCGGCAGATCTCTCTCCGGCATCCCCGCCGCCTCTCCCACCGGCTGTTTCGCGTGCGGAGGGTGGCAACGCAGCCGGATCTTTCCATTACATGCGGATCTGACATGACCCAGAAACAACTCGCCCAGAAACTGAAGAAGGGGATCATCGAGATCCGGGAGATGCCCCTGCCCGCTCTCGAGCCGGGGCGCATCCTGGTGGCAAACCGCTACTCGCTAATCTCCGCCGGAACCGAGGCCTCCACCGTCTCGACCGCCCGCAAGAGCCTCCTTGGCAAGGCCCGTGCCCGTCCCGACCAAGTGCGGCAGGTGCTCGAGGTGCTGCGAACCCAAGGGCCGGTTCAGACCTACCGGGCGGTGATGAAGAAGCTCGATGCCTACTCGCCGCTCGGCTATTCTTCTGCCGGCGAGGTGATTGGTGTGGGAGAAGGCGTGCGGGATTTCGCGGTCGGTGACTTCGTGGCCTGCGCCGGAAACACGGCCAATCATGCCGAGATCGTGTCGGTTCCCGTGAACCTCGCTGTCCGCCTGGATCCGGAGGCCGATCTCGCGCAGGCCGCCTACAACACCCTCGGGGCCATCGCCATGCAGGGCATCCGCCGGGCGGAGTTGTCCTTCGGCGAAAGCTGCGCCGTCATCGGCCTGGGACTCATCGGTCAGCTGACGGGGCTCATGCTGCGGGCCGCGGGGATCCGGGCTTTCGGGATCGACATCGATCCACGCATGGTCGAGATCACGCTGAGGAACCGGGCCTTCGATCACGCTTGGGCGCGGAATACGCCGGGACTTTCCCGTGAGATTGTGCATCTCACCGACGGGCTGGGCGTGGATGCGGTGATCATCGCCGCCGGCACCTCCAGTCTCGACCCCGTCAACTTCGCCGGGGAGATTTCCCGCAAGCGGGGGCGCGTGGTGGTGGTTGGTGCGGTGCCCACCGGCTTCGACCGGGATCCGCACTACTACCGCAAGGAGCTCGATCTCGTCATGTCGTGCTCCTACGGCCCCGGCCGTTACGATCCCGACTACGAGGAAAAGGGGCACGACTACCCCCCCGCCTGGGTCCGGTGGACGGAGCGGCGCAACATGGCCGCCTTCCAGCGGATGATCAGCGAGGGGCGGATCGACCTTGCATCCCTCACGACCCACGTTTTCCCCCTTGAGCAGGCGGCAGAGGCCTACGAGCTCGTGCTCTCGCGCCGGGAACCCTTCCTTGGCGTGCTGCTCGAATACGCACGGCGTGACGAGGCGCCGGAGGCAGGACGCCGCATCGCCGTGACGGCCGCGCCTAAGGCGGTAGGTGGGGGCGGTATCGGCTTCATCGGGGCGGGCAGCTACGCACAGGGCTTTCTTCTGCCCAACCTGCCGGCGGGCGAGCACGTGCCGCGGCGGGGAATCGCGACGAGCTCCGGTACCACCTCCCGGCGGGTGGCCGAACGCTTCGGCTTTGCCTTCTGCACGGACGATCCTGATGCGGTCATTAACGATGCGGAGACGGACACCGTGTTCATCGTCACCCGGCACGACAGTCACAGCCGCTACGTTCGCCGGGCGCTCGAGGCGGGAAAGAACGTCTATGTCGAGAAGCCCCTGTGTCTCGACGAGGCGGAACTCGTCGAGATCGAGGAGCTTCTCGAAGGACTCGATCTGGCACCGCGGCTGATGGTCGGCTTCAACCGCCGTTTCGCTCCCCTCATCATGCGGCTGAAGGACGAATTGACCGCCGTCCCCCTCGCGGCGGTCTATCGGGTGAACGCCGGTGCCATTCCGCCCGACAGCTGGATCCAAGACCCGCAGGTTGGCGGCGGACGGATCATCGGCGAGGGCTGCCACTTCGTCGACCTTCTCGTCCACCTGACGGGCAGCCTGCCGGTCGAGGTCCATGCTGTAGCAATGGACGATCCCCACGGTCTCCACGATACCGTCTCGATCACCCTGCGCTTCGCAAACGGATCGGTCGGGACGGTCCACTATTTCGCCAACGGCCCCAAGGGGATGGAAAAGGAGAAGCTCGAGGTCTTCCAGTCGGGGCGCGCCTTCGTTCTCGACGACTTCCGCGAGCTTGTGATCCACGACGGCGGCAAGCCTCGCCGTCACCGGGCGATGGTCCAGAACAAGGGGCAGAAGGCCATGCTCCGCGCCTTCTTCGATGCGCTCGAACAGGGCGCGCCCGCGCCCATCCCCTTCACCGAGATCCGGGCAGTCACCGCCGCCACGCTCGCGGCCGAGCTCTCGCTGAAGAACCGCGCCCCCGTGAGGATCAGATGACTCCGAACGCGATATCGTCCGCCGACACCGACGGCCGCGAACGGCTCGAGGATGCTGTCCGGGGCCTCAGGGCATGGGTCGAGGCCAGGGACTTCGCCGGCCACGACGCCTACGACGCCCTGCGCAGCCCCTTCCTGAAGCTGGTGTCGCTGGGTATGAAGTGGCCGCGCATCGCCGTGATCCAGACGATGAAGCGGTCGCCGATCAACCTGCGCCCGCTTCTCGGCGTGAGGCCGGGGCACAATCCGAAGGGACTGGGCCTGTTCCTCGGGAGCTACGCCCGCATCCATGCCCGCAGCGCTGATCCGGAGGTGCGGCGACATGCGGAACGGTTGTTCGAACTCCTTACGCGCTGCGTCACCGTTACCACCAACGGCCACGGCTGGGGCTACAATTTCGACTGGCAGTCGCGCGCCTTCTATGTGCCGCGCGGCACACCGACGATCGTCAACACCGCCTTCATCGGCCATGCGCTGATCGACGCGTGGAAGGCGTTCGGCGAAGACCGGTTCCTCGATCTCGCCCTGCCGGCGCGAGGGTTCATCCTCCACGATCTCGCCCGCACGGTCGACGGCGACGCCTTCTGCTTCAGCTACACCCCGATCGACCGGCTGATCGTCCACAACGCTAACCTGCTCGGTGCCTCGCTGCTGATCCGGCTCCATCATGTTGATCCGCACCCCGAATCGCGGGATGTGGCGCTGGCCTCCCTCGCCTGGTCGATGCGGCGCCAGCGCGAGGACGGCTCGTGGTGGTATGCCGACACCGACTACCAGAAGTGGATCGACAGCTTCCACACCGGTTTTAATCTCCAGTCGATCCGGTGGTTCCTTGACCTAGGCGAGGCGGAGGAGCATCGGCAGGGATATGAGCGCGGCGTGCGGTTCTACGCCGACAACTTCTTCCTGCCGGACGGCAGGGCGAAGTATTTTCACGACCGGCTCGAACCGGAGGATGTCCATTCCTACGCCCAAGCGTTGGCCTTCTTCTCCGGGGAGGGAGAGCGATACGCCCCGCTCGTCCGCCGCGTCGCCGATCGCATGATTGACACCTTCCGGATGCCGGAGGGGTGGTTCGCATTCCAGAAGAGGAAGGGGAGGCCGATCCGCATTCCCTACATTCGCTGGGGGCAGGCTTGGGCCCTTTACGGCCTCACCTCGTGCCTGTCCCCGATCGGAGCATTCGACCCGAAAGGAAACATGCATGCTGACTCTCGGTATTCATGACGGCCACACGGCCACCGCCTGCCTGATGGAAGACGGCGAGATCCTCGCCTGCATTTCGGAGGAACGTCTCAATAAGGAGAAGGAATGGGCCGGTTTCCCGGAGCAGTCGATCCGGGAATGTCTGTGCCTCGCCGGCCGCAGCGCAGAGGAAATCGACCGCGTGGGCGTGTGCTCGCTCATGCCGCAGATCGGTTCCTACGGCTACCACAACCCTGCATGGTACAAGCGCCTGTTCGGCGCCGCCGTCCGCCTCCTGCCCGACCGGGCGCTGCAGAGCCCTGCCAACGTGAACCGGGTGCGGCGGCTTTCGGGGATGCTGTTCGGCGGCCGGAGGCACGACATCGTCGAGCGACTCGGCCGGATGGGGATCCCGGAGGAGAAGGTCGCCTTCTACGACCATCACCGCTGCCACGCGGCCACGACCTACTATCTCAGCTGGAACCGGGATCGGGGCCGCAATCTCGTCATCACCCTTGACGGGTCGGGAGACGGTGTCTGCGCCACGATCAACATCGGAGACAATGGCCGGCTGGAGACGATTGCGGAAACGTTCAACTACAACTCGATCTGCGAATTCTACACCCGCGTCACCCAGTATCTCGGCATGAAACCCATGGCTCACGAATTCAAGGTCATGGGGCTCGCACCCTATGCCTCCGGCTACGGCAAGGACGACATGAGAAATCTCTTCCGTTCCTGGTTTTCCGTTTCTCCGGATGACCCGCTTCAGGTTGTCAACACTTCTGGAGCGTGGAAATGGCAGTTCCTCGACCGGATGCGCCGGGAACTGGGCTTCACCCGCTTCGACACCATCGCCGGCGCCACCCAGGAGGTGTTCGAGGAGATCTGCCTGCAGTGGATCCGCAACGCGATCCGCGAAACCGGTATCGGCAATGTCGCTCTCTCGGGCGGCGGTTTCATGAACGTGAAGCTCAATTATGTCATCAGCGAGCTGCCTGAGGTGGAATCACTGTTCGTGTTCCCCAGCTGCGGCGACGAGTCCAACCCGATCGGTGCCTGTGCGCTCGCCGCCCTCGATGCCGGGTTCGACTACCGGCAGATCCGGTCAATGGGCATGCCCTACTGGGGACACGCCTACGGGGAGGAGGAGATCCGCAAGGCCATCGACGAGCGCCTCGCCGGGCTCGGTCTCGGGATTTCGCGCCATGACGACGTCAACCAGGCCCTTGCCGAACGGCTAGTCGCGGGCAAGGTCGCAGGTCGCTTCACCGGACGGATGGAATGGGGTGCGCGCGCGCTCGGCAACCGCTCTATCGTCGCCGATCCGCGCAACTCCCAGATCATCCACAAGATCAACAAGGCGATAAAGATGCGGGATTTCTGGATGCCCTTCGCGCCGGCGATCCTAGTCGAATATCGCGAACGCTACGTGAAGCTGCGCCCAGACTACCACTGTCCGCACATGACCATCGCCCCGGAGACGCACGAGGAAGCCCACGACGCTATCCCCGCCGGTCTTCATCCCTTTGACCGGACGGCCCGCTGCCAGATCCTCGATCCGGAGAACCACCCGTCCTTCCACGACCTCGTCACCAAGTTCGAGCGAATGAGCGGCATCGGCGGGGTGCTCAACACGTCCTTCAACCTGCACGGCGATCCGATCGTGATGTCGCCCGAGGACGCGATCCGCACCTTCCTCGATTCGGGACTCGAGGTTCTTCAGCTTGAAAACTGGCTGATTGAGAAATGATGCCCCCCGTTTCCCTAGGACAAGTGGTCGTCACGCCCGGCACGATCGACGAGATCGTTGCCGATGCCAGGCGGATGATCGAGGCCGGTGAGAAGTGCGCCTGTATTCCTCTCAACCTTTCGAAATACGTTCTCGCCAAAAAGGATGCGAAGCTTGCAAGAGCCATCCGCGAATGCGGCCTCGTGATCGCCGACGGAGTACCGATCACTTGGCTGGCCCGGCGGGTGGGGCATTCGGGGGTTCGCAGGATCACCGGAGTCGAGTTCGTCGAACGGCTCCTTGCCGATGCGGCTGATCGCGGCTGGGGGGTCTATTTTCTCGGAGCCAAGGAGGAGGTACTGCGCGAAGCCTGCGTGAGGCTGGAAGCACGTTTTCCTGGACTGCGGATCGCCGGACGGCGCAACGGCTACTTCGCGGAGGCGGACATCCCCGGCATCCTTGCCGACGTGAACGCCTCCGGGGCGCGGCTTCTCTTGCTCGGTCTCGGTCTGCCACAAAAGGAATATTTCGTCTTCGACCATTTCGATTGTCTTGATCCGCCTTTCTGCGTGACGGTGGGAGGCGCATTCGACATATGGAGCGGCAGCAAGAAGCGTGCCCCGATCCTCATCCAGCGCTTGGGGCTCGAATGGCTCTACCGCAGCCTCTACGACCCTAGCCGGGCGCAGCTCATTGTTCGGTATGGCCTGAGTTTCGCCCGTGATCTCGTTTTCCTCCCACGGCAGGAAACGGGGGGAGGATCCCGATGAAGATCATCAATGTGGTCGGTGCACGGCCGAACTTCATGAAGATCGCGCCAATAATCGAGGCGATCTCCCAGCACGGCAACGTCTTCGAACAGCTCCTCGTTCACACCGGGCAGCACTACGACGCTAGGATGAGCCGCGCCTTCTTCGAAGATCTCGGCCTGCCCCGCCCCGATATCAACCTCGGCGTCGGCTCCGGCACCCACGCCGAGCAGACGGGGAAAATCATGATAGCCTTCGAGAAGGTCTGCCTCGAGGAGGTTCCCGACCTCGTGCTCGTCGTCGGCGACGTCAACTCGACGATGGCCTGCACAATCACCGCCAAGAAACTCGGCATTCGGGTGGCGCATGTCGAGGCTGGGCTACGCTCGTTCGACATGGGCATGCCCGAGGAGATCAATCGCTTGTGCACCGATGTGCTGTGCGACCTGCTGTTCACCACCGACCGTATTGCCAACGCCAATCTGCGACGGGAAGGCCTTCCCGAGGAGCGCATCCATTTCGTCGGCAACGTGATGATCGACACGCTGCTCAAGCACCGCGAGAGGGCCGCGATGCTACCCCTGCGTCGGCGGTGGGGCCTCGAAGCGGGGGAATACGGCGTGCTGACGCTGCACCGCCCTTCCAACGTGGATGATCGCGAGACACTCGCCGGCATCCTCGAAGCGGTGGCAGTCATCGCCCGCGAATGGGGTCGGCCCGTCGTCTTCCCCGTCCACCCCCGCACCCGCGCCTGCATCGAACGGTTCGGTCTCGAGCAGATGCTCGAGACGGGGGAGCAGCCATGGGGAGTGTGGGTCCGCGAACCTCTCAGCTATCTGGAATTCCTCCACCTCACCATGTCCGCGCGCATCGTGCTGACCGATTCGGGCGGCCTGCAGGAAGAGACCACCGTTCTCGGCGTGCCCTGTCTCACGTTGCGTCCCAACACCGAGCGGCCGATCGCCTGCGAAGAAGGCACCAACCGGCTGGTCGGAAACGACCCCGAGCGCATCAGGGCGACGATGATGGAGGTGCTCGCGGCGCCGCCGCCCGAGGGACGGACGCCGGAGAAATGGGACGGCAAGGCGGCGGCGCGGATCGCCCAGATTCTGCACGACATGGTGGATAAATGAGACAACCGTTGATCACAGAACCAACCCGCTGAAGAATCAGAACGGTCGGGATAAGTGGATTATTCGTTGCCAATTCGGCAGGATTGCCGGGCAAGGCGTGGTTGATCGAGGTGACAGCGCCGCCGGGGGGCGGATGAGTGGACACCGGGGAGGGGGAGATGGCGGCGGAGCGCAGCATTCTCGTCACGGGCTGTTCCTCCGGGATCGGGCTCGATGCGGCCCGCAGCCTCCGGGCCCGGGGCTGGCGCGTCTTCGCCACCTGCCGGCGCGAGGAGGATTGCGCCCGGCTTGCGGCCGAGGGGCTCGAGAGCTTTCCCCTCGACTACGAGAACCCGCCCAGCATCGCCGCCGCGCTCGAGGAGGCCCTTTCGCGCACCGGCGGGCGGCTCGACGCCCTGTTCAACAACGGCGCCTATGCCATTCCGGGAGCGGTGGAGGATCTGCCGGTCGAGGCGCTGCGGGCCATCTTCGAGGCCAATCTCTTCGGCTGGCACGACCTCGTGCGGCGGACGATCCCGGTGATGCGGGATCAGGGGCATGGCCGGATCGTGCAATGTTCCTCGGTGCTCGGCTTCACCCCGGCGCCCTGGCGCGGCGCCTATGTCGCCACGAAACATGCGCTCGAAGGGCTGACCGACTGCCTGCGGCTCGAGATGCGCGATACCCCCATCCACATCGTGCTGATCGAGCCCGGGCCGATCCGCACCCGCTTCCGCGTCAATGCCCGCCGGCATTTCGAGCGCTGGATAGACTGGGAGGCCTCGCCCCGGGCCGAGCAGTATCGCACCAGCCTTCTGCGGCGCCTCTATGCCGACGACGACAAGCCCGACCGCTTCGAACTCGGTCCCGAGGCGGTGACGGCAAGGCTGATCCATGCCCTCGAGGCGCCACGTCCGAAGCCGCGCTACTACGTCACCACGCCGACATGGCTTGCCGAGGGGTTGAGGCGCTTCCTGCCCACCCGCTGGCGCGACCGGATTCTCGCCGGCAGCTGAATGTCCTTGCAAAGGCTAGCGCCGCGCCCTTGCCACGCCCTTCTCACCGCCGCTTCACCGGGCAGGTCCTCGAAAGCACGGCAAGCGCACGGACGCCCCATCCATTTCGGGCCTTCCGCCCCGGCCCTAACGCTGCTGCTCTTTCCGGGAGCGACAGAAGGAGATGGAGTATCCAATGGAACAACATTTGTATGGGGATGGAGGGTACTGTCAAATATCTTTCGCACTTTTGGTCATGTGACGACGGCTCCTTGGGTTTGATCCGCGAATAGCGGGGTCATGTTCATGTATTTCGGGTTGCCCACCGGGTTCCGGCGATTCGGCCTCGATACGGTAGAGTTCGCCGATACGCTTCACGCCCTCTTCGGCAATCGGCGCACGCCCGGTGCGCGTGATCTCGACCAGCTTGCGCCGGGCGTGCGCCCAACAGAATGCCAACCGGATATCGGGGCCGACGCGATGGCGCAGGCGGGCGGCGGCCAGGTTCAGGCAGGACTTGCCGTCCGGAACGCTCCCGTCGCGCCGCGAGGCGGACCGCGGGATCATTCCCTCGGATAATCGGGGGCGAGCAGCCGGTTGTAGCCGGCGTAGCCGTCGACCTGGAGGACGCCGCCGAAGCCTTGCAGGATCCTCTCCGCGTGCTCTCCGCCGCGACCGGGCGCGTAGGTGAAGGCCACACCGGGC
>JALSIN010000313.1 GCA_026989935.1 Polyangiaceae bacterium | reverse complement strand
CCTTCGGGCGTGCCCCAAACGCCCGCACGACCTTCGATGGCGCCGTTTGCGCTCTACGGGCACCCCGCCTCACGCGCCCCGCACGACCTTCGGGCATGTCCCGTCCGGGCATGTCCCGTCGCCCCACATGACCTTCGGGCATGTCCCGTCCGGGCATGTCCCGTCCCCCGCACGACCTTCGGGCGTGCCGCTCGCGTCCCCCGCACGACCTTCGGGCGTGCCGCTCGACCTTCGGGCGCCCCGCACGACCTTCCGTACCGCACGACCTTCGCGTACCGCACGACCTTCGGGCGTGCCCCACCGCGGGCGTGCCCCACCGCACGACCTTCGGGCATGCCCCAAACGCCCGCATGATCTTCGGAGGCGCCGTTTGCGCGCTGTGGACACCCCACGTCACGTGAAGCTCATGCACCCTGCGGTACGCAGTCGGTGGTTTGGCCGGGGCCTCCACGGTGTCCCAATTGCGCCATTTGCGCACTCAAAGCAAAACTCCACCAGCCGCAGATATGCGCGCCGGCCGCGGAGCATGTGCACGTACGGCTCGTTTGTGGCAACCTTTTTATGTCAATTGGTCCCGACCGATGCCAGAGAACACCACCCCTGACCTGACGAAACGCCTGGCAAGAGCCATGGGGCTCTCCGAGAGCCTCGGGCCGGAGTTCATTCGGCGCGCCTTCCTCGACGCGGGCGAGTCGTTCGACGCGCCCTCCGTGCAGCAGTTCGAGCGCGTCTTGCCGTTTCTGGAGGCCCGCCTGACCGTCTTCGTCGGCGCAAGCGACGCAAAATCACGGCTTACCCGACTGCGCGAGGAACTCGCCGCCATCGCCTCGAAGGACGTCGCCCGCGCCGTCACGAAGGACGCCAACCTGGACGCGAACTAAACGCCTGCGCCGTGCGGCCGCCTCCTGCGGGCACCGCCCCGCGCCGCGGCCGCCGCGGCCCGATCGAAGCTCCACCGGTCCTCCTTCCGGACGCCACTGCGTGCTATGCGCAACTGCGTCCATGCAGTACCACACCGAGCCCAGGGCGATTCGTCCTACTCAACCGTCTCGCCCATACCAGGCGACGCGGCCCGGCGAACGGCAGGCTCGGACGACGCCCATTCGCCGCCACCCTCCTCGGTCGCCACATGGAGCCGTTCGTACGCGCGTAGGCCCGTTCCAGCAGGAATCAACCGCCCCATGATGACGTTTTCCTTCAGACCGCGCAGATAGTCCACCTTGCCCTGCAGCGCCGCCTCGGTCAGCACCTTGGTCGTCTCCTGGAACGACGATGCCGAGATGAAACTGTCCGTCGAAAGCGATGCCTTCGTGATCCCGAGCAGCAGCGCCTGCGCCGTCGCCGGTTTGCCTCCCACAGCCATCACGCGCTGATTCTCCATGGCAAACACCTGCCGTTCGACGTGATCCTCCGCAAGGAAGTTCGTATCCCCCGGATCCACGACCCGCACGCGCCGCATCATCTGCCGGATGATGACCTCAATGTGTTTGTCGTTGATCTTGACGCCCTGCAGGCGATAGACTTCCTGGATTTCGTCGAGCAGGTAGCGCGCGAGGGCCTTTTCACCGAGCACGGCCAGAATGTCATGCGGGTTGGCTGGCCCGTCCATGAGCTTTTCGCCCGCGCGAACCCGATCACCCTCACGGATCTGCAGGTGCCGGCCCTTCGGGATCAGGTATTCTTTCGGATCACCGTGTTCGGGGGTGATGATGAGGCGCCGTTTGCCACCCTTGTCCTTGCCGAAAGAAACCACACCGTCCACCTCGGCGATGATGGCATGCTCCTTCGGCGTACGCGCCTCGAATAGTTCCACCACCCGCGGAAGGCCGCCGGTGATGTCCTTCGTCTTCGTGGTCTCCCGCGGGATCTTCGCGATGACCTCCCCGGCTTCGATGCGCTCGCCCTCCTGCACGGTAAACGACGCCCCCACCGGCAAGAAATACCGGGCCTCGTGCTTGCCGTCGATGAGGACGGGCTCGCCCTTTTCGTCTTTGATGACGATGCGAGGCCGCGCGTCCTTGTCCCGGCTCTCCTGAATGACCATGCTCGAGTGCCCGGTCACCTCATCGACGCGCACGACCATCGTGACCCCTTCGATGATGTCCCCATACTCCACCGTGCCCGACACCTCGCTGACGATCGGAATCGAATAGGGATCCCACTCTGCCAGCAGCTGCCCAGGCTGGACTTCGTCGCCATCCCGCACACGAAGCCGGGCTCCGTACACCAGATCGTACTGCTCGCGCCGCCGCCCGATCTCGTCGAGCAGGAACAGGCGCGCGTGGCGATTCATGACCACCAGGTGGTCTCCACGGTCCACCAGCTTGACGTCCTCGAATTGAACGCGGCCACCGTACCGTGCCTCCAACGAGCTCTGTTCGGCCTGCACGTTCCCAACGCCACCGATGTGGAAGGTCCGCATCGTAAGCTGTGTCCCGGGTTCGCCGATCGACTGTGCTGCGATGATGCCCACGGCCTCCCCCACGTCCACGAGATTGCCCCGCGAGAGATCTCGCCCATAACATTTGGCACAAATACCGCGAATGGCCTCACATGTAAGCACCGAGCGGATTCGGACCGTCTGCAACCCCGATGCCTCGACCGCCGCCGCACGAGCCTCGTCGAAAATCTCGCCCTCTTCACACAAGACCTCCTCCGTGCCCGGTTTGTAAACGTTCTCGAGGGCCGTCCGACCGAGGATTCTATCTCCGAGGCGCTCGATCACCTCGCCCCCCTCGATGAGCGCCCCAATTTCGAGCCCCTGGATCGTCCCGCAGTCGAACTCGGTAATCGTCGCATCCTGCGATACGTCCACCAGGCGCCGCGTGAGGTACCCGGAGTTTGCCGTCTTGAGAGCCGTGTCCGCCAACCCCTTCCGGGCGCCGTGGGTCGAGATGAAGTACTGAAGGACCGTCAGCCCCTCGCGGAAGTTCGTGGTGATCGGTTGCTCGATGATCTCGCCCGACGGTTTTGCCATCAAACCACGCATTCCGGCGAGCTGTCGCATCTGCTGCCGCGAACCTCGGGCCCCCGAGTCCGCCATGATGAAGATCGAGTTGAAAGAGGGTACCCGTTTCTTCTCTCCAGTCCTCCGCTCAACCACCTCCATGGTCGAGATTCGTTCCATCATGGCGTTTGCAATCTGCTCGGAGACATTCGCCCAAATATCCACCACCTTGTTGTACCGCTCGCCCGAGGTGATGAGGCCGTCGCCATACTGCTCTTGAATGCGACGTACTTCCTCGAAGGCCTCGTCCAACAGCGTCTTCTTCTCCTCAGGGATCACCATGTCGTCCATGCAGATGGAGATACCGGCCTTCGTGGCCTCGCTGTAGCCCGTGCTGCGCAGATAATCCGCCATCAGCACCGTGGCCTTTTGCCCACACAGCCGGTAGCACATATCGATGAGGACGTTGAGTTCCTTTTTCCCCAGCGGCTTGTTGACCACCTCGAAGGGGATCTCGGGCGGGATCCCGCCCTCGTAGAGCAACACGCGCCCGCACGTGGTCTCCACCAACGGCTCGCCCGGCTTCATCCGCACCTTGATCCGTGCCTGGAGGTGCAACGAGCCGTGATCGTACGCCATCCGAACCTCGGCCGGCGACCCGTAGTAACCCACGAAGTAGCCGTCCTTCTCCGGCAGGTTGGCCTCACCGGGCGCGTTGATTCGATCGCGCGTCATGTAATAGAGGCCAAGCACGATATCCTGCGTCGGGACGATGATCGGCTTGCCGTGTGCCGGGCCGAGGATGTTGTTCGTGGACATCATCAGCACGCGCGACTCCATCTGGGCCTCGATGGATAGCGGGACGTGCACCGCCATCTGGTCACCGTCGAAGTCCGCGTTGTACGCGGTGCACACGAGTGGGTGGAGCTGGATCGCCTTCCCCTCGATGAGCACTGGCTCGAAGGCCTGGATCCCCAGACGGTGGAGCGTCGGTGCGCGGTTGAGCAGCACCGGGTGCTCCTTGATGATCTCGTCGAGGATGTCCCAGACCTCATCGGATTCCTTCTCGACCTTGCGCTTGGCGTTCTTGATCGTCGTCACGAGGCCACGCGCCTCGAGCTTGTGATAGATGAACGGCTTGAACAGTTCGAGGGCCATCTTCTTCGGCAGGCCGACCTCGTGCAGCTTGAGTTCCGGCCCCACGACGATGACCGAGCGCCCCGAGTAGTCCACCCGCTTCCCGAGGAGGTTCTGCCGGAACCGACCGGACTTTCCTCGCAACATGTCGGACAGGGACTTGAGCGGGCGCTTGTTCGCTCCAGTGATCGTCTTGCCCCGCCGCCCGTTGTCGAACAGGGCGTCCACCGCCTCCTGGAGCATCCGCTTCTCGTTGCGGATGATGATGTCCGGCGCGGCCAGTTCCTTGAGTCGGCGCAGACGGTTGTTGCGGTTGATCACCCGCCGGTACAGGTCATTGAGATCCGAGCTCGCAAAACGTCCACCGTCGAGTGGCACCAGCGGCCGCAGGTCCGGCGGAAGCACCGGGATGACCTCCAACATCATCCACTCCGGCTTGTTTCCGGAGCTTACGAAGCCCTCCATCACACGAAGCCGTTTCGCTGCCTTCTTGCGCTTGGCTTCACTGGTCGCCGTCAGCACCTCGGTGCGCAGCGTCCGGGACTCGACGACCGGATCGAGCCGCATGAGCAACTCCTTGATCGCCTCGGCCCCCATTCCCGCATCAAATGCGTCGATGCCCAGTTCCGCCACGAGCTCGTCATATTGATCCTCGCTCAGGATCTCTCGCTCCGCGAGCCCCGAGTCCTTCGGATCGATGACGATGTACGCCTCGCAATACAAGACCTTTTCGAGCTTCGTGAGCGGAATATCGAGCACCGTCCCGATCCGAGACGGGAGGCTCTTGAGAAACCATATGTGGGCGACGGGCGTCGCCAGTTCGATGTGGCCGGCCCGCTCCCGGCGCACCTTCGAATGGATGACCTCCACCCCGCATTTTTCACATACCACCCCACGGTGCTTCATGCGCTTGTACTTGCCGCAAAGGCACTCATAATCCTTGATCGGCCCAAAGATCTTGGCGCAAAAGAGCCCGTCGCGCTCCGGTTTGAACGTGCGGTAGTTGATCGTCTCCGGGTTCTTGACCTCGCCGAAGGACCACTCCCGAATCGTCTTGGGCGACGCGATCGAGATCCGAAGGGCGTTGAAGTTGATGTTGTCCTTGGGCTTTTCGAAGAAACTGAAAAGGTCTCGCATCGTGTCCTCCAGCGAATCAATCGACGGCAGCGGGTTGGGGCACGGCCCCGGTGTTCATATCGACTTCGAGCATTTCGACGTTCAGGCAAAGGGCCTGCAGCTCCTTGAGGAGCACGTTGAACGACTCCGGGAGCCCCGGTTGCACGACGGGGTTGCCCTTGACGATGGACTCGTACATGCGCATGCGGCCCGTGACGTCGTCCGATTTGACCGTCAGCAATTCCTGCAAGGCCCACGCGGCGCCATAGGCCTCCAGAGCCCATACTTCCATCTCCCCCAGCCGCTGGCCACCAAACTGGGCCTTGCCACCGAGCGGCTGCTGCGTGACCAACGAGTACGGTCCAATGCTACGCGCATGGATCTTGTCGTCCACCAGGTGATGGAGCTTGAGCATGTACATCACGCCGACGGTCACGTTCTCCTCGAAAGGCTCGCCGGTCCGGCCGTCGAACAGAATCATCTGCCCCGACGTGGGAAGCCCCGCCTGTTCCAACGCACCCTTGACCTCGCTCTCCGCCGCTCCGTCGAAGACCGGGGTCGCCACGTGCACCCCCCGCCGGATCTTGTCCGCGAAACGCACCACGTCGTCCGCCGCGAGGCTGTCAATGAAACGGTGAGCCTCCTTCTTGGGGTAGATCTTCTTGATCTGTGCCCGCAGGACCTCCGGATCGAAATTCGTCGCGAGATAGCGGTCGATCTGGTGGCCGAGTTCCCGCGCGGCCCAGCCCAGGTGAACTTCGAGGATCTGCCCCACGTTCATCCGCGATGGCACACCCAGCGGATTGAGCACGATGTCCACCGGGGTCCCGTCCTCAAGGTACGGCAGGTCCTCGACCGGGAGGATGCGTGAGATGACGCCCTTGTTCCCGTGGCGCCCGGCCATCTTGTCCCCCACCTGGATCTTGCGCTTGATCGCGACGCACACCTTGACCATTTTGATAACGCCAGGCGGCAGTTCGTCGCCTTTCGTAAGCTTCGCGATCTTCTCGCGGTAAATGGTCTCAATCTCGTCCAGGTCGCGCTCCAGGCGCCGCGCGAGCGCCTCGAGGAGCTCCGTGTCCTCGGCCGAAGACAGGGAGAAATGCCCCCAGTACTTGCGTGGAACACCGTCGAGGACGGCCTCCGTGAGCACCTCGCCCGCTTCGACGAGAACGTTCCCTGCGTCGTCCACGAGCTTCGCCGCGGTCTTCTTGCCCACGAGGATGTCCTTCATCCGCGCGTAGTAACCGCCCGAAATGATGTTGACGTTGTCGCGGTGATCCTGGAGCAGTCGCTCGCGCTCCTCGTCCTCGATCATCTGGGCGCGGCTGTCCTTCTCGACGCCCTTGCGCGCAAACACCCGAGCCGAAATCACGATCCCGGACACCCCCGGCGGCAAGCGCAGAGAGGTATCGCGCACGTCGCCGGCCTTTTCGCCAAAGATGGCCCGAAGCAACTTCTCTTCCGGCGAAAGCTGCGTCTCGCCCTTGGGGGTGATCTTGCCGACGAGGATGTCACCGGGTTTGACCTCGGCGCCGATCCGCACGATACCGGCGTCGTCGAGGCTTTTGAGGGCCTCTTCGCCGATGTTCGGGATGTCGCGCGTAATCTCCTCCTGGCCGAGCTTGGTGTCTCGCGCGATGCACTCGAACTCCTCGATATGCAGCGACGTGTACACGTCGTCCGTCACCAGCCGCTCCGAGATCAGAATCGAATCCTCGAAGTTGTAGCCCTGCCAGGGCATGAAGGCCACGACGACGTTTTGGCCGAGCGCCAGTTCTCCGCGTTCGGTTGCAAACCCGTCGGCGATGACGTCGCCCGCCTTGACGCGGTCTCCGACCCGCACGATGGGGCGCTGGTTGAGGGCCGTGTTTTGGTTACTTCGCTGGAATTTCACCAGGTTGTAGATGTCGGGGCGAGCGCCCAAGATGCCGCGTTCGCCATCCTGCCTGCTGACCACCGGCTTGATGACGATCCGCGATCCGTCCACCTGCTCGACGATGCCGTCGCGCAGGGCCACCACCGTGCTTCCCGAGTCTCTAGCAACGTGTTTTTCCAGCCCGGTCCCCACCAGCGGCGCATCGGAGCGCACGCACGGAACCGCCTGCCGTTGCATGTTGGAACCCATGAGGGCGCGGTTGGCATCGTCGTGCTCCAGGAACGGGACGAGCCCGGCCGCCACCGACACCAGCTGGTTCGGGGACACGTCCATCAGGGTCACCTCCTGCGGGGACACCATGACGAAATCCTCGTTGTGGCGGCACTGCACCAGATCGGACGCCAGACGGTTCTTCTCGTCGAGTTGCGCGTTCGCCTGGGCGATGTAGTGCCCCATCTCTTCGAGGGCGCTGTAGTAGCGGGCTTCGTCCGAAGCCACGCCGCCCTCCACCGATCGATAAGGTGTTTCGATGAACCCGAACTCGTTGATACGCGCGTACGTCGATAGCGAGGCAATGAGACCGATGTTCGGGCCTTCCGGGGTCTCGATGGGACAGATTCGACCGTAGTGCGTGGAGTGGACGTCCCGCACCTCGAATCCGGCCCGCTCGCGCGTAAGGCCGCCCGGCCCCAGGGCGCTCAGGCGGCGCTTGTGGGTGACCTCGCTCAGCGGGTTCGTCTGGTCCATGAACTGGCTAAGCTGCGAGCTGGCGAAGTACTCGCGCACCACGGCGAGAACAGGCTTGGCGTTGATGAGCTCTCCGGGCATGAGCGCCTCGAGCTCCTGCGACATGCTCATGCGCTCCTTGATCGCCCGCTCCATCCGAACGAGACCGATGCGGTACTGGTTCTCCATCAACTCGCCGACGGTGCGCACGCGCCGGTTCCCGAGGTGATCGATATCGTCGATCATCCCCCGGCCGTTGCGCAGCTCCACCAGATATTTGACCGTCTCGAGGATGTCGCGCTTGGTCAGGGTCGTTTGTTCGATCGGCGTGTCGAGTCCAAACTTGTGGTTGAGTTTGATGCGGCCGACCACGGACAGGTCGTAACGCTCGGGCTTGAAAAACAGCGATTCAAACAGGTTGCGCGCAGTATCCAGCGTCGGCGGATCGCCCGGCCGAAGGCGGCGGTAGATCTCCAAGATCGCCTCTTCCGGCGTGGAGACCTTGTCCGCGACGAGCGTGTCACGGAAAAACGGCCCTACGTTGAAGTCGTCGATGTACAGGATCTTGAACTCGGAGATCTCGGCCTCCACCAGCCGGCCGATGTGCTCGGGTGTGACCACCTCGTTCGAGTTGAGCAGCACCTCACCGGTGTTCTCGTCCACCACGTCCTCGGCCGACACCTTCCCCGAAAGGTCCTCCGGTTCCATGGCCAGCCGCGTGATTCCTGCCGCGCGCATCCGCTTGATGTAGGCGCGCGTGATCTTACGTCCCTTCTTGACGATGGCGCGCCCCGTCTTCGGATCCACGATGTCGGACGCGGCCCGCTGGCCAGCGATGAGATCGTAGTCCACCTCCCGCCAGAGCTTGATTTCACCATCCTCCTTCTCGATGAAGATCGTCTCCTTGTCGTAGAAGAAGTCCAATAGCTCCTGGGTGGTGAATCCCAGCGCTCGCAACAGCACCGTGGCATAGAGCTTCCGCCGCCGATCGATGCGAACGTAGATGAAGTCCTTGTGGTCGAACTCGAAGTCGAGCCACGATCCACGATAGGGGATGATGCGGGCCGAAAACAGCTTCTTGCCCGAACTGTGCGTCTTGCCCCCGTCGTGATCGAAGAAAACACCCGGCGAGCGGTGAAGCTGCGAGACCACCACTCGCTCCGTCCCGTTGATGATGAAGGTCCCTCGCCCCGTCATCAGGGGGATGTCCCCAAAATAGACGTCCTGCTCCTTGACGTCGCGGATGGAGCGCGTCCCCGTCTCCTCGTCCACATCCCACACGACCAGGCGCACGACGACCTTGCACGGAGCCGCGAGGGTCATCCCGCGGGCGCGGCACTCATCCTCGTCGTACTTGGGCCGCGCCAGGCTGTACTCCACGAACTCGAGCGAGCAGGTGTCCCCGAAGTCCTTGATGGGGAACACACTCTTGAACACACCCTGGAGGCCCACGTCCGCCCGCTCGTCCGGGGGCACGTCGCGCTGCAGAAACTTGTCGTAGGACTGCTTTTGGATGTCGATGAGGTTCGGGACCTCGATGATCTGGCGCAGCTTGCCGAAGCTTCTACGGACGCGGAAGTTGTTCTGAATGACCTGCGGCATCGGGCTCCTCGAGGGGCGATGGTGAAGAAGGCTTGAAATCGGGCGTTGGGCGCGGCGTAGGCCGCGTAAAGCGATGCCGGGGCCGGCGGGCCAATCGACCCGCCGGCACACGGCGATGAGGCTACTTCATCTCGGCGTCGGCGCCGGCTTCCTTGAGCTTCTTGACGGCCTCCTCTGCCTCCTCCTTCGAGACGGCCTCCTTGATCGTCGAAGGCGCGCTCTCCACGAGGTTCTTGGCCTCCTTCAGCCCAAGGCCGGGTACGAGTTCGCGCACCGCCTTGATGACGTTGATCTTCTTGTCCCCCATGGACTTGAGGACGACGTCGAACTCCGTCTTCTCCTCCGCGGCGGCAGCCTCCCCGGCCGGCCCGGCGGCGGCGACGGCCACCGGCGCGGCCGCGGAGACGCCCCACTTCTCCTCGAGATCTTTGACGAGCCCGGCAAGCTCCATCACGGGCATGTTGGAGAGAAACTCGATGACTTGTTCTTTGGTGATTTCGGCCATGTGAATTGATTTCCTTTGGGTTCGAGCGAAGACCTACGCGGCCTCTTGATCGTGTTTTGCTTGCAGTACGTTGAGCAGTCCTTGCGGCACCGCGTTCATCACGCGCACCATGTTCGTGGCAGGCGTCATGAGCAGTCGAAGGAACATCGCCTTGAGTTCTTGCGGGCCTGGCAGTGCGGCGAGACGCTCGATGCCCTGCTCGTCCAGCAGTTCGCCGTCCATCGCGCCGCCTTTGATCCGGACGGCGTCATGGTCCTTTGCGAAGTCACGCAGCACGCGCGCCGGCGCCCCCGGATCCTCCGGGTTGAATGCCAGACCCGATACCCCCTTGAGCAAGGGTTGGATGACTTCGTGTGGGGTCCCCTCGACGCCGAAGCGAATCGTCGAGTTCTTGTACACGTGATACGTGCATCCGGCCTCGCGGAACTTGGCGCGAAGGTCCTCCGCGTCCTTGACCGTCAGGCCGGAAAACTCCAGCAAAACCACGGCGGAGACGTCCTCCACCAGGCTCTTGAGCTCTTCGGCTTTTCGTCGTTTGGTTGCTGCGTCCATTCTCGGACATACCTTCCTGGAGCTTTCGGGCTCCGTGGATGCTACGGTTGATTCGTCGGCGGGAAGGTGCGCCGGACTGGTTCGACGTACGCTTCCTCACCCTCGGCAGGCTGCGCGCCCAGCGTGCGCGCATTTGACGCCCCGAAACGGGGCGACCGGCTGTCTTCGAGTGCGGCCCCGCACGCGGCGGGGAGCTTCGATGCTAGGTCGTGTTTTTTTCGGGCTTCGAGCGAACACCTCCTCGTGTGGGTCCTGCGCACGGATGCGCCTCACCGCTCCGCGGCGACGACCTCCGCCGTGTCGATGGGCACACCCGGGCCCATCGTCGGCGCGATGGTCACGCTCTTGAAATAACGCCCTTTGGCGGCCGATGGCTTGAGGCGCTGCAGCGTCTCGAGCATCACCACGAGGTTCTCCCGTAGTTTGTCGGGGCCGAAAGAAACCTTGCCGATGGGGGCGTGGACGATGCCGGTCTTCTCCGTGCGAAACTCGATGCGCCCCGCCTTGAGCTCGCGCACCGCCTTGGCGACATCCATCGTCACGGTCCCGACCTTCGGGTTTGGCATGAGGTTGCGCGGCCCAAGGATCCGGCCGAGTCGGCCGACCAGGCCCATCATGTCCGGCGTAGCGATGGCGCTGTCGAACTCGAGCCAACCCCCTTGGATCTTCTCCACGAGGTCCTCGGCGCCCACGAAATCGGCGCCGGCCTCTCGCGCCTCGGCGGCGCGGTCGCCCTTGGCGAACACGACCACGCGCACGGACTTTCCGGTGCCGTTGGGCAGCGACACGGAGCTGCGGATCATCTGGTCGGCGTGGCGCGGATCCACCCCGAGGCGGGCCGCAAAATCCACGGTCTCGTCGAAGTTCGCGAACGCGACCTCGCACACGAGCTTGCAGGCCTCGTCCAGGCCGTAGCGCTTCGTTGGATCGATCTTCTTCCTGGCTTCTTCGTACTTCTTGCCCATGGGGCCTCCTTTGGGGTGCGAACGGGCCCTCCGGGCCCTCCCCCGTGCTTGGGCGACCAGCCGTGCGCGGCTAGTCTACGACGTCGATACCCATGGAACGCGCGGTGCCCTCGATCGAGCGCATCGCGGCCTCCACGGCGTACGCGTTCATGTCCTTGAGTTTGAGTTCGGCGATCTCGCGCACCTGCGCGCGCGTCACCTTCCCGACCTTGATCTTGTTCGGCTCGCCCGAGCCCGTACCCGGCTTGCCTTCGATGCGCAGGCCCGCCGCCTTCTTGAGCAGGATCGCCGCGGGCGGCGTCTTCGTCACGAACGTAAAGGAACGGTCGGAGAAGACCGTGATCTCCACGGGGATGATCATCCCCTTGTCCTTTTGCGTGCGCGCGTTGAACTGCTTGCAAAACTCCATGATGTTGACGCCCTTCGAACCGAGCGCGGGTCCGATGGGGGGCGCCGGGCTGGCTTCGCCGGCCTTGCACTGGATCTTGATGCTGCCTACAACCTTTTTCATGGCGGTCCTCTTGACGGGTTGGCAGGCTCACCCGGCGGCGGGCTCGACCTCGGAGAAGTCGACCTCCACCCGCGTCGGGCGGCCGAAGATGGAAACGGAGAGCCAGATCTTGCGCTTGTCGGCGTTGACCTCCTCGACCTCGCCGACGAAGTTGGCGAAGGCGCCGCTTTTGACCCGGACCTTGTCGCCCACCTCGTAGGCGGCGGCCGGAGCCTCCGGCTCGGCAGCCCCCTGCCCGAGCATGCGCTGCATCTCCTCGGAGCGCACCGGCCGCGGGTTGCGCCCGCCCAGGAAACCGGTGACTCGAGAGGTGTTGCTGACCAGGTGCCACGACGCCTTCGTCATCACCATCCGGACGAAGATGTAGCCGGGAAAGAACTTACGCTTCATCTTGCGGGTGGTCTTCCCTCGGCGCTCGGTGACCTCCTCGGTCGGCACGAGGATCTCGCCGAACTGGTCGGCGATCGGTGAGTTCTTGAGCGAAAGCTCCAGGCTCTTCTTGACGCTGTTTTCGTAGCCCGAAAACGTGTGCACCACGTACCAGGCCATGTCCGGGTGCTCCGCCGCGGCGGCGCCCTGTTCTTCCGCGGCCTGCGCGGAGGTGGGTTGGGACTCGGGCGCCGCCGGCGCTTGCTCCGTGCCGGGGGCGGGAGCCGAAAGCTGGTTGTCCTGTTCGGTTGCCACGTTCAGATTCCGTAGATCCAATCGGTGACGGCCGACCACATGGTGTCCATGCTGGCCAACAGCCCCGAGCTGATGAGGGTCATCACGATGACCACGACCGTCGCGGCCCGCGTCTCCGCCTTCGTCGGCCACACCACCTGGGAGATCTCGACCACGACCTCCGTCATGAATTCGAACCAGTCCTTGCGGCGCATCGCGAGCACCGTGCCGATGATGGCGACGGCGATACCGGCGAGGTTCGCCACGAAGGGCTTGGTGCGCGGGACGTACTGCGGAAAATACCCCCACGTGATGGCCCAGATGTCCTCGATGGCGTTGGAAAGCACCCACGCGCCGATGAACCCTCCGAGGGCGAACATGAAATAGGCCCAGCGCGCGGGATCGAGGCCTCGGTCGATCCGCGATGCGCGGTTTCGTCGTCTGCGTGTGCGTGCCATGGTTCGTCGTCGTGTAGGATGCGCGACGAGGGTGGGGGGTCTGACGGGCAGGGCGTGCAGGACTCGAACCTGCGGCCTGCGGATTTGGAGTCCGCTGCTCTACCAAACTGAGCTAACGCCCTAGAACACGAACACGTGGCATCGCAGGAAAGCCCGCCGCCACACGGCGAGCAGCGGTGACTGGTCCGGGACGAACCCTCGGCGCAGCCAACCGAGCGAAGCCACGCGTGCCGTTGCTATTTGGTCTCCTTGTGCTCGGTGTGCGCACGGCAGAAGCGGCAGTACTTCTTGAGGACCAGCTTCTCCGGGGTGTTGCGCTTGTTCTTCACGGTGGAGTAGTTGCGGCGTTTGCAGCCCTGGCATTCCAGGGAGACGATGGTGCGGGTACCGGCAGCCATGGTTTGGACCTCTCGGGGGCGGGAAGGGGCGGACGCTATAGCAAGGAGCGTTCCGTCCTGCAACCGGGGAGCACGCGAGGGCCTGGGTCCAAATGGCGCAGTCGGCGCACCGATTCCCGTGACGGGGTCACACGACCTGCGCGGCCCGCCCCAAACGGCAAAGAGCCCGGCGCGCGTCGCGCGCTCGGGCTCCGGCCTTCATCGCGGGCGCAGCCCGCCCTACTCGATGATCGACGTGACCACCCCGGCGCCCACCGTCCGGCCGCCTTCGCGGATCGCGAACTTCAAACCGTCCTCGCACGCGATCGTCGTGATCAACTCCACCGT
>JALSIN010000312.1 GCA_026989935.1 Polyangiaceae bacterium | reverse complement strand
GTCGAACCCGCATCCCGTTCGGGAGGGGATTTTAAGTCCCCCGCGTCTACCGGTTTCGCCACCCGGGCGGTGAAACGAATCATGCGTGGCAAACGGCCGCGGGCCAAGGGGGCGGTGAAGGTGGGGACTGTGCGAGGCTGCGTACGCTGGGGCGTGAGTCCCCGCAGGACGCTCCCTCCCGTCGCTCGGTTGGCGATGCATCGTCGGGCACTGCGCCTGCTGGGGTCTCGATCTTCCTGCGGCCAGGCGCCCGCCGGAGCGCGAACCGTCAAGCGGTCGAGGCTTGACGCCCTCTGGATCCCCGGGGACCGAGGTCGAGGGGCGGAAGGAGGCGGGGGCACCCCGGCCTGCGCGGGGTTTGAGGGCGTGCTAGGGAGATCGGGCCATGGACCGTTCGTCCCAAGGCGCGGGGGCCGCCCAGGCACCGGCGAAGAATCGTACCCCCGAAGCGCCTCGCAGCCGCCGGCCACGGCGCACCAGAGGCAAGGATGCCGTCGTGGTGGTCGGGGCGCGCGAGCACAACCTCGCGGTGGACCGGCTCGAGATCCCGAAGGGGCAGTTGGTCGTCCTCACCGGCGTCAGCGGGTCGGGCAAGTCGTCCCTGGCCTTCGACACGCTGTTCGCCGAGGGGCAGCGCCGTTACATGGAGTCGCTGTCGGCGTATGCCCGGCAGTTCCTGGGACAGCTCGATCGCCCGGCCGTCGAACACATCCGCGGCCTTTCCCCCACGATCGCCATCGAGCAAAAGAGCGCCTCGAACAATCCGCGCTCCACCGTGGGGACGATCACGGAGATCTACGACTACCTGCGGGTGCTCTATGCCCGGGTGGGCACCCAGCGCTGTCCCGACTGCGGGGGCGTGGTGGCCGGCACGAGCCTCGACGAGATCGTCGCCCAGGTCTTCGAGCGCTTCGGGGGCGCCTCGGTCCTCGTGCTGGCGCCGCTCGTCGAGCACCGTAAGGGGGCGTTTCGCAGCTTACTCGAAGAGCTTGGACGGCGCGGCTTCCGGCGGGTGCGCATCGACGGGCAGGTCGTCCGGATCGACGAGGCACCCCGCCTCGACCGGCGCACGAAGCACACCATCGAACTGGTGGTGGATCGGCTGGCGGTCGCGCGTTCGAGGAGGGCGCGGGTGGCCGAAGCGGTGGAGGCGGCGTTGCGCGAGGGGCTCGGGCGCGTGCGCGTCGAAGGGCCGGATGGGGCGGTGCTCGATGCCTCGACCGATCGTAGCTGCTGCGGCCGTGCATTTCCCGAGCTTTCGCCCCAGCGCTTCTCGTTCAACTCACCGCTGGGGATGTGCGAAGCCTGCAACGGCCTCGGGTCGCGGCGCGAGGTGGACCCGGCCCTCGTCGTGCCCGATCCGTCGCTTTCCATCGCCGAGGGCGCCATCGCGCCATGGCGCAGCGCCATGGCCCGTGGCGAAGGGTGGACGTACCGCATCGCCGCGGCGGTGGCGAAGGCCTGCAACGTGGATCTGGAAAAACCGTGGAGGCGGCTCGGCAAGCGCAAGCAGGTGCAGGTGCTCTACGGGACCGGCAAGCGCGTCGAGGTGTCGTGGGGCAAGGCGGAGCGGGGATCGGGGGGCACCTTCCGCATGCAGTGGGAGGGCGTCATCCCGGGCCTGCGCCGGCGGTACGAGCAGACCTCGTCCGAGCGGGCGCGGGAGCACTACGCGCGCTACTTCGCCGTCCGCGCGTGCGAGGCCTGCG
The DNA here is from genome assembly GCA_026989935.1 of Polyangiaceae bacterium. Classification (GTDB taxonomy): domain Bacteria; phylum Myxococcota_A; class Polyangia; order Nannocystales; family Nannocystaceae; genus J032. The sequence continues at coordinate 324 of JALSIN010000312.1, read as the reverse complement.
GTGGGCGCCGGCTGCGGCCCGAGTCGCTCGCCGTGGAGGTCGCCGGAACGCCGCTGCCCGATCTCGTGGCGATGACCGTCGCCGACGCGCACGCATGGGTCGCCTCGCTCGACCTTGCGGGCAACCGAGCCATCATCGCCGAGGGGGTGGTCCGCGAGATCCAATCGAGGCTGCGCTTCCTCCTGGACGTGGGGCTGGGCTACCTCACCCTCGACCGGGCGGGGCCGTCGCTGTCCGGCGGCGAGGCTCAGCGGATCCGCCTGGCGAGCCAGCTCGGCAGCGAGTTGACCGGTGTGCTCTACGTCCTCGACGAGCCCAGCATCG
>JALSIN010000311.1 GCA_026989935.1 Polyangiaceae bacterium | reverse complement strand
TTGGCCGGTCCGCGCGAGGATCCGGGCGAGCCGCTGCAGCGCCGGAAGGTGTTCGGGCAGGCGCTTGAGCAGCGCCACGTGGGTTGCGATGGCCTCTTCGACGTCCCCCGCGTCTTCTGCGAGCTGGCCGAGGATCGACAGCAGGTGCGTGGCCCGGGCATCCGACGCCTGGCCGAGCTCCTCGCGCAGCAAGTCCCGAAGCTCGCGGTTTCGCCCAAGGTGGTAGAGAACCCGTTCGAGACGATCCCGTGCGGGACGAAAACCCGGCCGCAGCGCGAGTGCCTGCGCGAATGCCTGGCGTGCGGCTTCGTGCTCGCCGAGGTGGTCGGCGAGCACCTCCCCCATCTGCACGTGGAGGTCGGCGCGCTCGGTCCCCGTCCTGCCCGCGGCCTCGGCGGTGCTTCGCTCCAGGCGAAGCAACTCCAGCACTTGGGCCCACGCCCCGCGCGCCTCCAGGACGGCGCGCAGGTCCCAAAGGGCCGGCACGCAGGTCGGGTCGGCGGCGATGGCCCGGCGAACGGCCGCGACGGCCTCGGGGACGCGGTCGAGGGCCCGGATCGCGATCCGGGCGGCGCGATGATACGCGTGGGCACGCAGTGGTGCGTCCTCGCGCCCGAGGACGCGAACGGCTGCCAGGGCCGCTTCGAAGGCGAAGTCCGGACGGCCGCCTGCCGGGGCCGTTTGCTCGACGGAGCGCCACAGGGCGAGGTGGTCGGGGGCCGAACGCGCGGCCGCGCGCAGCATGGCCGTGGCGGCGGCGGCGTCCTTGTGGGCGCGAAATTCGGAGGCGGCGCGGGAAAGGGCGATGGTCCTGCGTGGCCCAGGGTGTTCGGCCGCCAGCTCCACGGCGCGCAGGAGCAGGTCCGCGTCACCGAGGGCGTCGGCGATGCGGAGCATGTCCTCGACGAGCAGCGGCGTGGGGCCGCAGGCTTCCAGTGCGGAGAGCAGCAGGTCCCCCGCGCGGCGGCCGTCCCCGCCCCGGCGCGTTTCCACCAGGGCCAGCTCGTGGAAGATCGCGGCGACGCGGCGTGGATCTTCGACGAGGTCGGCCTGGGTCTCGAGGGCCGTCTGAAAGGCGTCGAGGTCCCCGGCGGCGAGGGCCACGCGCTCGAGGGATCGGACGATGGCGAGATCGTGCGGGGTCGCGGCGAGCGCGGCCTCGTAGCACTGGCGTGCGGCGGCGAGATCGCGAAAGTGTCGCTCGACGATGCGCCCGCGTTCGCGGTACAGCGCTGCCGCCTCCCGGGGGTGGCGGGTCGCGCGGATCTCCCGGTCGAGGGTGGCGACGATGGCCCGCACGTCGGCACGGGCCTCGTCGATGCGTTGGAGGAGTCGAATCGCGGGCCTCAGATCGGGGACCGCGTCGAGGGCCGCACGAAGGAACCGCTCGGCGCGTGCGGGATCGCCCGCCGCGAGGAGCCAGCGGCCGAGCGTAAGGGCGAGTACCGCGCGAAGCTGGGGGGCGTCCGGGGGGGCCGCCTGGAGGGCCTGCTCCAGCTCGTGAAGCGGCATCGTTCGTGCCGCGGTCATCTCTGTCGCATGGTACACGAGCGCCGCGGCCGTTGGGGGCTACGCGGAGCGGGCGAGGAACTCGGCATAGTCCGTGACGGTGTAGGTCCTCGGGGCGCGCCCGTCCGCCTGGTCCCGCGCCGCGAGGAGCTGGCAGATGAGCGAGAGCGTCTCGAGGCGGCAGGTCAACCCGAAGTACTCGTCCTGGGGTACGGGCGGCAGCTCGGCCAGGCGCGCTTCCACCCACGCCGCCTCCGAGGGGCCGTCGCCGTCGGACCGCGGCAGGTGGAAGGCGAGGTCCAGCGCGTGGCCGGCGGGGTGGCGCTCGTCCGCGGGGTCGAGGGCCTCCCCCACGATGGCCGCGTAGGCGAGGTCCACCGGGGAGAAATGGCAGCACCGGTGCACCAAAAGGACCCGGATTCGGCGCGGATCCTTGCGGTCGTCGAGGACGTGTGCGCCCAGTTCCTCCGCCACGACCTGCGCGAAGTGTGCGCCCGCGCCCGCCGCCAGGAGGGTCAGGATCTCGGGGCGCCGTTCGTCCCGGGCAAGGGCCAGGTAGTGATCGACGAAGGCCAGGGAGGTTGCGTCTGCTTCGATCCGGCAGCCGAGGGCCCGACCGAGTTGGCGGCGGAACGTCTCGGCCAACTCGGCGACGAACGTCGATGGGGCCGACCCCGTGGCGGGCGGTCCCGATGGGGAGGTGGCAGAAGAGGCGGCCACGGCGCTTACCTTTACACGACACGGCCTCGGGCGCTAACCTGAACGGACGAGGTAGCCTCGCCGTCGCCCCATGGTCACCCCACGACACGTCGTGCGCGTCCCGTACCTGTGTGTGTGCGGTGAGCGCTTCGTGCTTGGGCGGACTTTGTGCGCCCGGGCCGCGTCGATCCGGGCGGCGGCCGCCTGGGTCGAGCGAGCCGGGACGGTCCAGGGGGTTTGCCCGGCCTGCGGGCGGGCCGCCCGGGCGCGGATGCCCGTGTGGATCGTCGCCGACGGCAGGCTCACCCGTCTGGTCCCGCCGGACCACGCAGCGGCGGTCGAAGGGGACGATCTGGCGGCGGTGCTGGCGGCCCTGCCCGAGGATGAGGCGCTCGTGGTGGATCCGCGCCCTCGGCGCCTCGAGTCCGTCGGGGTGGCCCGACGGCCCGTGGAAGTCGAGCCGCACGAAGCGCACCCCCGGGACGAGGAGGCAACCCGGGTCCAGTCCGCCCCCGAAGACGACGGGCCCCCGAATGAGGCGCCGCGTGACGACCCTTCCGCGCAGGACCTCGACACCGTGGTCGTCGAGAGCGGCCCGTTGGCGCCCGCCCGGGCCGCGGCGCTACGGGCGGAGGTCGTGGCGCACGCGGGGGATGGGCTCGGTGCACACATGGGGGATCTGCGCGAGATCGACGGCCGGGTGCGGGTGGTCGTCCGGGGCGCGCTCGCGCGGATGTGGTCGGAGGCCGATCTGACCGCCTACCCGATCCACCTGCGGGACCACGGTTATCCCCTGTACGGCCTGCGGATCGTGGGCCGCGCGATGGGACAGGTGGGTTGCATCGATGCCGTGGTGGATCCGGGCGAATCGGTCGCCACCGAGGTGGCGCGCGTGCTGTCGCAGCAGGTGCAGTTCGATCTCGTGTTGCTCGGTGGTGGGGAGTATCGCACCGAGGTCGAGGCGCCGGGTTTCGAGCGCAACGCCGTGCTGTGCCTCGAGTCGGCCCAGGCACGCCTGGCGACCCAGCGGCCCCCGCCGTCGGCCTTCGGCCGGGCCCTCGAGACGCTGGCGAAGATCCCGGCCCAGCAGCGCCTTTCGGATGCCGCGCCGGCGGTGCCCCTGGCGATGCACGAACCCATCGAGACCGCGGCGGCCGCCTACCGTGCGCTCGCGCGCCTGGACGCCGCCTCCCGTCCGGAGCGCTCGGCGCGGATCCTGGAGACGGCCGGCGTGGCGTACGAGGCATTCGACACCTGGCGAAAGCGCGTCCTGCGGCGCGCCACGGAGTTCGGGATCGCCGCGCCGCGGCGCTTCTGGCGCCGCCTGACCGCAGCGGGGATCGTGCCGGACCTCCCCTCGTATGCCCGCGAACTCGCGCGTGCCCGGGCGCAGCTGCTGGCCTCGGGCGCCTGCGACCTCGACGACACCCAGCGCGTCGAGGCGTGGCAGCGCATCTGGGACCTGTGCGAGCGCAAGGCCATCGAGCCGCCGCCGGAGCTGCGGCGGGCGCTGGGGTTGTCCGATCCGCCGCCGGGGGGCGGGCCCGAGGAGCCCTCGTCGGACACGGCCGCGGGGGTCATCGCCGGCAGCGACGACACGCACGCACGCTGGCGCCGGCGGCTCCTGGATCCGTCGCAGCGCCTCGACGCCATCGCGGAGGTTCTGGGTGCTTCGAGCATCGACGACCGCACACTCAGCGAAGTCCTCGAACAACTCGACGCGCTCGCCCCGGACGAGTTGCTCGCGGTGATCCCCGAGTTGCCGCGGCTGGGCAAGCGCGTCGTGCCGGGGCTGGTGGCGCGGTTGCGGTCGTCGCGCCGGGAGGTGCGGCAGGCCGCCGCCATCGCCCTCGGGGCCATCGGGGGGCCGGAGGCCATCGTGGCGCTCGTGGATTTTCTGCTGGCCGAACCGACGAAGGCATGGATGGACGCGGCGCGCGCCCTCGGGGCCCACGGATCCGAGGCCCTCGACGTGCTGGCGCGCTGGATCCGCAAGACCCGCGAGAAGAAGGACGTCGATCGCCTCGTGCGGGCCCTGGCCGAGATCGCCGTGGCCGACGCGGACGTGTGCGAGCGGCTCGAGCGCCTGGCCCGCGACGCCGCCAACGACGCCGTGGCCCGGATCGCCCGCGCCGCGCTGGCCGCCCGGGCCCGGGTCCGCGAGGAGGGGCGCGCGATCCGGGGGGAGCGCCCGCTCGACGAGGTCACCGTCGTGCGCGGCTTCGCCCGGCGCGTGCACGAGGCCCTGTTCGTGCCGGAACTCGACCTCGACGACGCCGTCGTCCTCGACTCGTAGGAACGCACCGTGCGATACGCGATCTTCAGTGATACCCACGCCAACATCGAAGCGCTCGAGGCGGTTCTCGGCGCCATCGACGAGCGCGGCGCCGACACGCTCATCTGCCTGGGAGACACGGTGGGCTACGGGGCCGAGCCGAACGCCTGCTGCGACCTGGTGCGCGAGCGGGCCGAGGTGACGATCCTCGGCAACCACGACGCGGCCGTCGCCGGGCGCATGGACTACAGCTACTACTACGACGCCGCCCGCGAGGCCCTCGACCTCCACGCGAAGATGATCACGCCCGAGAACAAGGCGTGGCTGGAGTCGCTGCCGTACAGCGCGCAGGGGGCGGGGGACGTGCTCTTTTGCCACGGCTCGCCGGTTCGCTTCGAGGACTTCGAGTACATCGTCTCGGTCGAGCAGGCCGAGGCGTGCATCCCGATCTGGGAGCGCCTCGGGAAGGTCACCCTCATCGGGCACTCCCACCTGTGCCGGGCGTTTGCGATCAGCCGCGAGCGGGGGCACGAGGTGGTGACCACCGAGTTTCCGATCCGGCCCGGGTTTCGCTACGTCATCTCGGTGGGGTCGGTGGGCCAGCCGCGGGACCAGGACCCCCGCGCGAGCTTTACGATCTACGATACCGACGCCGAGACCTTCGAGTTCGTGCGCGTGCCCTACGACGTCGAGCGGGCGGCGCGACGGATCTTCGAGATGCCCGGTCTGGCCGACGCCTTCGGGGCCCGCCTGCTCGCCGGCGTGTAGGGGCGCGCCTCGCCGGGGACCGGGCGGCTTGCGGCCGCGCGGCCTGCTTTCTACGATCGGCCGGGTGCTGGACCTGAACGCCGCCTTCGCCCGGGTGCTGGCCGGCGGGCGTCTCGACGCGGACGAGGCCGCGGCCGTGTTCGAGGCCGTGATGCGCGGCGCCTTCTCGCGGGAGCGGCTCGCGGCCCTGCTCGGCGCTTTGGCGGCCCGGGGGGAGACGGCCGAGGAACTGCTGGGCGCGGCGCGGGCCATGCGGGCCCACGTCACCCCGATCCGGCCCACGCGGCGCGACCTGCTCGACACCTGTGGCACGGGAGGCAGCGGGATCCGGCGCAGGAACGTCTCGACCGCCGCGGCCATCGTGGTGGCGGCGTGCGGCGTGGCGGTCGCCAAGCACGGCAACCGGGCCGCGAGCTCGCGTTGCGGCAGCGCGGACGTCTTGGAGGCGCTGGGCGTGGACGTCGAGGCGCCGCCCGCCACCGTGGCCCGGTGCATCGACACGGTGGGGATCGGGTTCCTGTTCGCGCGCGCCCTGCACCCGGCCATGGCCCACGCCGCCCCCGTCCGGCGCGCCCTGGGCGTGCGCACGATCTTCAACCTCCTCGGCCCGCTGACGAACCCCGCCTTTGCGACCGCGTACGCCATGGGGGTGTTCGATCCCGCGCGCGTGGCCGACATGGCGCAGGTGCTGGGGCGACTGGGCGCCCGCCGGGCGCTGGTCTTCCACGGCTTTCGAGCGGGGATCGACCCCGGCGCCGGCGCCCCGGCCGGGGTGGACGACGTCAGTCTCGAGGGCCGGACCCTGGTGGCCGAGTGGGACGGGCACGCGGTGTCCACCTGGGTCCTCGAGCCCGAGGATCTGGGCCTTTCGCGCCACCGCCTGTCGGATCTGGCCGGGGGCGAGCCGGCCGAGAACGCCCGGGCGCTCACCGACGTCCTGAACGGGCGGGGCACGGCGGCCTACCGGGAGGCCGTGCTGGCCGCGGCGGCCCTCGGACTGCTGGCGGCCTCGGACCACCCCCGGGCCGACCTGCCGCGCCTGGTGACCCGGGCGGAGGCGGCGATCACGAGCGGCGCCGCGGCCGAGGTGCTCGACCGGCTGCGGGCGGCGAGCCGCCACCGCGACCCGGGGCGGAAGGCCCCATGAGCGAGACGAAGCACGCCGTGCGCGCGCGGGCACGACGGCTGGCGGCGGCCCTCGGCCCGGCCGAGCGCGCGGCGCGTTCGCGGGCCCTTTGCGACCACCTGCTGCGGGCGCCCGCCTTTCGCGACGCCGTGGGGCTGGTCGGATTCGTGGGGCGGGGGCACGAGCCCGACACCCGGCCGCTGCTGGCGGCGGCCCTGGAGGCCGGCAAGCGGGTCTTCTTGCCCCGCGTGGCCTCGAAGGATCCACCGGCGCTGGTGTTCGTCGAGGTCGAGACCCTCGCGGGGCTCGATCCCGGGGCCTTCGGGATCGACGAACCGGTGGGGCCGCCGGCCGCGGCGATCCCCGCGGCGAGCCTCGTGCTCGTGCCGGGGCTCGCCTTCGACCGACGCGGGCATCGCCTCGGGCACGGCGCCGGGTTCTACGACCGCGCCCTGGCCGGGCCCCTCGCGGGGTGCCCGCGGGCGGGGGTCTGCCTCGCGCCGTTTTTGTTCGACGAGGTGCCGCAGGGGGGCCACGACGTCCCGGTCCACGCGATCGTCACGGACGAGGGCTGGCTGCCCGTGCCGCCGGCGGGCTAATCGCGCTCGGGTGGGGGGGGCGCGGCGCGACCGTCCGGGGGGCGGGGCGCCTCGTCCCCCAGGCGCGCGAGGACGGCCTCGACGGTCATGGCGGCCTGGCGCGCGAGCACGGCGCGGCCCTCGCCGGCGGTGGCCGCGGCCGGGTCGCCGCAGTAGGCGCGGTCGAGGCCGCAGTCGGCGAAGCTCGTCGCGCCCTGCGCGATGTGTTCGTGCAGCGGGACGTGGTGCGCGTCGAGGCCCGCCCGCGCCCGCTCGTCCACGAGCGCCGGCGCGAGGGCCAGCACCAGGCTCGTCTCGTAGCGGCCCGCGTGGCACGAGCCGCTGCGAAACTCCTCGGTCAGCCGCTCGGCGTAGCGCCGGCGCGTCTGGTCGGCGAAGACCACCGGGCGGCCGCGGTGCCGCGCCAGGTCCTCCACCACGCCGCGCAGCACCGCGACGTTCGCCGGTTCGAGGTGGGCGTTGACGAGGGCGGCGACCGCAAACCCCATGTCCAGGGCTCGTTCGAGGACGGCGGTGAGGGTGCGGCGCAGCGCCTCGGGCTCGGTCCCCACGGTGCCGGGGAAGTCGGCGGCCCAGGTGGTGACGGTGTAGGCGACCGGCGGGAACACCACGGCCGACACGCCCCGCCCGGCGAGCTGCCGCGCGGCCTCCACGGCCAGGCCCTCCGCGAGGATCGTGTCGGTCCCCAGCGGCAGGTGGGGGCCGTGCGCCTCGGTGGCCCCCGCCGGCACGAGCGCGGCGACCGGCGCCTCGTCCCGCAGCAGGGCCGCGAGCGCGGCGTAGGTCATCTCACCGAGGCGCGCCGCGCGGGTCATGGCCCTTCCTCGGCCCACTTGCGCAGCTCGGCCCGGCGGATCTTGCCGGTCTGGGTGCGCGGCAGGCTCTCGACGAAGCGCACGCGCCGCGGGGCCTTGAAGGCGGCCAGATGGGCGCGGCAGTGCTCGACGATCTCCGCCGCCAGGGCGTCCGAGGGCTGCCGGCCCGGCCGAAGCTCCACGAAGGCCATGGCCTTTTCGAGCCCGCCCTCGTCGCGGTAGCCCACCACCCCGGCCTCGAGGACGGCCGGGTGGCTCACGAGACAGTTCTCCACCTCCATGGGCGAGACATAGACCCCCGAACATTTTAGCATGTCGTCACCGCGGCCGCAGTACCAGAAGTAGCCGTCGGCATCGACGAAGAACTTGTCGCCGCCGCGCACGGCGTCGCCGCGGAAGGTGCGGCGGGAGAGGTCGCGGCGGCGGTGGTAGGCCATGCCCGCCGAGGGACCCTCGATGACGAGGGTGCCGATCTCGCCTTGCGGCACCGGGCGGTCCTCGTCGTCTACGAGCCGAAAGCGGTAGCCGTCCACGATGCGGCCGAGGCTGCCCTCCTTGACGTCGCCGGGGCGGTTCGTGATGTAGATGTGGAACATCTCGGCCGATCCGATCCCGTCGTAGATCTCCACGCCGAACCGGTCCTTCCAGGCGCGGTAGACCCGCGCGGGGAGGGCCTCGCCGGCCGAGACCAGCCCGCGCAGGCTCGACAGATCGAAGCGCGCCTCAGCTCCCTCCACCGCGAGCATCTTGGCGATCGTGGTGGGTACGGTGACGAACTGCGTGGCACGGTAGCGCTCGATGAGCGCAAAGTACTCCTCGGGGCGCACGCGATGGGGGACGAGCACGCAGCTTGCGCCCACACTGAACGGAAACAGCATGTTCGAGGCCAGCGCGTAGCCGAAGAACAGCTTCGGGGCGGCCAGGGTCACGTCGTCGCGGGCGATGCCGAGGGTGCGCTGGGCGTAGGCGATCGTGTTGAACACGAAGTCGTGGCCCTGGTGGATCACGCACTTGGGCTTGCCCGTCGAGCCGCTCGAAGACAGCCAGATGGCCACGTCGTCGCGGTCCATGGGCTCGGGCTCGGCCTCGGGCGGATGGTCCACGACGGCCTCGTGCAGCAGGCGCGCGCCCTCGGGAAGATCCCCGGCCCGCAGCCGGCGCGCCCGGTCCACCACGATCAGCCTGGGGCGGTGGCGGGCGGCGGCGTGGGCCGGCGCGTAGCGCTCCAGCACGGCGGCGTCGGCGAAGACGATCTTGGGGCGGACGTATCCCAGGTAGTAGGCGTAGTCGTCCGTGGTGAGCCACGTGCTCGCCGGCACGGCGCAAAGCCCGGCACGCAGCGCGCCGAAGAAGGCCTGCGGGAACTCGGGGGTGTCCTGGAGCAGGAACAGGGCCCGGTCCTCGGGCCAAAGGCCCAGGGCCCGCACGAGGTTCGTCACCCGGCAGCTTTCGGCCACCAGGTCGGCGTAGGACAGGGCCTCGTCCTCGAAGAAGACGGCGGTCTTGTCCCCCAGACCCTCGCCGAGGCGTTCGTCGAGGAACCACGTGGCGAGGTTGAGGCGGTCGGGGACGACGATGGGTTCGCCCGCGGCGTCCGGCATGGGGTCAACCCTTCAGGAGCTTGCGAAGGCCGGGGATCTCGCCCAGGTTCGGCATCAAGATGATCTCGATGCGGCGGTTTCGCGCGCGGCCGTCCTCGGTGCCGTTGTCGGCGATGGGGTCGTACTCGGCGAACCCCGCCGCGCCCAGCTGCGTGGGCGGGTAGCCCTGCTCGACGAGGTATTTGACCACGGTGACCGCCCGCGCGGTGCTAAGCTCCCAATTGCTCTTGAAGCGGGCCGTCTTGATCGGGACGTTGTCCGTGTGCCCGGCCACCAGGAAGTCCCGCTTGCCCACGGACTTCAGGGCCGGCACGAGCTTGGCGAGCGCGGCCTTGCCCTCGTCCTTGAGGTCCGTTCGGCCCGAGTCGAACAAGATGGCGTTCGACAGCTTGACCACCAGCCGCCCCTTGCGAAACTCGACCTCGATGGTCCCGGCGTCGATCATGGCCTTGAGCTTGGCGAACAGGTCCTTGTAGACCTGCAGCTCGCGCTCGCGCTTGGCCTTCTCGGCGCGCAGCTCGGCCAGCTCCTTGGCCGTCACGCCGGCCTTCTTCGCCAGGTCCTCGATCTGGGCGGTCAGCTGCCGGACCTCGTCTTCGAGCTGGGCGATCTTCTCCTTGAGGGACTGGTTCTCCTGGGTGAGCGCCTGGTTCTTGCGCTTTTCGGCGTCCCGCTCCGACTCGACGGCGGCGAGCTGGTCCTTGACGCGCGCGAGCTCGGCCTCGAGTTCCTTGCGCTTGCAGGCGGGGAGCAGGAGGGGAACGGAGAGCAGCAGGAGCAGCGGTGAAACCTTCATGGGCCGGCGGAGGGTAGCGCATCCTCGCGCGTTTTTTTGGGCCCGGGGCCGCCGCCCCTACCATGGCGCCGGTCCATGCCCCGAAAGAAGGCGCAGAAGAAGCGGCCGGTGAGAGCCCGGCCGCGGGCCGAATCGGCCTCCGGGCCGGTTTTTTCACAGGCCGTCCGTGAGTTTTTTGGGATCTCGCTGCTCGCCGCGGGGATCTTCGTCCTCGCCTCCCTGCTGTCCTACCAGGCCGGCGACGGGACCCTCATGGGCCCGGTCGGGCGCCTGGTCGCGGGCGCGCTCTACGCGTCGGTGGGGATGGGCGGCTACCTGGTCGGGGTCGGGGTCCTGCTGTACGGGCTCGCGGCGCTGTCCACGAAGGAGGTGGACGTCACGGCCGGGGAAGGGCTGGGCTTCGCGCTGGCAACCCTGGCGGGCTGCGTCCTGCTGCACGTGCTCTTCCCGGACCAGCGCCTGCGCGGCTACACGCCCGGTGGGCTCGCGGGGGAGCTGCTGGGGGAGGTGTCCCTCGGGCTGTTCTCCCTGGCCGGGACGTACCTGGTCGCGGGCACCGTGCTCGTCCTGGGCCTGCTGGCGTCCACCCCGCTTTCGGTCGCGCACCTGGCCGCGGGCGTGCGGGCCGTGCAACGGGCCGCCCTGGAGGCCGCGGGCTACCTCGCCGACGGGCTGCGCGGGGCGTTCGAGTTCGGACGGGCCGGGTTCGAGAATCGGACGGAGGAAGCGGACGAGCCCGACGAGGCCGACGACGACGAGGGGGAGGCGGCGGGCCTGACAGACGGCCACGGCGTGGACGAGTCGCCGCAGGCGCTGGAGGACGACGAGGGCCCCGTCGCCCGACCGAGGCGATCGCGGAGCCGGCGGTCGCGGCGAGCGGGCGAGGGGGGATCGGCGGGCCGCGGGGAGGATCGGCAGGCCGCTTCGGATCCCTCTGCGGGGGAGCCCCCCGAGGACCCGGAGGCCGCCCTCGACGCCGACCCGAGCGCCATGCAGGTGGAGGTCGCGGCGGCGGCGGAACCGGCCGAGGAGGACGCCGGTGCGCACCCTGCGCCCCGGACCCGACGGTCGAGGCGCACGAAACGGACGCAATCCAGCCCCGCCGACGAGGATCCCGAGATCGTCCTGCCTGCCGAGGAGGAGGCGGCGGCGGCCACGCCCCGGCGTCTTCCCGCGCGCAAGCCGCCGCCTCGGGTCGATGCGGCCGCCCGGGCCGACGGCGGCGCGAAGGCGGACCCGGCCCCCGCCCAATCCTCACCCGCCGGCGACCGTGGCGTGCCGGGGGTCAAGTGGCTGACGGACGGGGGCTACGAGCTTCCGCCGGCCGAGCTGTTCGAGGCCGCGAACCGGCGCAAGACGAAGGTGGACGAGGGATTCGTGCTCGACCAAGCCAAGCGGCTGGTCAACGTGCTCGCGCAGTTCAAGGTGCCCGGGAAGGTCACGAAGATCCACCCGGGCCCGGTGATCACCCGCTACGAGTTCAAGCCGGAGCCCGGGGTCAAGTTGTCGAAGATCGAGTCGCTCGAAAGCGACATCGCCATGGCCCTCGAGGCCATTCGGATCCGGATCCTGGCGCCGATCCCGGGCAAGTCCACGGTGGGGTTCGAGGTGCCGAACAAGGTGCGGGAGACCGTCTACATCAAGGAGATCCTGGAGGAGCCGGGATTCGGGGACGGGCACAAGCTGCCCCTGGCCCTGGGCAAGGACATCGTGGGCAAGCCCCGCTGGATCGACCTGGCGAAGGCGCCGCACCTGCTCGTGGCCGGCGCGACCGGATCGGGCAAGTCCGTCGGCGTCAACGCGATGATCTCGTCGCTGCTGTACACCGCGTCCCCCGAGGACGTGCGCATGATCATGATCGACCCGAAGATGCTGGAGCTTAGCATCTACGAGGGGATCCCCCACCTGCTCCTGCCCGTGGTGACCGACGCCGAGAAGGCGAACCTGGCCCTGCGGTGGGCGGTGGAGGAGATGGAGCGGCGCTACGCGCTGCTTTCCAAGGCGCAGGTGCGCGACCTTGCCGGGTACAACAAGAAGCTGCCCGAACTCGTCTCGCAGTGGGAGGCCGAGTGTCGCATGTTGCAGACCGTGGCCGACGAGGCCCGCGAGGCGGCGCGCGACGGGGGGGAGGATGCGGCCTTCGGCAGCGACCTGCCCGGGATCGAGGTCGCCCCCGACGGCACCCGGCGCCCGACTGGCGGCGAGGCGGACCTGCCGCCCAAGCCCGTCAAGCTGCCCTACATCGTCATGGTCATCGACGAGTTCGCGGACCTCATGATGGTGGCGAGCAAGGAGGTGGAGCAGAACGTGGCGCGCATCGCCGCCAAGGCGCGGGCGGCCGGGATCCACATGATCCTCGCCACCCAGCGGCCGAGCGTGGACGTCATCACGGGCACGATCAAGAACAACTTCCCGAGCCGCATCGCGTTCCAGGTGACCTCCGACGCCGACTCCCGCACGATCCTGGACGCCAAAGGGGCCAAGCAACTGCTCGGGATGGGAGACATGCTCTACATGGACCGCGGGCGCGAGCCCCAGCGGATCCACGGCTGCTTCGTGTCGGAGGACGAGATCCTGCGGATCGCACGCTTCATCAAGCAACAGGCCAAGCCCATCTACAACATGGAGATCGTCAAGAAGCGGCCCGACGACGCGCAGGAGGAGACCGAAGAGCGCGTCGATCCCCTGTACGACAAGGCCGTGCAGATCGTGGCCGAGGCGGGCAAGGTCAGCACCTCCATGCTCCAGCGGCGGCTCAACGTCGGCTACAACCGGGCGGCCAAGATCGTCGAGCGGATGGAGGCCCAGGGGATCATCGGACCCGCGCGGGGATCGTCCCCGCGCGAGGTCTACATCACCGCCGCGTAGGATCGGGGGACGATGGCAGGGACCCGCGTCGAGGGACTCACCGAGCGCTTCCTCGAAGGGTTGCGCATCGAACGCCGGCTCTCGCCGCACACGATCCGGGCCTACCGCAGCGAGGTGCGGGGGTTCTTCGACTTCGTGGCCGACCGGGCGGGCCGGGCGCCCCGCCCCGAGGACTTCGACGCACGCAACCTCCTGTCGTACCTCGCCCGGGACCACCGGCGCCTGCGTCCTTCCACCCGCGGGCGGCGTCTTTCGGCCCTGCGCACCTTCGGGGACTTCCTGCGCGACACGGGGGTCCTCCCCGAAAACCCCGCCCGCACCATCGACGCCCCGAGGCTGCCCCGGCGCCTGCCGTCGGCCCCGACCGTGGACGAGGCGACGGCCCTGGTCGAGGTACCGGGGGACGACCCCGTGGCCCGCCGCGACCGGGCGATGCTCGAACTGCTCTACGGGGCCGGCCTGCGGGTCTCGGAGTGCGCCGCCCTCGATCTCGACGACCTGTGCCGCGATGGGGGCGGCTGGATCGTGTGGGTCCGGGGGGGGAAGGGGGGCAAGGACCGTTTCGTCCCGATCGGCCGCAAGGCGGTCGAGGCGCTCGACGCCTACCGGGCCGTCCGCGACACCTTCCAGACCCCGCGGTCGCCGCCCGAGGCGCTGTTCTACGGGGTCCGGGGCGGCCGGATCTCCGCGCGCGTCCTGCGCAAGGTGGTCTACGACCGCTGCCGGGCCGCCGGCACCCGCGCGCGCATGGGGCCGCACGCCCTGCGCCACGCCTTCGCCACGCACCTGTTGCAAAGCGGCTGCGACCTGCGGGCGATCCAGCACATGCTGGGGCACGCGAGCCTGTCCACTA
>JALSIN010000310.1 GCA_026989935.1 Polyangiaceae bacterium | reverse complement strand
GCGCCGAGGCAGCGGTGGTGATCCTCCGGGCCGGCGTAGTCGAAGGAGAAGCCCGAGTAGACCGGGCGGATCTCGGGCGCCTGGAGGAAGCCGCCGGCGACGAGCTCCTGGTAGCCGATCTCGAAGAGCCGCGGGCCGATGGTGAGGTCGAGCAGCGGGGTCAGCCCGTCCTCGCGCTCGGGCGTCGCCGTCAGCCCGAAGCGGAATCGGGCCGGCATGTGCGCGAGCACCGTCTGGAACGTGCTCGCCGGGGCGTGGTGGGCCTCGTCGACGATGACGCAGCCGAAGCGCGCGCCCAGCTCGGCGAGCTCGCGCGGCGTCCGGCGCACCAGGGTTTGGACCGTGGCGATGGTGATCGGCGCCGGCTCGCACGCCCCGTTGGTGATGACGCCGGCGGTCACGTCGAGGATGCGGCTGACGCTCTCGCGCCACTGCTCGAGTAGGTCGTGGGTGTGGACGATGACGAGGGCGGGCTGCCCGATCTCGGCGATGGCCGCCGTACCGGTGGCGGTCTTGCCCCCGCCGCAGGGCATCACCACCGTGCCCTGGATGCCGCGCACCATGCGGCCCACGGCGTCGCGCTGGTAGGGTCGAAGCTCGATCTCGGCGCGCAGGTCGACGGGGTCGAGGACGCGCCGGTGGTCCTCGAAGCGGACCTCGACGCCGGCCTTGGCCGCCCGCCGGCGCAAGAGGGCGACCGTGCCGCGGGGCAGCTCGACCCAGCCGCCCTTGTGCTCCGCGAGGCACTCGATGCGCTCGGGGGTGGCGCCGACGTAGCGCCCAATCCGCCGCCGCGAGACGTACTCGGGGTTCGGGAAGGACAGGTCGCGCCGCAGCCGCTCGAGGACCTTGGGCGGGCACTCCTCTTTGCGCAGGGCGATGGTGCCGGCGACTCGTGCGAGCATCAGGCGGCCTCCTCGAGGAAGCGCCGCACGTTCTCGATGCGCCGGCTCTTGAGCACGTCGGGCAGGCTCGCCGTGAAGATCCGCCCGTAGGGCTTGGTGACCAGGCGCCGGTCGAGCACGACGACCACGCCGCGATCGGAGGCGCTGCGGATCAGCCGCCCGAAGCCTTGCTTGAAGGCGATGACCGCCCTCGGGAGGCTGTAGGTCCGGAACCACTGCCGGTCGCGCTCGCTGATCGCGTCGAGCACGGGGTCGTCGGGCGACGGGAAGGGCAGCCGGTCGATGACCACGCAGGAGAGCGCCTCGCCGGGGATGTCGACGCCAGCCCAGAACGACTCGGTGCCGAGCAGCACCGAGCGCACGTCGCGGCGGAACTCCTCGACCAGGGCGGTGCGGGGCATGTCCCCCTGGCGCAGCACGCGGTGCCCGTTGCCCTGGACGCGCTCGAAGGTGGCGTTGAGGTTCCGGTACGAGGTGAACAGCCCCAGCGTGCGCCCCTCGGCCAGCTCGAGGATCTCGGCGAAGGCCGCGGCGACCGCCGCCGGGCGCCGGCATGTCGGAGGGCACGACCAGCAACGCCTGGCGGCTGAAGTCGAAGGGCGACTCCACGGTGAGCAGGCGCGGGTCGGGGACGCCCACTTCGTCGGCGATGTGGTCGAAGGAGCCGCCCGTGGTCAGGGTCGCCGAGGTGAGCACCACGCTGTGGGCGTCGTCGAAGAGCGACCGCTGGAGGCGCTCGGCCACCTCGATCGGCTTGGACCGCAGGACGGTGTTGCCGCGCGCGTCCTCCTCGATGAAGGCGACCGAGCCGGGATCGGCGAGCGTCATCGCCTCGCGGATCTGGGCGCCCAGCGTCTCGCAGCGGACGCCGGTGCGGCGCAGGTCGGAGCGCAGGTCGGTGTCGTCGACGTTGCCGAGGCCCTCGGCGTAGGCGTCCGCCGCCTTGCGCAGCAGCTCGCAGAGCCGGCTCCAGGGCACGACGTTGGGGCGCCGCAGCCGGCTGCGGTACGCCGGCGAGCGGCGGTGCGCGATCAGCCGGCCGAAGAAGCGATCGGCCTCGTCGGCGATGGTCTGGCGCAGGCGCGCCTCGTCGATCTTCGCGAGCAGCCGGGTCGCCCACCGGACGCTGCCGGCG
>JALSIN010000309.1 GCA_026989935.1 Polyangiaceae bacterium | reverse complement strand
GCGCCCAGCGCCCTCGCCTGCGGTGGGGTGGGGGCCGTGTGCCACACATCCAGGCTGTCCTGGTCCACCGCGTGCCAGAGCACGGCCGCCACGGACAACGTCGCGTAGAATCCGGCGACCACACCCAACCGCGAGCGATCCCAGGGCGGGGGACGGGGAGCGAGGTTCATGGTTGGACCGGGGCGAGGCCCGCGCAGGGGGGTGCGAAGGGAGGGACTCGAACCCTCACAGGCAAAGCCCACCAGATCCTTAGTCTGGCGCGTCTACCAATTCCGCCACCTTCGCGTGGGAGCCGGCTTCTAGCACGATCCTCGGGGACCGACAAGCGGGCCGTGGGCCCCCCAAAGGGGTGCGCAGGAGCCGCAGCTTCGGCCGAGCCTATCCGTCCCCGCAGAAGCTTCCGACGCGGTGGATCCGCAGCAGGTTGACGGAGGTGTGGGCCTCGACCGGGTGGCCGAAGGTGATCACCACCTGGTCTCCGGGCGTGAAGCCATCGGCGAGCAAGGCGGCGTCGATGTCGTGGAACATGCGATCGCCCCGGGTGTCGGGGGGAACCCAGTGCCGCGGGACGACCCCCCAGAAAAGGGCCAGCGCATGATAGGTCTCGCGGCTGGGGGTCAGCGCGACGATGGGAACCTGCGGCCGATAGCCGCTGACGAGCCGGGCGATGCCGCCCGATCCGGTGTACGTCACGATGGCGCGTACGTCCGGCAAGGTGCGGGCGCAGTCCACCGCGGCACGGGCAATCGCGTTCGTGGTGTGCGGGAAGTCGAGGGCCTCCGGAGGCTCGGACCAGTACCGCGGCGCGGCCTCGGTGGTGCGGATGATCCGGTCCATGGTCTCGACCACGCGCACCGGGTCGCGGCCGACCGCCGTTTCGGCCGACAACATCAGCGTGTCGCTGCCGTCGAGGACCGCGTTGGCGACGTCCGACGCCTCGGCCCGTGTGGGGCGCGGGGCCTCGATCATGCTTTCGAGCATCTGAGTGGCCGTGATCACGAGTTTGCCCACGCGGTTCGCCGTCTCGATGATCCGCTTTTGCAGGATCGGGACCTCCTCGGGTCCCATCTCGACCCCGAGGTCCCCGCGGGCGACCATGATGCCGTCGGCGGCGCGGACGATGCCGTCGAGGTGCTCGATGGCCTGGGGCTTTTCGATCTTGGCGACGATCGGGCACCGGCGCCCGACACGGTCCATCACCTCGCGTGCCCGTACCAGGTCGTCGGGGTGGCGGACGAACGACAGGGCCACGAGATCGACCCCCAGGTCCAGTGCGAAGGCCAAGTCGGCGGCGTCCTTGTCGGTCAGGGCGGGGACCGAAAGGCGCACCCCGGGGAGGTTGATGCCCTTGTGGGACGAGATGGGCGCGCCGTGGACCACCGCACAGTGGACGTCCGCGCCCTCGACCCGCTCGACGCGAAGCTCCACCGCGCCGTCGGCCAGGAGGATCGTGTCGCCGGGACCGACCTCGGCGGCCAGGGGGGCGAACGGGGTGGGGAGGATCGTCGCGTCCCGGGTTTGTGCGGCGCCCGTGGCGCTGCCCGCCCGCAGGATGACGTGGGCCCCCGCTTCGAGGAGGTAGCCCTCGTCGGGGAGGATGCCGAGCCGGATCTTCGGGCCCTGGAGGTCGGCGAGGACGGCGACGGGGCGGCTGCGCCGGTCCGCGGCGCCGCGCACCGCCTCGAAGGTGCGCGCGTGGTCGTCGTGGTCGCCGTGGGAGAAGTTCAGGCGGGCCGCGTCCATGCCGGCGTCGAGCATCGCGCCGAGGGTCTCCGGCGTCCGGCTGGCGGGCCCGAGGGTGCACAGGATCTTGCAGCGGCGGGCGTCGGGCATCGACCGCAGGCTAGCAGTCGCGCGTGGCCCCGCGGAGCCCCGCGGAGCCCGGGGACGAGGCGCGTAAACGATGGCCCCGGCGCATGGAAGCCGCGTGCGGCGGCGGGTCCGCAGCGGGCGGATCCGGGGTATGATCACCCGTGACGATGGAACGCACCGGCCGCGTGTTCTTCGACGAGTCGTTCGCGGGGCTGCGCGATCGCCTCCGCCAGGAGATGAACGCGGCGGCGACGAGCGTTCGCCTCTCGAGGCTGGCCTGCACGGTCGTGACCGAGCGCGAGGTCGCCGAGCGGATCGAGGCGCTCGGGTTCGGCGGGGAGGCCGCGAAGCTGTTCGACCTCGTCGTTCTGGCGGAGGTGGCGTGGGCGGACGGCCGGATCCAGCGGGCCGAGCGCGCGCTCATCTTCGACGTGGTGCGCGCCCGCGGGTTCGACCCGGCCTCCGAGCCGGCGCAGCGGCTCGCGGCGTTGCTCGAGGAGAGACCCTCGGCAGCGTTCTTCGACGAGGCGCGGGCGCTTTGCCGCGATCTGCTCGCCGCGCGGGGGACGGCCTCGTGCGCCACGGCGCTCGCGCTGTGCCGAAAGGTGGCCGAGGCGGCGGGCGGGGCCTTCGGGTTCCGGCGTGCGGTCTCGCCGGAGGAGGCCGCGGCCCTCGATCGGATCGCCCGCGCCTTCGACCTGGCGGGCGCATAGGGCGGCCCTCGGCCGTACAGAAAGGGCGCGAGGAGCAGGTCCCCGCGCCCTTTCGAGCTTCGTTGGGTTCGGCTAGCCGCCGATGACGGCCGAGATCTCCGCCACGGCGCTGACGGAGCCTTCGAGGCTGGTCTGCGCCGAGGACAGGGCCGTGCCCACGTTCTCGAGTTCGTCGAGGGCGCAGCCCAGACCGATCGAGGCCTTGAGATCCAGGTCGCCATCGAGCGTGGTCTGGATCGCGCCGCGCACGGCGCCTTGCGCGGACACGAGGAGCCCGGTCTCGGAGTTCGTGATCGCGTCGAGGACCACCTCGATCTTGGCCGTGGCCGCCAGCAGCGCCGCATAGCGCGTCTTGAAGGACTCGAGGAAAGCCCGAAACTCCGCCTGGGCCTGGGCGTCCAAACCCGCGGCGAACTGGAAGGACACGTCCAGGCGCGGCGGCGTGCACTCGACGGACGCTTTGGCCTTGGCCTCGACGGCGGCCTTGCACTCGGCCGAGACCTCGGGGGGTTCGACGTTGCCCTCGCACGAGCCCTTGCACTCGACGTTCGCTTCGGCCGAGACCTCACACTTGGCCGTGGCGCCGGCCTCGCAGTCCACGTCGCCCGGGTCCCACACGCAGGTGCCCTCGCAGGACCCCTCGCAGGACCCGCCGGCCTCGAGTTCGCAGGTGCCCTGGCACATGCCGTCGCACTTGCCCTCGCAGTTGCCGTTGCCGTCCTGGGCGGTGCAGGTGCCCATGCAGGTGCCGCGGCAGGTACCCTCGCAGGAGGCGGCCACATCGAGGCGGCAGGTGCCCGTGCAGCTGCCCGTGCATTGCAGGCTCGGCGCCGTGCCCTCGCAGCGAAGCTGCCCCTCGGCGCGGCAGTCGGCCTGGGCCGAGGCGTCGATCTGGCAGGAGCCCTCGCACTTGGCCTCCACCGAGCCGGGGTCCACCATGACGTCGCACTCGGCGGCGGCCTTGGCGGTCACCTCGACCGAGGCCTCGCACTTGGCCGGCTCGTAGTTGACCGTGAGGCTGCCCTCGACGTTGGCCTGGATCTTGGCCTCGAGGTTCGCGCGGACCTGGGCGGCCAGGTCCGCGGTGGACAGGTCCGCCGCCCCGTCCACCTCGAGCAGCGCGGCCAGGCCGAGCAACTCGGCACGGACGTTTGCTTCGAGGTTGGCTGCGGCGTCACGCACGCCGATGACGGCGCTGAAAAAGGCGTCCACGCTGGCAACGCCGGAGATGGAGGCGTTGCCCTCGGCGATCCCCTCGTCGGGACAGGTGAGACCGCACTGCTCGGCGAGGTTGCCGACGACGCCGTTGTCATCGCACCCCTGGACGCTCGCGGTGGCGAAGCCGGCGGCGAGGCCCAAGGTAACGAGGCTCGTGAAGGACTGGTTCGTACGTTGCATAGATTTCGATTCTCC
This sequence comes from Polyangiaceae bacterium, assembly GCA_026989935.1. Taxonomy (GTDB): domain Bacteria; phylum Myxococcota_A; class Polyangia; order Nannocystales; family Nannocystaceae; genus J032. Next base: position 10,046 of record JALSIN010000309.1, on the reverse strand, counting down.
TACTCGGTGTGGGGACGATGGCGTTCCGGGTGCCCGAGTCGCCCGGGATGGTCCCATGGGTCGATTGCGCCCGCAACCGCACGGTGTGCTGGCTCCAGGCCGTCTGCCGAAGGCGATCTCGCCGGCACGGAGGGTTCGACGGCGGCGGGGCGGCCGGGCTTCAACCGCTGGACGTGAGGAACGGCAGGTTCGGTGCGTTCGAGGCTGCGCTTCTGGGGCAAAGGCTGCGATTGCCGCCCCATGCCCGGGTTGCGTACGCTGTGTTTCATGTCACGCCGTACCCCGGTTGGAGTTCTTCTGTATACCGTGATCGTGCTCGTCGGCTGTGGGCCGAAGGCCTCGGGGTCGTCGAACAGCGGGACGGGGATGCAGACCGGGGGCACGTCGGCCGGCACGACCCAAGGTGGCGGCTCCACCTCGACGTCCTCCACGTCGTCCGGGAGTTCCACCTCGTCGGGCGGGGGGACGACGGCCGGAACGGTGGAGGCTTGCATGGACGACGGAGATTGCCTGCTCGTGGACGACTGCTGCACCTGCGCCGTCGTCCCGCGCAGCGAGGGACCGCCACCGTGCGACCTGCAGGAGTGCTTCGCCACGGTCTGCGCCGGCCAGGGATTCAGCGACCCGCAGGCCGTGTGCTTCGGCGGGGTGTGCCGGTTCCGCGAGGTGGATTGCGACCCCGACCGCGTCCTGTGCGACGCCGAGCCGCCGGTGTGCCCCGAGGGCTGGCGGCCACGGGTCTCCCCCGCCGGCTGCTGGGACGGATGCGTGCCCATCGAGGCGTGCGACACCGTCACCAATTGCGACGATTGCCGCAGCGACGAGGTCTGCGTGGTGACGACCGACCTTTCGGGTACGCGCTACGACTGCGAACCCTGGCCGGCGGGATGCGACGCGCAGGACCCGTGCGGCTGCGTGCCCGCGTTCTGTCCCGAGGGACAGGGGTGCCAGGCCGCCGCCGCGGGCCGGGTCGAGTGCACGTGCCTCGACTGCGGCGGCCCGTGACACGTGCATCGGGGGCGGCGTCGTGCGGCTGGACGCCGCCTACCAGTCGCACTCGTTCTCGAAGGGGGTGTCGAGGAAGTCGCAGCAGTCCGACTGCCAGTTGCTGCTGTCCTCCTGGCAGGGCCAGGTGGCCTCGAGCTCGGCGAAGAAGGCGTTGTTGAAGCCGTCGCGGAGCCAGTCGGCGGGGCCGAGGGCGTTGCCCAGGGAGCTACCCAGCCAGGCGAAGGTCACGTCGTAGACGACGTTGTGGGCCACGATGGTGGCTGCGCCGCTGACGGTGCCGGCGCCGATCACCCAGTTGCGGTACAGATACACACCCAGGCCGTAGCCGTCGCACCAGGGGCACTCGCGCCACAGCAGCCGATTGGGATCGGCGTACGATCGGATGCGCGTCGAAACTTCTTCGTCCAGGATACCCGCCGGTGGCGGGGCGAACAGCGCCCGGAACAGGCGGGCGACGTCCTCCGCGGTCGCTTCGAAGCCGCCGGCAGCCAGGACCTGCCCGCGCAGGCTGTACCGCGCCGAGTGGGATTCCGAGATCGTGGTGGCTGGGGCCATCGGGGGATCGAGGCGGGACCACTCGGAGACCTGCGGGCCGGTGAACCCGAACCGGTCCTCGTCCGCGAAGGCCGGTTCGGCTCCCTTGGCGTAGGGCGCTTCCGACGAGCCCAGGTGGAGCTGTCGCCGGTGGCGGATCGCGTGGTAGTCGCCGCGGCGCGGCAGGCGGGTATCGTTGATGGGCCAGAGACTCTCGTCGGCGCCCACCTCGGCCGCCCAGGCGCGCAAGGTCCCCACGAGCCCCTGCGGCGCCAGGCGGTCGGCGACGATCCCCAGGATCGAGTATCCGGGGTTGCTGTATGCGTACCCCGAGTTCTGGAAGTACCGGTTCCAGATCGCCTTCTCCCGCCCGGTCTCGGGGTCGATGGGCAGGTCGATGGCCCCCGTGAGGACCCCATAGATCCACTCGTCTAGGGCCTGGCTCGAAAGCGGCAGGCGCCGGACGTCGGCGGAGACCCCCATCTCGTCCAAGTTGGCCTGCTGCGTCAGGTGGTCGTAATAGGCGCCGAATCCGGTCACCTTCTCGCCCGCAAACCCGCCGGAGTGGCGCAACAGGTCCACGACCCGCACCTGGATGAGGTTCCGGTAGTCCACGTCCACGCCGTTCGACCCGTCCGTGAAGTACGCCGGATTCCAGCGCACGACGTTCACCAGGGGCTCGGAGAGGTCGATGTCGGCGTCGGCCATCGCCTGGACCACCACCGCCGCGGTCAGGGACTTCGAGATGCTCCCGAGTGGGAACGCCATGTCCATGCGGGTGGTGGGCCAGATCGAGGGGCCCATCGTGTACGCCGCCTCGGCCACGACCTTGCCTTGCTCGAGAGCCACGAACACCTGCGCCGGACGCATTCCGGAGAGCTTGGATCCGAGGCCCAAGACGGTGAGGTGCGCCACCTCCCACGGGCCCCAGTCTTCGGCGGGGGTCCGCGTCCAGCGTTTCACCCGATCGTATTCCTGCCACACCGCCACCCAACGCCGCACGCCGGCACCGTCCGTGTATGAGGTCGCCGTGATGAGGTGCCTTCCGGCCTTGCGCCACGAGGCGTCGAAGTCCCGAAACGAATCGTCGTCGAGACCGACGTACATGACCGCCTGTTGGCCTTCTTCCCTCGCGGAGGCCACCACGTCGAACACGGGCTGGCCGTCCCGGCTGGCCACCGACAGCGGGATCCGCGTGTCATCCACACCCACCTGTTCGGCGAGGGCCGCCAGATCGTTCGGCCCGATCCCGAGGCGGATCTCGGTCTCGGCGGGATCGAGGGCGTCGGCGATGAAGATCGCGACGTAGGACACGACGCCGTCCACCGTGCGGCTCGAGATCGAAAGCGGCCGGAAGCCGGCCGATGCCTCCTGCTGCACGCGGCTGACCATCACCGCGGGGGGGACGGGGCCCACCACGTGCCAGGCGGCCGGGTTGCCGTCGAGGACCCAGGTCACCGCGTGCCCGAGACGCCGCTTGTCCGAGCCCTCCATGTCCGCGGTAAACAGCTCGATGGTCAGCGGTCGCAGACCCTCGGCGACCAGGGGGTGGTGCGCGTCGAAGTCGGCGAACACCGCGGCCTCCTGGGACGGGTCGTACAGGCTCACCGACACCTCCGTCCGGAAGTTGCTGTCGGGATCGAGCATGTACACCCCGTCGTCCTCCAGGGTCAGGCTCATCTTCTTCCCTTCGGGGAAGGTCACGGTCGCGTTGCGGATGCCGGGCTGCAGCAGGAAGAAGGCCCGCTTGCGCATCCCGAGGTATCGGGCGGTCGTGGCGGTCCGTGCGGTGACCGTGCGGGCGTCCGTCCACGCGGCCTCGTAGTCCGCGGCCAAGGTCCACACGTCGGCGTTTTCCGTGCCGGCCGCGCCGATCATGGGGCGCGTGTCGTAGGGCAGGCCGGTTCCGATCGATCGCGGGGAGCGGCCGACGGACGAAAGCGGCGCCAGCCCCCCGATGTCGTCGGTGCCCTCGCCGGGGCCGGGGTAGTCGGGCTCGGCCGATGGGCCGGTCGTGCCCGTGTCGAGGGCGCCCGTCGTCCCCGTCGTCGTGGCGTCCGGGATCAGGGTCGTCGAGATCCCGCCCGTCGCATCGCCCGTGAACGTGCCACGCTTGTCGCTGCACGCCGGGGGTACGGTGAGCAGGACCGCCGCGAGAGGCCAGATGAAGCGGATCGGGTCACCAACCGCGCACGCCTTCGTTGGCCCCTTCCCGAGCATGCCTGATGAGGATGCGACGGGTCTGGGGTCCGGTCAAGGGTTTTTTCCTCCCGGATGTGACGACGGTGGGAGGATGTAGGACAACGTGCGGACGCGTTCGCACCGAAGGAGGACGAAGCGCCGGGACCGGTTCGGTTTGGTTCCAGGTTGCCCGGTCACGGGTCGTCGTCGGCCTGCAGGAGGTCGAGGACGAGGGGGCAGTGGTCGCTCGTCTGGGCGAAGAACGGGTCGGGGCGGGCCCGTGTGCTGCGCAGGCGCCCGCAGCCGGTCCGTGCGCAGGCACCCGCGACGCGCACCAGGGGGTCGTCGCTCGGGACGGCCTCGGCGAGATCGCGCACGAAGACCAGGTCGAGCAGGCTGGGCTCCTTCCAGGCGTCGCGCCGCGGGCCCTCCCAGTAGGCGGAGCAGGCGCCGGGGGGCGTGTGCAGGGAAAGACCCGCGGCGGCCATCGTGCGGGCCAGGTCCGAAAGCTCGTCCTCCGAGCCGCTTGCACGGCCGTCGCCGACGGGGTTGAAGTCCCCCACGAGCAGGAGGTCGCGGTCGTCGTCCAGGGCCTCGACCCAGCGCCGAAGGACCCGCCACTGGCGCCGCCGCAGGCCCGCCCCCTGCGGCATGGCCTTGAGGTGCACGAGCGCCAGGTGAAAGTCCGGCCCGCGCGGCCGACCGCGCACGCGCACGGCGAACCCGGGGCGGACGCGGCCCCCCATGGCGAGTGCGGCGTGCTCGACAGGTTCGCCGAGGATCTCGGCGCGGCGCTCGTCCACGACGAAGGCCAGGCGCTGGCGCCCGCGACCGCCCCGCTTCGACACGATCACGCGGCGGTCGGGCAACGCCCGGCGCAGGGCGGCCGGGTCCCGCACCTCCACGAGGGCTGCCACGGCCGGGTCGAGGTCGCGCAAGGTGGCGACGACGTTCTCGACGCGATCCCGGTCGTCGCCGAAGTTCTCGACGTTCCACACGACCACGCGCAGGTGATCCGTGTCGGTGGCGGGCACGGCCGGGCCCCAGGTGCCAAGGCCCCGCTGGGCCAGGCGCGGCGCGACGACGTAGCGATAGGCCGCGACCAGCAGCGCCGCCGCGAGCACGGTGCGGAGGGTCTTGGAGGTCTTGCGTGCCACGATGGGGAGGTCGGCCGTCGGCGCGGGCCGATGTCGGGCCAGGGCCGGCGCGGCCCGGGACCGGCGTACGGTCAAGGCTCGAACTCGTAACGGTCGAGCGCCAGGATGAGGGGGCGGGTGGGGCGATCGCCCGCGCCGGCCGTGTAGGTGCCCGCGAGGTGGGCAAGGTCCGCCGGGGCGACGACGCGGGTGCGAAACAGGACGCGCCGACCGCCGCCGGGCTGGGGGATCCCACGTGGGTCCGGGGCCGACAAGGGGCCGGCCACGTCGGGGGCCTCGAGCCAAAGGTCCACGCCTTCGGCCGCCGCCGGCTGGGACACCACCAACTCGACCCGTGCACCCCAGCGGCGCCGGGTCGCGCGGCGGGCCAGATCGTCGAGCAGGGCGCGGGCGTCGAACTCGTGTACGCCGTCCGGATCGAGGGCCGAAAGACCGAACACCGGCATCGAGACGCGGTAGACCGGCACGAAGTCCGCGTCGGTCGGCGCCGCGTCGGGGGCGTCCGCGACACCGAACACGATGGAGACGTCGTGGAGCGACGGCGGCGCCGCCGCGGCGTCGGGTTGCCCCGCCGGCCGTCCGTGGGGTGGGATCACCAACCGAGCCATGGCCGCCACGCTAACACGAACGGGCCCGCGGCCAGGGCCCCGGGCCCCGGGTGGGTCAGGAGCGCTTGCGTTCGCGCCGCCGCCGCCGGCGTTCGGCTTCGCGCAACTTCCGCTTGCGGCGGATGCTGGGCTTTTCGTAGTGCCGCCGCCGCTTGAGCTCGCGCAGGACGCCCTCGGAGGCGAGCAGCCGCCGAAGCTTTCGAATGGCACGTTCGACCCCGCGCTCGTCCACCGCCACCTCGAGCGGGCGGCCCCGCACGGGCTCGTGGACGTCGGGTTGCGTGTCCTCGCCGATCGTCGGCGCGGGTTGGGTGGCCTCGGTCTGGTTGGGCGTATCCATGGTGGAAGGCGCGCATGTATAGGGGAGGGGGGACGGCGGATCAAGCGAGCAACGACCTGCGCCAAGTGCGCAGGTCATGCCTCGGTGCGCCCGGCCACGCCGGCGGCGGCCAGGCGCCCGCCGTCCACCACGTGGATCTCTCCGGTGACGTAGGGGGCCTGCGCCAGGTAGAGGACCGCCCGGGCGACGTCTTCGGGGGTGCCGGCCCGGCGCAGGGGGATCCGGGCCTCGATTCGCCGCCGGGCGGCCGTCCCGGGCGCAAAGGCCGGGTCGTCGGGCCAAAGGACCGTCCCCGGGGCCACGGCGTTGACCCGCACGGGGGCGAGCGCGGCCGCGAGGGCGCGGGTGGCGTTCGCAAGGCCCGCCTTGGCCGCGCAGTGGTCCACGTAGCCGGGCCACGGGGCCAGCGCGCCCAGATCGAGGATGTTGACGACGCACCCGGCCGTGCGTCGTTCGGCGTCGGGCCGGGGGCGCAGGGCCGAAAGCAGGCCGCGCACCAGGGACAGGGGGGCGACGAGGTTCAGCTCAAGCACCCGGCGCAGGTCGTCGTCCGTGCGCCGCTCGAAGGCGCCGCGCTCGAAGCCGGCGGCGTTGTTGACGAGCAGGTTGAGCCGGCCCCCGAAGGGGCCGGCCGGTCCGGCGACGGCGTCCACGAGGGCGCCGCGCGCCCGCGGATCGGAAAGGTCGCAGCGGATCGGAACGGCTCGGGCCGCCCCGAGGTCCTGCGCCAGGGTCCGTGCGGCCGCCTGCGAGGCGTGGTGGTGGATCCAGACGCGGTAGCCGGCCTGCGCGAGCGCCCGGACGATGCTCGCGCCCACGCGCCGGGCGCCGCCGGTGACGAGCGCGACGGGTGCGGTGTCTTCGTCCGGCACGGGGCCGAGCGTAGCAAAACGCCCAGGATCAGCGCCCGCGCTCGCCGAGCTGGTCGAGCTCGGGGGGGCGGGGGCGCCGGGCGGACGGGTCGAGGGGGTAGCGAAAGTCCGGGTGGCGCGCCCGCGGGTGCTTGCACTTGTCGTCCCCCGCCGGGCACCACCATAGCCCGTAGCCGCGAAACGCCGGGTGGACCATGGATCGGTCCGTGATCCGGTGGCGCTCGAAGACGGCTTCCATGCGGGAAAGGACGGGGGCGAGTTCGTCCGGCACCGGCAGGGGATCGCGCTCGTCGGGGTCGGCGGTCAGATCGAACACGAAGCGCTCCCCGGCCTCCTGCTCCTCCATGAATTTGTAGCGGCCCACGACGAAGCCGCGGCACCTTCGGGCGAACCAGCACGAAAGCCAGCTCGGCCGGTCCGGGGGGACGTCGTGGGCCGACAGGTCGAGGCCGGGGAAGGCATCCGGGGCCGGCAGGCCCGGCAGGTCGAGCAGCCCGAGGATCGTGGGCAGGAAGTCCAGGGCGCTGGCGTTGCCCCGGGGCCGGCGGGCCTCGATGCCCGGCCCGTGCACGACGAAGGGCACGCGCACGCCCTCCTCGTAGATGTTCTGGTCGTGCTGCATCACCCCGTGGTCGCCGAAGCCCTCGCCGTGGTCGCCCACCGCGATGATCACCGTGTCGTCGCGCATCAAGTGGTAGTCGAGCACGTCGAGCACCCGTGACAGGAACTCGTCTTCGCCCTCGACCAGGCGCGCGTAGCGCTCGGCGTCCGTGTCGTGGGGTAGCCCTTCCCGCTCCACCCGGCGTTGGATCCTGGGAGGGAGCTTGTAGGGGTGGTGGGTGGAGGAGGTCAGGAGCGTGACGAACACCGGTGCGCCGTCGGGGCGCACGCGGTCGAGCCAGGCCTCGAGCGGCCGCAGCATCGACACGTCGTCGGAGGCGAGGTAGCCCAGGCGGAAGCCGCGGATGTCCTCCCACGGCTGGAAGTGGTCGTAGCCCAGCTTGTGCACCAGCCGTGCCCGCTGCTCGAACAGGCCCTGCGCGCTCTGGAAGAAGGCCGTGTGGTAACCGGCCTCGCGCAACATCGCGGGCAGGCACCGGGCCGTCACGTCGCCCGAAAGCTCCCACAGCTCGCGTTGCAGCAGCGGCAGGCGCCCGCACAGCATCGTCCAAAGCGCCTTCGTCGTGTGGGGCACCACCGCGCGCATGACCGGGACCTCGAAGGCACCTTGGGCCAGGTGCGCGAGCGTGGGCGTGCGGGCCTTGGCGTCCGGTCCCGAAAGCGACGTGTGGTCGTAGCGCGTCGATTCGAGGATCACGAGCACGATGTGGGGGCGCTTGCCGCCTCCGGCGGGCGCGACGGCGTCGGCGTCGGCCTCGGCGTAGCCCGCAAACGTGCCGCGGTCGGGTGCGTGCTGCAGGGCGCGCACGAAGCCGAGGGCCACGTTGCGACCGAGGCGTCGCACGGCGGGGTCGCGCGGCCGGGGGGCGAAGAACACGACGGCCGCGGCCGCCGCCGCCACGGCGAGGCTCCCGGCGTGGGGCCGGGCCGGCGGCGGCAGCGTGCGGGCGCGCCGTCGCGCGAGCAGGTGCATCGCCACCAGCGCCGCCGCCGCGAGCAGGACCGACGGGAGGATCCACGGCGCGATGCCGTGGCGCAGGATGTCCAGGACGTCCCGGCGCCGGTCCCACAGCGCCGCGACGGCCGAGGTTCCGCCCTGGTCGCCGGCCACGACCAGGTAGACGGCGTTGGCCGCGGCGAGGGCGAACAGACCCGCCGCCAGCGCCACGGGCAGCAGGCGAAGCTTCGGCACGCGGCGTTCCACGAAGCCCAGCGCCGCCCCGGCGGCCAGGTAGAACAGGGCGTCTTCGGCCAGCGCCCACCCGAGCAGCCCCACGGGGCGGCCGTGGATCCCCAAGAGTGCGTGCAGCTTGCCCAGGGCGGTCACGACCAGCGCGGCCGCGCACAGCAGCGACGACGGCGTCGCCGCCAGGTGGACGAGGCGAGCGAGCAGGGCGCGGGCCGGGTGCGCGGGAAGGCCCATGGGGGCGGCGAGCATAGGCAACGCGCGGCGATCGTGCACGCGGCGCCCGTTCAAGGCGCGCCCGGTCGCCCCGCCCGGCGTCAGCGCCACCAGGTCTTGAGGATCGTGCGCGTAAAGCCCAGGCCGTAGGCGAGGTCGTGCCCCTTCTTCGACGTGCCGGCGGCCCGCGGCAGGACCGTGATCGGGGCCTCGGCGATCCGAAGGCCGTGGTGGGCCGCCGAGACGATGGCCTCGCCCGCCTGGAACTGGTCCTCGCGCAGGACGATGTCGGCGAGCCGGGGCACGGCGATGGCCTTGAAGCCGCTGGAGCAGTCGGAGATCTTCGTCCCGGCCAGCAGGTTGATCATGCGGTTGATGAGGCGGATCCCCAGGCTGCGGGCCCGGCTACCGCCCTCGCCCTGGCCGAGCAGCCGCGACCCGATCACGAAGTCGGCGGCGCCGTCGAGGATCGGGCCGACGACCGCCTCGATCTCCTCGGGGCGGTGCTGGCCGTCGGCGTCGAGGGTGACCACCACGTCCGCGCCCACCTTGCGCGCGAGGTCGTAGACCACGCGCAGGGCCGCCCCCTGGCCGCGGCGGAAGGGGTGGCGCACGACGGCCGCCCCGTGTTCGTACGCCACCTCGCCGGTGCCGTCCTCGCTGGCGTCGTCGATGACGACCACGCCCACCGGGCGGTCGCGTACGGTCTTCGGCATGCGCGCGAGCACGGCCGGGAGGTTCTCGGCCTCGTCGAGGGCGGGCAGGCCCACCAGGACCTTGGCGCCTTCGAGGCGTTCGAGGCCGCGGGCCTGGGTCGTCGTGGCGACGTGGCGGACCAGGCCGTCCATCTGGGTGGAAAGGCGCGCCACCTTGCCGCGCTCGCGAAACAGCAGCAGCCAAAGGGCGAGGTTCGACAGCACGAGCAGGGCCAGAAGACGCCCCCAGGTGTGCGACCGCATGGCGAGCAGGGCCGCCAGACCGTTGACCAGGTCGGGGTGGACGGCCACCGCGGCCACCAGCAGGCCGAAGGCGAAGCGCAGCAGGGCCTCGGCGCGGCCGATGTGGCGCCGGCGGAAGCGCGCGAAGGCGTGGGCGAAGACCGCAAGGCCCAGGACGGCCCCGAGCACCCGCAAGACGACGAGGGACTTGGGCTCCATCACGGCTCCTGAGCGGCGCCGGGCGCCGGGGTACTCTCTTCGAGGAAGGCGGCCAGCGTGTCGCGGATCCCGGCCTCGATGTCGCCAAAGCGCGCGCGCCAGCCCAGGACCTTCGCCGCCTTGCGCACGTCGGCGTAGTTGCGGTGGACCTCGCCGCGCCGGGGCT
>JALSIN010000308.1 GCA_026989935.1 Polyangiaceae bacterium | reverse complement strand
ACACCACCACGAGGCCGGCCCCAGGACGCACCGCGGCCCCCGCTCTACCTCGAAGGGCCGCGGGCGCAGCGCGGCGCACCGCGGGCCCATCCGCAGGCCGACCATCCTCACTTGAAGTCTCCACCCACCCCCGACGGCCGAGGACCGGCCCGCGGGGCGCCGCGCGAAAGCCCAGGAGGCCCGCCGCCCGATTCCACCCCAGTCCCCCGCCCAACCGGCCGGCCGGCGCCGGGTGCCACCTCCGACCTTGTCGCTAACGGGGACGGGTCCGCGCACGGACTCGGGCACGGGCTCGGGCAGCACAACTTCCCGGCGGGGCGGTCCATTGGGCGGAGGTGCCGGGATGATCACTACCACGTGGAAGCGGGTGGGCGCAGCGGAACGGCGGGGGCAGGGAGGCGGAGGCGGCCGCCGACCGGCGGGGGTGGGAGGCAGCGCAGGCCGGTCGGGGTCGCGACGACGAACACCGGTTTCGCACCGCGCGCGAGGTCGAGCCGGATCGTGACGGGTCCACCCGCCGGGCCGCGGGTGACGGAGACGGCTCCGGCGGCCAGGTCCGCGCGGCGACCGGCGTCCCAGGGCGCGGCCCGAAACAGGCGCTCGAGGGGCGTGGCGAACAGCGGGCCATGGACGTCCACGGCGACCGTCCGATCCCGGGGGCGGCGGATCGTCAAGGGGGCGGGCGCCCCCGACAGCACGAGCCAGCTTCGCGGCCGGCCGCCGGCACCGGCGAGGTACCAGCCATACAGGAGCGTCGTCGGATCGATGGCGGCGTAGACGACGACGTCGCGGCCCGCAAGGTCCCCCACGTCCGACGCACGCAGGGCGGCCACCGCCGCCGCGTTCGCGCGCGCGTATCCGACGGCGGTGCGGACCGAGCGAACCGCCGCCCCCGGGCCGTGCCACAGCACCACCGCCGCGGCCGCCGCGAGGAAGAACGCTCGCCCGCGCCGGACGTCCCGCCCGCGCCGGAACGCGGCGACCACGACGAAGCCCCAGCCGACGGCGAGGGCCAGCCCCGGCACGACCCAAAGGCGCGTGGACACGAAGGCGCCGCACAACGGTACGAGGGCCGCGACCGTGCCGCCGGCGGCCGCCCAGACCACGGCGCGGGGCCGGCCGGGCCGCGCGGAGCGTACGATCGCCGCGACGAACAGCGCGGCGCCGAGCAGCCCCGCGAGCACACGCCCGCCCGCCCGGTCGGGGGCGAGGGCCGCCGCGTCGGCGGTCCAGCCCCACAGGCCGTCGGCGAGGAGGATCGGAAGCCGCATCGCCGCGGCCTTCGCAAAGGCGATTGGATCCGCGCCCGGGTCCACGTAGATCGCCGACCCGCGCGCCCCGTAGCCGAGCAGGCGGTGCGCGACCAGGTACGCGGCGGTTGGGCCGGCCAGCGCCAGCCCGCGGGCGACCGTGCTCCGGCGCGATGCGGCGGACCACACGACGAGCAGCGGCCCCGCGAGCGCGACGGCCGCGAGCCCATACTCCCCCGCCGCGAGCGCAAGCGACGTCCACAGCACGATCCGCCACGGCCTGCCGTCCGGACGCAGGGCCTCGGACGCCGCCAGGACCACGAAGAACGCGGCCACGAGCGCCGCCCGGTTCGCGACCCACGTAAGCGCCACCGCATGCCCCTCCTCGCACACGTAGAAGAACACCGCCCACAGGGCGACGGACGCCGGCACGAGGCGCCGCAGAGCGAGGCCGAAGGCCACCACGGTCGCCGCCCACCACACGAGCCCCTGGGCGTGCGCCGCGACCGTTTCATCGGCCCCGAAGGCGGCGACCTCCGCCGCCCGCAAGAGGCTCGCCAGAGGGCGCAACGCGGCGAACCGCAGGTGGTCGTCGGACCACCAGGAAAGCGCCCCGGCCGCCCGCAACCGCGCCACCTCCTCGGGCGCGCCGCTCGAGAAGCGGTAGAGGTCCCACGGCGCCCGCCGCACCGGGTAGGCACCGTCGAGCATCGCAAGCTGCGCGAAGTCGTCCACGGCGTACCCCGCCCAGAGCACGGAAAGGCGCAACACGACCCCGAGGGCGGCGAGGGCGAGCACGGCCGCCAGGTACCGGCGGCGGTCGTCAAGCATCGGCGGCGGGGGGCGACGGGCCGCCGGGGTCGTCGGCCGTGCGGTAGACGTAGCGCACCCGCATCCGCATGAACGGCGCCTCGATGGCGAAGTAGGCCATCGCAGACAGCAGGAGCGTGGCGGGCACGAGGAAGAGGAGCGTGTTCGCCAGCGCCGCGTGGAACGCCGACCAACCGAAGCGGCGAAGGTCCCACAGCAGGTCGTGGTCGAACATCACCTGCAGGAGCATGAAGTGAACGAGGTAGGTCGAAAACGACAGTTCCCCCAGCCCGCGCAAGGCGCGACCGAGCCACCGGGGCAACACGCGGCTGCCCGCGATGTAGGTGACCACGAAGAACGTGCACACGACGGCCTCCACCGCCGGCCACAGCGCCTTCCACCACGCCTGCACGGGGTAACCGCCCAGGCGGTTCAACGCAAACGTCGTCCCGAACAGGGCGACGAGACCCGCCAGCGCCCACGCGGGATGGATCTCCAGCAGTTTGCGCCGCCGCACGACCCCGGCGACGAGCATCCCCATCAAGAAGGCGTCGAGCCGGCCCGGCAGGTGCCAGTAGTTGAGGTCCCGGATCGAGCGCGTCAGGAAGAACCCGACGAGCCGCAACGCCACGACGAACAGCAAGAGCACGATGATGGGACGCCGCCCGTCCCGGTTCATGATCCGGTTGAGGAAGGGAAAGATGAGATAGAATTGCAGCTCGATGGCGACGGTCCAGAAGGCGACCGAGATCGGCCACAGGTTCAAGGCGGCCAGGGAGTTGCCGAAGATCGTAAGCGACGCCAGCGCGCCCACGACGTTGACGCGCTCGGGGAAAACGGCCATCCCGAAGAAGATGAGGCCCCAATAGAGGGGCAGGACGCGCAGGGCGCGGTTCTTGAGGAACTTGCCGTAGTGAATCTCCCGGCCCTCGCCCGCGAGCCGGAACACGAACCCCGACAGCACGAAGAACATCGTGACGACGATGTGAGTCTCGATGACGATGCCAAACAGCGGGTTCGTGGTGGTAAACCAGTTGTCTTCGACGAGCCCCGGCGGATCCCACTTGCGATGAAAGGTCCACAGGCCGTGGTGCAACACCACCATCAACGACGCAAACGCGCGGATGTGGTCGATGCCCTCGATGTATGGGATGTTCTTGCTGCGCACGGGACGCGAGGCCGGCCGGCCGCGCCATGATCGACGATCCGGGCCCGCTTGTCACCCGAACGGCACCGCGGTGCTATCCTCGATCCGGTGAACGATCCCTCCGGCGCCGCCGCCGTCCGACTCGACCGGTGGCTGTGGGCCGCGCGGTTCTTCCGTACGCGGGCCCTCGCCCAGCGTGCCTGCGCGGCCGGGCACGTCAAGATCGACGGCGAGACGGCCAAGCCCGGGCGGCGCGTCCGACCGGGGATGCGCCTTGCGATCCGCACGCCGGGCGGCGTACGGATCGTCGAGGTCGCGGCCCTGGCCGACCGCCGCGGGCCCGCGAAGGTCGCCCGCACCCTCTACGTGGACCACACGCCGCCTCCGGCGCCGCCCGAAGTGCCCCCCGGCCCCGCCGAACGACGCACGGCCCGAGGGCGGCCGAGCAAGCGGGACCGTCGGCGCCTCGACCGGCTCAAGGGCCGAGCGTGAGCGACCGGCCCCTTTCCCCCCCGCCTGCGGACCCGTAGAGTTCCGGCCATGCGCTGCACCGTCACCGGCGCCACGGGCATGCTCGGGCGGGCGCTGTGCCGCCGGCTGCTCGACGAGGGGCACGACGTGATCGCGCTCGTGCGCGACGAGGCCCGCGCCCGGGCCCGCCTGCCCGCCGGGGTCGCGCTGGTGCGCGGCGACGTCCGCGACCGCGCGAGCGTCGCGCGGGCCGTCGCAGGGGCCGACGCCGTGTTCCACGCCGCCGCCTGGTACAAGGTGGGGCTCGGCGCCGCGGCCGGCGAGGAAGCCGAGGCCACGAACGTCGCGGGGACACGCAACGTGCTCGAGGCGGCCCGCGACGCCGGCGCGCGGCGGATCCTCTACACGAGCACCGTCGCGATCTACGGCGACACGAAGGGGCGCTTCGTCCGGGAGGACGACGACCCCGTGTCGGCTCCGGCCACGATCTACGAAGCGACGAAACGGCGCGCGCACTACGAGGTCTTCGAGCCCATGGCGCGCGCCGGCGCACCGGTCGTGGCGCTGCTGCCGGGGGTGATCTACGGGCCGGGCGACGAGGGGCCGGTGGCAGGGGCGCTGCGCATGTGGCTCGCCGGCAAGCTCGGCATGTTGCCCGCCGGCACCACGTTCTGCTGGGCCCACGTGGACGACGTGGCCGCGGCCCACGTCGCCGCCCTCGACCGGGCCGAAGTGGGTCGATCGTACCTGCTGACGGGACCGGCCCACACGATGGTCGAGGCCTTCGGCGTCGCCGCCCGGGCCCTCGGCCGCGGCCCGCCACCCATCGTCGTGCCGGCACCGCTGCTGCGGGCCGCCGCGCGCATGCTGCGGCCGCTTTCGGGGCACCTGCCGCCCGCGTTCGACCCCGAGTCCCTGCGTTCGACGGCGGGCACCACCTACCTCGGCAGGTCGGACCGCGCCCGCGCCGCCCTCGACTTCACCCCCCGGTCCCTGGAGGAGGGCTTCGTCCCCTACGTGCGTGCGCTGGCAGACGAGGCCGTGGCACGCTGATCCTCCGCCCCCGCCGTCACTGCGGGATGATCGAGAGGTCGAGGCCGCCCGGATACCAGTAGCTGCCCGCGCTTTGCACCCCGTAGACCGTGATCCCGACGCCCTGGCTGCCCGTGACGGTGTGGTTGCCGTTGCCCGCGTTCGACAGTTGTACGTGGGCGTACGACCAGCCCGTGGCGCCGATGGGCTGCCATGCCATGGGTGACACCGGGCTGCCGTCCACCTCCACGGCGGCGCCGTCGGGCGCGACGATGTCCACGAAATTGACGACCCATGTGGGCGCGGCGTGGAACAGGTAGTCTTGGCGGAACTGCTCCGCCGGGATCCCCTGCACCATCGCCGGGTCCGACAGGCCGTACCCGGCGGTCTGCCCCACCATGTACTGCAACACGAGGATCTTCTTGTCCGCCGACACCCGGTAGGCCGCCGTGGACATCCCGATCTCCAGGTAGTCCCCGGCGTTCGTCAAAGTCTTGTTCACCGGCTGATCCGGGTCGAAGCTCAGGGTCGTGTTCGGCTCCGTGGCCACGATCCGCACGATCTGCGCCTTTTCGGCGTTCGGGTCGCTCGGGTGAATCGGCGGCACCACGAAGTACTCCTTTGCGAGCGCGTCGAGCGGAATGATCGCCTCTTCGAGGTGATCGCAGGCGGCGAACTGGAACGGGATGTTCGTACAATCGTGCCCGCCGATGACCTGCACGGGCTTGTCCGAGGTGACCCGCGTGCCGGTCAGGTCGCCGCCGCTCGTGATCACCTGGAGGACGTCGCCCTGGTCCAGGGTCACCTGGGCCGTGCCGTTGGCGGCCACACCGCCTCCCGCCTGGACCTGTCCCCCCGTGCCCGACGGCGTGAGGGTGACGGTCGTGCCGTCTTCACCGGCGACGACGGCGTAGAAGCCCGGCAGGTTGATCGCGGACCAGTGGGGCCACGCTCCCACGATGTACTCGGCCCCCCAGGCGTTGACGGGGAGGAGCAACGAGGCGTCGTTCGTCGTCGTGGCCTCGATGGGGTTGTACTGGTAGACCGTCACCGGCTGCGTCGAGCGCAGGCGATAGGCCCCGTCGGTCACCAACACCGACGGCCCCGTCCCCTTCGTCAGCGCGTCCACCCACGGCAGGACCCGCACCACCACGTCCCCCGGCATCACGTCGAACATCGCCACGGTGTTCGCACCCCGCGTGACCGTCACCGTCGCCGTGCTCCCCGACGTGTTCGCCACCGCCACGGCGAAATCGTCCTTCGGGCTCGTGTTGTACAGGTCGTACTGCTGCGTGACCGTCGGGTAGTAGTCACATCCGATGTAGGACAGCCCCAGCGCTCCCTGGCTGCACGCCCCCGAGCACTGCCCGAACTGGGCGTCGCACACCTGGCCCTGCAGCGGGTCGCACGTCTCCGTCGGCACGAACATCTCGCCGTTCGGGTCGCACACCTCCACCGTGTCCCCGTTGCACTGCGCCTCGCCGGGCACGCACGTCGCGCACCCCAGCCCCTCCACGCAGACCTCGGCGCACGGCGTCTCCTGCGTAAAGCCCCCCATCCCGTCGCACTCCTTTGCCGTGTTCCCCTCGCACACGATCGTTCCCGCCGGGCACACCCCGCCCGTCGTACCGGCCGTCGTGCCCGACGACCCGCCGCCCGCCGTCCCCGTCGAGCCGCCCGCCGTCCCCGTCGAGCCGCCCGCCGTCCCCGTCGAACCGCCCGCCGTCCCCGTCGTCGCCGTCCCCGTCGAGCCGACGCCCGTCGCCGTGCCCACCGTCCCGGCCGTCGCCGTGCCGGCCGTCCCGGCCGTCGCCGTCCCGCCCGTCGCCGTACCGGACGACGCGCCACCCGTCCTGCCCGAGCCGCCGTCCCCGCACGCTCCGAGCAAGCATGCACAAGCCCCGAGGAACACCGTAAAATTCGAAGAATCCTTCCGCATATCGACGAGCCTACCAAAATCCGACGGCCGCCGGGTGGCCGGTCCGCTCGCGTGCGATCCCACCTGCGGTCACCCGCCGCAATCCACCACTTCCACGTCGTAGGCGATGGGGGTTGCCACCCCCATCACCTCCACGTGGTAGGTGCCGGGCGTCGTGTTCCAGCCCTGCGGGATCATGGAGATGGCGTACTGGCTGCCGTAGCCGCCCGAAAGCTGCGTGACGCTGACCGGCAGCGGCGCCCCGTCCTTCGTGATCGTGACCTGGGCGCCGGACAGGTCGATGGCGTCGGACTGGATGGACCAACCCGTCTCGTCGATCCCCGTCCAGTTCGGCGCCACCGCCTGCAACGGGAACTTCCCCGCCGGCGGCCATGCCACATAGGGCTTGCCCGCGTCGCCGCTGCCCCCGAGGACCCACATGCACGCGGCGCCGGGGGTGCCGCCCAGACCGATCGGTCCCAGGCTGTTCGACAGGATCCAACGCCGGTGCCCCAGGGTGGTCGCGTTGCCCGGGTCCACCATGAACAGGTCCACGGAGGCCACGGCGCCCACGCCCAGGGCGATGTTGCTCTTGCCCGCCGCCTCGGCCCCCTCGGCGCTGTAGCACGCCCACGACATCGGCGGGTTGTGGGACAGCATCCCGTTCTTGTCCATCATCAGCGCGCAGGCCTGCGTCTTTTGGTTGCGGGCGGCGTCGTCCGTCACCGGCGGTAGATCGGCCAGGAAGCGGTACAGGTTCACGACCGCAAGCGCCCGCTGCCGCCCGCCGTCCGTGAGATCGCCCGGGTCGCACGTATCCAGGCTCCCCGTCCAGGTGCCCTCCGAGAGGTTCGCCCGGTCCGCGTTCCAGCGGTCGCACACGGGGTCGCCGCCACCGGTGGACGATCCGGTGGACGATCCCGCCCCGGTCGTCGAGCCGGCACCCGACGAGTCGGTGGCGGCCGGGCCCGTGCTCGCGCTCGTCGCCGTGCCCCCCACCGTGGTCCCGCCGGTGCCCGTCGTCCCCATCGTCCCCGCGTCGGACGTCCCCGCCGTCCCGGTGTCACCGGCGCCGTCCGAGCCCGAGCCGCTGCAGCCCGATACCAGGAGCGAGATCGCGATCGCGGTACGAATGCGCATGGCATCGACCATGCCACGGGCCCGTAACGCAACACAACGGCCGAGCCCCGGGAACCACACGGACGGAACGTGCGAAGGCCTGGGGGGCTCTGCCCCCTACGCGCCCTGCTCGGCCCGCGAAACGGGCCGTGGCAAGACCACGGGCGGCTGCAGCCCGCGCAGGGCGCAAAGCTCGACGACCAGCTCGATGCGACCGCGCCGGTGTGGCGAACCCACGGCCGAGGGCCCGCACCGCACGATGCCCTCGACGTGCACTTCGCACACGGCCGGCAGCGCGACAACCTCGCAGCGCAGGTCGAGCCCGTGGGCCCGCGTCATCCGTGCGAACATGGCCGCCAGGTCTCCGCCCCGGCGTGGTGCCACGCGCACCGTCTGCCCGAACAGTTCGACGAAGAACGGAGCGAATGCCTCCGCGCGGGCCTCGAAGGCGCGCGAAGCCCGGGCCGAGGCCCCGTCCACGCCCACCGTGGTGGCCGGGGGCCAGGCCCGCAAGGTCGCCGCCAGACACGCCATTCCCTCCAGCGGCTCCACCAGGGGCGGCTCCGCCACCGCGAGGCCCGAAAACGAGACCCGCGCCCCCTCGACCAGGTCCGCAAGACGCTCGACGGGGCGGGGTCGGGCCCGGCCCGCCAGGGCCCGCAGACGGCCGGCGATCCGGCGCCAGCGACCGCTCACATCCCCAGGTAGACCTTCCCGGCGGGAAGATCGTACGTCACGCGCATCCGCTTGAGCACGGCGTAGTTCAGGTAGCCGCCGAGTTCGAAGCCGGCCAGATTGAGCACCTGGCCGAGCATCGCGTCGGGCGGTTCGTTGACCATCACGAGGCCGCCGCTGCCCGGCAGGGTCTTGCCGCCGAGGGAGACGCTCTCGACGAAGACCATCTTGAGGCCCGCGTTCGGATCGTCGGGATCCTCCACCTCGCGCGGCAGGTGCCCGCTCTTGAGGTAGTGCTTGCGGGTGACCGAGATCCCGGCCTTGAACACCCCGCCGAAGTACACGAAGAAGCGGTGATCGGAACCGTCGATCGCGACCTGCACGGCCGGCGCGAGCGCCACCCGCATGTCGAGGAGCAGAAGCTGCAGGGCCTCGGCACCGCCGGGCGCATCCCCGCCCGACGGCTCGATCGAAAGCGCGCGGCCGGGGAAGTCGAAGGTGACCCGGCCGAGCGCGTGCATCGCCTGCCGTCCGAGGATGATCGGCACCTCGCCGATGAGCCCCTTGTAGTCGCCCAGCGGCTGCACCAGCGCCGGCACGTTCTTGATCGCGACGTCCCCGAACTTGACCTCGGGCACCACGACGATGTCGCGCTTTTCCTCCGTACCGGGCAAAGCCACCTCGCCGAGCTTCTCCAGCTTGAGCCGCTTGACGAGGCCCGGATCGACGATGGCCTCCTCGCGCACCTCGAGGAACACCGCACGCACGGGCTCGCCGCCCACGACGGCCAGCGCGTGCTTGAGCCCGAGCGCGGTGTCGAGCGCCACGTCGCTCGTGCCGGCCTTGCCGGTTCGTTCGAGCATCTTGCCCTTGCCGGCGAGCGCACGCAGGAACGCGGCGTAGCTCTGGACGACCGGCAGCTCGGGGTCGTCCGCCGGCAGGAACTTGAAGATGTTGTCGAGCAGCGGCACCGCCTCGTCCGGACGCACGAGGGCGTAGAGGCTGCGGAGCTTGCGCAGCATCGGATCCACCTGATCCTTTTCCTTCGCCAGCAAGCGGTCCTGCAGCTCGATGGCGCCCTCGTGATCCCCGATGGCCTGCAGGTTGCGCCCGAGGCCCACGACGGCGCCGAAGTTGGTCTCGTCGTAGGACAGGGCCTTGCGGAAGGCCTCGGTGGACCCGTCGAAGTCCCCGGCGCGCCAGCGCGCCGCCCCGAGGACCGCGTAGGCGTCGGCGGACCGCGGGTTCTCCTCCAACGCCTGCTGCGCACGCTCGGCGGCCGACACGTACCGGCCGTTGCGCAGGTCCTCGTTGGCGAGCTCCACCAGGCTGCCCACACGCGCGGCCTTCTTGGCGGCCGCGGCCTTGGCCTCGAGGTCCACCGTGGCCGACCCCGGGCTCTTGGAGCCGGCCCCGTTCTTGCCGCACCCGGCCGAAGCCGCCATGGCGGTCGCGAGAAGCAGGGCGTGAAGGTTGCGCGGGGTCGGTCGATGAGGTCGCATCGCGGTCTCCGGGTGCTGCCGGGCCCTTCGCGGGCCGAACGGGGCGGCCAAGGATACAGGCGCGCGGCGGCCGGCCGCAACGCGATCGCCACGCATTCGCCGGGGGCGCCGGAATTCGGCACTAGGCGGGGGCCGAAGCCCCGTGGGCCCGCCGGCCCCACGACAAGATCACGAGCCCGGCCACGGCGGCCGCCGCCGTCCCCACGATCTGCAAGGCGTACAGCGCGGCCACGAAGGCCACCGCCGGGTCCGAGGTGGCGTCCCCGACGGCCGCGAGGGCGACGGCGGCGCCGAACTGGAAGCTGCCGAGCTGCGCGGGGCCGCCGGGGAGTTGGATCGCGAGGCCGATGGCGCCCACGACCACGGCCGCACCGCCCGCCGACAGCGGATAGCCGACGGCGTGGGCCACCGCCCACGGATACAACACGGCCAGCCCCCAGTACGCCGCCGTCCAGGCGACGAACCGGGCGGCGACCCGCCGGTCGGCGAGGACTTCGATCGTCGCGGCCATCCGGTGCGCCACCGCGGCCGCACGTGCCGCGAGGTCCGCACGCCCGAGCACCGCGAACGGGCGCGCCGCGACGGCCCCGGCCGACGACGGCCGCGCGGCCACCCAGACGAGCCCCACGACGCCGGCCCCGAACAGGACCGCGAACGAGATCACCGTACGCCCCGTGGCCGAAGCCGCCGCCGGGTCCATGGACACGCCGGCGACCCCGGCCGCCAGGACCGCGCACAGGGTCAACCCATCCGCCACGCGCTCGACGGCCGTGGCCGACAGGACCTCCGCGAAGCGGATCGTGCCGACCTTGCAGCGATCGAAGATCACCGGCCGCGAAAGCTCCCCGAGACGCAGGGGCAGCACGAGCAGCACCCAAAACGAAACGAGCCCGCTGCCCCACAGGATCCGCCGCGGCACGCGGGCGAGCCCCTCCGCGCGGGCGACCGGGTCCAGCACCACGGCGAGTCGATGGGTGCGGGCGGCCATGTAGGCCACGAAGGCCGTCCCCGCGAAGACGGCCGGCAGTGGACGAAACGACGGCATCGTTTCGGGCCAAAGCGGCATGATCCGCTGGGAGAGCGCCGCCAGGAGCGCCGCGCCCGCGAGCGAAACCGCCCACGCAAGACCGCGACGGCTGCGCCCGGAGGATCCCCCCGGCGCGTCTTCGGCGTCGTTCGACACGGGCCCGAGAGCCTACCCGATCCACGCGCCGCGCCCGCCCCCACCCCCTGCGGGGGCCGGAACGAACCGGGCCGGCCCACGACGACGCTCGCGGCCCCCGGCCGCCACCGCACGAAGCCCGGGTGGTGCTGTCCGCCCGCCTGGCCGCCCCCGGCCCGCCCTCGGTGCCCCTCGACGGGGCCCAGCGCGCCGTGCTCGCGCGCGTCGCCGCGCGCCTGGCCGACGGCACGTACCGGCTCGAGCCCGCGCCGTGTCCATGCGGCGCCGCGCGGGACGTGGAGCTGGCGCGCCGGGACCGCTACGGCCTGCCGGTCCGCACCGTGCTGTGCCGCGCGTGCGGCCTTGCGCGGACGGACCCGCGGATGAGGACCGAGGCCCTGCGGCGCTTCTACGAGGAGGACTACCGGGACCTCTACACCGGGCCGGCGGCGCGCGAGCGGTTGTTCGAGGGGCAGATCGCCCTGGGGCGCTCGATCCTCGCCCACGTCGGCCGCGTGCTGCCGGCCGGCGGGACCGTGGTGGAGGTGGGCTGCGGCCCCGGCGGCAACCTGGTGCCCTTCGCCGAGGCCGGCTACCGCACCGTGGGCGTGGACCTGGGCACGACCGGCTTCGAGCTCGGGCGCGCACGCGGCGTGGATCTTCGCCAGGGCGACGCGGCCTCCTTGCTCGCCGAGGGCGTCGGGCCGGTGGACCTGCTCGTCCTGCACCACGTGCTCGAACACTTCGAGGACCCGATCGAAGCGTTGCGCCCGATCCGGCGCCTGCTCGCGCCGCGTGGGGTCCTGTGGGTCGAGGTGCCGGGCCTGCACGCGATCCACACGCGATACGCCGGCGACTTCCTGCGCTACCTCCAAAACGCGCACCTCTTTCACTTCACGGCCGCGACGCTCGCGTACGTCCTCCGCCGCGCCGGGCTGGAACCGGTGCACGTGGACGAACACGCCCTGGCCCTCGCGATCCCGGCCCCGGCCGGCGACCGCACACCGTTCCCGCCGCCATCCGGCGCCCGCGCCACCCTCGCCTACCTGCGCCGGCTCGAACGCGCCCGCACCCGCGGTCGCCGGACACCGCCGAAGGTCACGCCTCCTGCGCCCCCCTCCGCGCCGCCTCCTCCGGGCACCCTCGATTCATAATAGGACGATATGCGCCCGTGCGCCCGTCGCATTCGTGGCGGGAACGAGATCCGCACCGTCCAGCGCGTCCCCGGGTGCCGCGTACCTCACCCCTTCATCGTCGGCCTCGCCGCCGGCTTCACCCGTGCGCCGAGCGCGGGCGGTCCGCTCCGTGCCCGCTGGGCGCGCCTTCACGGCCCGGCCGGCGCTTCGGAAGGCAGCCGCAGGCGGCCCAGGTCCGCGGGGGCGGGGCCGGGCGGCACCTCGACCGCCAGCAGGTGCGGCCCGCCCGGGGCCCCCTGGACGACGAGTTGCAACGGTCCCACGGGCACTCGGTCCAGCTCGAAGCGGCCCTGCGGATCCGTGCGGTTGCCCGCGCCGGGGCCGGCGGCGTCGCCCACCGCCCCACCCCCGAACACCGGCACGACCCAGGCCCCCGCGACGGGCGCCCCGCCGTCGTCCTCCAGCACCCCGCGGGCACCGCTTCGCCGTGCGCACGTCCGACCCTACGGCGGCCCGGCGGCCGGCACGGGATCAGGGGGCCGGGCGGTCGGGGCAGTTGGGCAGGCGGCTCGACAGGGGTGCGTTCGTAAGACCGTCCCAGTTCGGCGGGGGGACCTCCCGAAAGCACGGGCGCGGGGCCTCGCCGTCCGCGAGCAAAAGGTCCAGGAAGCCGTAGCGCGCCACCGCCTTGCCCTGGTTCGCGCCGCCGGTGCCGGTCACGATCTGCCGCAGGCTCCGATCCCCGACGGGAACCTCCGGAAAGTCCATGAGCGTATGGATGTGGCCCGCCAGCACGAGATCCACGCCGGCCAGCGCCGCCTCCACCAGCAGGTGCTGGGCCACCCCCTCGTCCGCCCAGCCGTTGCCGGTCAGCTCCGGATGCGGGGGGTAGTGGGTCGCGACGAGGTTCGCCTTCGTGGCGGTGGGCGCCGCGTGCAGCAGCCCCGGCAAGCGACCCTCCACCGAGGCCGCCAGGGTGCCGTTGCCCGTGTCCAGCATGGCCACGTGGACCCCGCAGACGTCCACCGTGTAGTTGCCCGGCCCGAAGACGCGATTGTAGATCGCCCGCGACGAGGCGAACACGTCGTGGTTGCCCGGCACCGCGGCCACGGGCACGGGGATCCGGCGAAACAGGTCCGCCATCAGCTCGAACTCCACGTCCGTGGACAGCTCCGTGACGTCCCCGAGGAACAGGAGGGCCACAAGCGGCGGTCCGTCGTCGCGGGCGGCCTCGTCCTGCAACACGTCCACGATGCGCTCGAACTGCTGCGGGTTCGTCTGCACGTCGCCCAGGGCGGCCAGGCGCAGCGCCGGGCCGCACGGGACGGCGCCCGCGATCCACACGGGCCGATCCGTCCGCAGCGGCACCTCGACGGTGCGCACGGACTCGAACAACGGGGCGGGCCCGAGCACCTCGGCCTCGTCCGCCGGGCCCACGACCACGACCGCCCGCGGGTCCACGTTCTCGAGGACGACCGAAAGCGACCCCGGCGCGCGCGGGGCGGCCTCGAAGGACAGGGCGAAGGGGCCGGGCCCGGCCACGCGGGCCCGGATCGTGCCACCGCCGAGATCCTCGAACACCCCCGTGGCGTACCAGCTCGTCGCGTCGCCGGCGGCGTAGGCGGCCGGGGTCTGGAAGCGAGCCTCGACGCCGCTGGCGGTCGCAAGGCGTGCCAGCTCGTTCTCGGCCAGCACGCGGCACTCGGCGGCGGTGTAGTCCGGTTGGGAGCACTCCGGCTGCAGGCACCCCGGCACGCACCAGGGCAGCGTCGCGAGCACGGCCGCGGTCCGGATCGACCGCCTCGCCGCACGAGACGGCCGTGCGCCCGTTCCGGCGCGCACGTTACGTTCGGTCTCGGATCG
>JALSIN010000307.1 GCA_026989935.1 Polyangiaceae bacterium | reverse complement strand
ACCTGCGGGCGGGGCACCGCGCCTCGGCCACACGACCTTCGGGCGGGGCACCGGGCGGGGCACCGCGCCTCGGCCACACGACCTTCGGGCGGGGCACCGCGCGGCCACACGACCTTCGGGCGGGGCACCGACCCACACGACCTTCGGGCGGGGCACCGCGCCTCGGCCACACGACCTTCGGGCGGGGCACCGCGCGGGCGGGGCACCGCGCCTCGGCCACACGACCTTCGGGCGGGGCACCGCGCCGCGCCTCGGCCACACGACCTTCGGGCGAGGCACCGCCGCGCCTCGGCCACACGACCTTCGGGCGGGGCACCGCGCCTCGGCCACACGACCTTCGGGCGGGGCACCGCGGGCGGGGCACGCCCGGATGGGTTCGGCCACGGCCACACGACCTTCGGGCGGGGCACGGGCCGACCACACGCCCTTCGGGCGGCACGCCCGACAACGTGCTATCCTCGCCGTGTGAGCCAGTCCAGGCGGTGGACGATCCAGATTTCCCACGGACATCCGAGCGATCGGCGCTTCGACCGGGCATTTTGGAAACGGGCGGGTGCGAAGGCGCGCTGGGCGGCAGCTTGGCAGATGGTCTTGGATGCCCATGCCATACAGGGCAAAGATGGAGATCAACTCCGACTTCAAAGAGATCTTATCTCTACTCGCTCGGCATCGCGTTAGATACGTCGTTGTCGGTGGCTACGCGGTCGTCCACCACGCCGCGCCACGCTTCACGAAGGATCTCGACCTCTTTGTCGAGGCGACGATCTCCAATGCGAAGCGACTGCTCAAGGCGTTGCGAGACTTCGCGGGCCCCCTCCCGGAGCTGACGGCCAAGATACTGGCGGATCCAGACAAGGTCTTGATGATGGGGCGTCCGCCGACTCGCATCGACATCCTCAAATCCATCCATGGGGTGCGGTTCGAGACGGCCTGGAAGAACCGGGTACGCACCGACCTCGGGGGCGTGGTCGCCAACATCATCTCGCGCCGGGACCTACGGCGGAACAAACGCGCCTGCGGTCGCCCACAAGACCTCATCGATCTCGAGTGGCTCAGCGGCGGCTAAGATTACCTGATCAGATGCGCAAGGGAGCGTTCGGGGGGCTCTGCTTGAGAGCGTTCTGCGGCACAAGGGGCAGTGCCCAAGCATGCGATGCCCCCCTCCCTTCCCGAAGGTCGTGTCCTTCCCCCTCCCTTCCCGAAGGTCGTGTCCTTCGTTGCACACCCATCGGCCCCACGCTCTTCGGCCCCACGACCTTTCGGCGGGCTGGCCTCACGCACGACCATCGGGCGGGCTGGGCTGGCTGTGCGGCACGACCATCGGGCGGGCTGAGTCCGGGCTGGCTGAGTCGGCCGGTAGGGTCGCTTGGCGGGGCATTGACGGGGCCCGGGGACTCGTGATAGACAAAGCTCATGAAGTCGCACCATCGCGGTGGGTGCGCTTCGATCGGATTGATCATGGGCGCCGCGCTATGGGTGCGGCCCGCGAAGGCGATTTGGAGTGAATATCCAACCGCGTCGGAGTGTCACTTTCCCACCGTCGTACATCTTCGCACACAACTCCCAAACGGTGAAATCGGGGTGTGTACGGGCGTGTACCTGGGGGAAGATCTGGTGATCACCGCGGCCCACTGCATCCATGCCGAAGGTGCGCCGCTTCCGGACACTCCCTATGTCACCTGGGTGTTCTTTGGCGATTCGTATCCCGGAGCCGCCCTGTGGTTCGACGCCGCCTGTGTCGCCCACCCGGAATACCAGGCCAACGCCGGGCCCTTCGCGGTGGGCGTTGACCTGGCGGTGTGCACGCTCGAAGAGCGCGACGGCGGCGACACGTTCTGGGACCTGGACCTCGCGTTCGGTCAGGATCCCGGCCAGACCGGAAGCGTCGTTTGGCCCATGATCCCCGATGGCTGCGAGCGGGACGTCTTGCGCGAGCGCGTGTACCAGGACGGCCCCTTCGAGGCCATCTTCGTGGGCTGGGGGCGCGACGCACCCCTCATTTCGGGGGATTCGCCCGACTACGGAGAGAAGCGCTTCGTATCCGTGGACTTCCAGGGACAGTTCTCCGCACACGCCAATGGGTCAAACTTTCCCGGTTCCCTGCTGCGTTCCGCGCAGCCCGAGCCCTATGCTTGCACGGAGGGGGCGGTCGATCGTCTCGTCACCGGAGGAGATTCCGGCGGCCCCCTGTTCGTGGAAGCCGATGACGGTGCGCTCCGCTTGGTGGGCATTGCACACGCGTCGGATGCACACCCGGAGATGCCCGGGATCTGCCCCGCTGCCGGGGAATGGGCGCAGTTCGTGCACTACGAGCCCGTCCCCTCCCACTTGCGGTGGATCGAGCAGACCGCGGGCGTGGACGTGCCCCCGTGCTTCGACTTCGTTCCGGGCGAGGGCTGGGTGTTCGATCCAGAGTGTACCGACTACCACGGAAACGGTCGCCCGCAGGGAAAGGTTTGGGATGCCCCGTGGGGCTGCTACGACGCCGCCGACCGGGTTCCGGTCACCCGCTGTGGCGGCGCGATCCCGCCCCCCATCGACGACATCACCGTTCCGGGGGTCCCTTCGTCGGGGACCGATCTCGACTGGGCCGTCGCCCTGGCCAGGGATCCTGCCCATCTGCGCCCGCCCCCGCCCCCGCTGTTCGCTGGCGGAACCTTGGCGACCACCTTCGGAACCCACGGTGAAGACGTCCTGTTGGGTTCGGCGGGGCCCGAGGCCCCGCGCGCGGGCGGCGGAAACGATCTCCTGCTGGGTGGGGCCGGGAACGACGCGCTCTTGGGTGGGGCCGGGAACGACGCGCTGTCGGGCGGGCCCGGCGACGACGCCATCGCGGGTGGGCCGGGCAACGACGTGATCTTCGCGGGGCCGGGGGACGACACCGTCGCCTTGTTCCACCTCTGCGAGGCGTCCGGGGCCGAGGTGATCGTCGGAGGCCCGGGGGACGACACGGTGATCGCCCCCGTGGGGCGTCACGCGTTGCTCGCCGCCGAGGTGCTCCTGGTGGGGGTCGAGCGCGTCGTGGTGGCGCCCGAGTTGGCGGCGCGCTCGGGGTGTGCGCCGCGCTCCCCCGAGGACGGGGCCCAGTTCCTCGCCGGGCATGGGGGCCGGGAAGAGGTTCAGCCGCGAAGCCGCTGGCCGAGGGGACGCCCCGGGTCCCGGGCCCCCCGGTTGTCCTCGTGGCCGCGCTTGCGGCCCTCGTTGGTTGCGGGCCCACAGCGTCGGCGGATGGTTCCGGAGATCCGAGCGGGGGGTCCGAAGACGGGAGCGGCGGCTCCGCAGGACCGGGCGCCAGCGAGGGCGCATGGTGCGATCTGGACCGCTACGGCGCCGATTGCCTGGGCCCGCCCCAGGTCGTCGATCCCCTGCCGACCGCGTGCGGCGACCCCGTGCTGGTGCGCGACCTCGATGGCGACGGCGTGGCCGAGCTGGTCACTGCACGCGGCTGTGTCGCGCGTCGGAGCGTGCCAGGTACCTACGCCGTTCCGGCACAGCCCGTCCTCCTGCCGGGCGAGCAACGCGCCCGGCCGAGCACCACGGCGGCCGGGGACCTGGACGGTGACGGCTTCGAAGACGTCGTGGCGATCCTCTCGCAAGACGCGATGAGCACCCTATGGATCCGGTGGGGCGGGCCCGGGGACCGCGCCTTCGAACCGCTGGACCTGAGCACTGTCGTGCCCGACGCCGAGTTCTTGCTCGGTGGGGGTCGGGTCTACGTCGAAGACGTGATCGGGGACGCCCGCGCCGAGGTCGTCGCAAACGGCGCGCGAAGGATCACGGGTGCAGACGATCTCCTCCCCACCGTGGCAGCGATCGAGATCGACCGTCAGGGCCCGGCTGTGCTCCGCGGGACCTTCGACCTGCACACGGAGTGGTACGTGCTGGGGGACATGACGGGCGACGGACGCGACGACATCCTCGGCTTCGCCCCGACGTTGGATCCCATCTTCATCGTGTACAGCGCCACCGGCCCCGATGGGAGCTGGGTGCGCGAGGAAGTGCCCTACGAGGGGCTCGTAGATCCGCTTTGGTACCCGAGCACCACGAACGTATCCCTCACGCGCGTCGGTCGCCCGGGCCTGCTCGTCTGGATGCGCGATGGACTTCCGGAGCGGTTTTGCGACAGCATCCTACGCATGTGGTCTACGGCGCAGGGGGGCGCGGTCGAGGTCCACGAGGCGGTCTGGCGTGCATCGATGACCCACTGCAACGTTGGGAGCTACGAAGGAGGGCTGGGCCTTGCAGCCCTCGACGGCGAGATCCTGGCCGTCTCGAGCTGGGGCGGGGGGCTGTACCTGTGGTGTCTGCAGGATGCGCGCGTCGAGTTGTGTGCCGATCTCCTGCCGGCGCTCGACGTCGGGGCGCAGGTGGACCAGGACCACCGGTGGGGCTTTTCGCGCCTGCTCGACGACCCCGACGCCCCCGGCGTCCTCATGGCCAGCGGTGGAGGAGACGGCGCCCTCCTGTATCTGCCGCTACGCCGTGCCGCCGGCCCGTAGCCGCGCGCGTGATCCGGTTTGCACGGATCGGTGCGAAGATCGCCCGCTCGATCCGCTCGATCCTCTCGCGCGCTCCGGGCCGTCCCTCCTTTCCAGGCGCCGAGTTCGGACCTACCGGTGCCCGGGCCGGTGACAGCACCCGGTCTCGTCCGCGACGGACACGAGCGCCCTCACCCCGAGCGGACCTCCGTGCAGACCTGACGCAGCCGCCGCTCGACCGACACCCCGGCTTCTTCTTCGCGGTCCCGAACATCGCCTCGCCTGGCGTACCCTGCCCGTTGAAGGATCCTCCGGAAAACCCGGGGCGGTTTCGCCACCTTGGCCGTCGCGGTCCGTGCGATGGCCGGCCGCGTCGCATCTGGTGCAGACGATCGCAGTAGGTTTCGAAGAAGCGGGCGAGGGGTTCGTAGCGTTCGGGGCCGTCCAGGGCGCAGGCCAGGCGCAGGCACGCCTCGAAGGTGGACACGCCGCGCGGGTCGTGCTGGGGGGGCGACACGACCTTCGGGCGGGGTCGCGATAAAGCGTGGCCTGGACCGCGCGGCACCGAGGGGAGGTCGGGAAACACGACCGTCGGGCGGGGCACCCGGGCGGGGCACCGCGACCGACAACCTACGGGCGGAGCACCGCGACACGACCTTCGGGCGGGGCACCGCGGGCCGGGCACCGACACGACCGGGCGGGGCACCGCGGGCCGGGCACCGACACGACCGGGCGGGGCACCGCGGGCCGGGCACCGACACGACCGGGCGGGGCACGACCTCCGGGCGGGGCACGAAGAAAATGCCGGGCGATTGAATCGTGCGGCCGTCGGCCTCGTCCATGCTTCTGGTATCGTCCCTCGGACGCCCGAGCCATCCACGCACCACCGCACGAGGTTCACGAAACACACGATCGAACCTGACCCAAAACGCGGAAGAATGCCCACCGACTGGCTTCTTCCGCGGTCTTGGGCGTTCCAGCCCGATGCAAGGGGCACCCATGGACGCGGACCCGGACGCGGGGACGGGCAACCCATCCAGAAGTGGAGAAATCACATGCAACGATCCAGCGATTCGAAAGACGCTCTGAACGCAACCTTTGCGGTGTTGGCCGGGCTCGTGTTGGCGGTCGCGGGCTGCAACGTGGACACGCCCCCCCCGGGCGGCGACACGGATGGGGACGGCGACGATCCCCCCTGCCCGGCCACCATGACCGACCTGTCGGCCCTCCCCGGCACGATCCA
Source organism: Polyangiaceae bacterium (assembly GCA_026989935.1). GTDB lineage: Bacteria > Myxococcota_A > Polyangia > Nannocystales > Nannocystaceae > J032. The sequence goes on along the minus strand of JALSIN010000307.1, from coordinate 8,446 downwards.
TACCATCGCGGACACCATCGTCGAAGACACGGTATGGAGCGCGGCCGACAGCCCGCACATCGTCTCCGGCGGAGGTTCCCTGCTTCGCATCGAGGGCGCCACCCTCACGATCGAATCCTGCGCGGTGGTGCTGTTCGATCCGGACGCGGGGCTACGGGCGATGGGTGGGGGACGACTGGTGGTGGACGGAACGTCGATGGAACCCGTCCGCATGGACCGCAACGACTCGGATCCTTGGCAGCACATCCGAGTCGACGAAGACGGCCTGGCCGAGCTCCACGGCGTGATCATGCGCGGCGGGGGCGCCGACATGGTGACCTACGACGGCGCAACCCTCGTCGCCGACGGCCCCACCGACCGGCCGTACGTGTACAATCTGCTCGTTGACAACGTACAAGTGGAAGGTTCTCAGGGGGTGGGGGTCCTGATGCGCCGGCACACGGGCTTTGCCGCCGGATCGTCGGGGCTGACCGTGACCGGCTCGGGCGCAGGGGGCCAGACCGACGGCAAGACGTTGCAGCCCGTCTGGATCGACATCGAGGCCGCGGGCACGCTCCCCAATGGGAACTACACCGGAAACGCCGCGGACGAGATCGGGCTGAATGTCTTTCCAGGTGTGCGCAACGACACCGTGCTGCGTGACCGCGGTGTACCGTACCGCCTCGGCATGGTCGGCAACGAGGTGGCCCGCATCGTCGGCGCCGAGCTGACCATCGAGGCCGGTGTGGATCTGAGCATTGCCGCCGAGCGAAGCCTGTGGATCGAGGGGGGTGGATCGCTGGTCGTCAACGGGACATCGTCCGACCCGGTCACGATACGCCGCGCAGACGAAGACCCATGGGGCTACATCATGGTGGACGAAGACGGCCTGGCCGAGCTCCATGGCGTGATCATGCGCGGCGGGGGCGCCGACATGGTGACCCACGACGGTGCAACCCTCGTGGCCGACGGCCCCACCGATCGCAACTACGTCACGAATCTCCTGGTGGACGACGTGCGCGTGGAAGACTCCCAGGGGGTGGGGGTCCTGATGCGCCGGCACACGGGCTTCGCGACCGGATCTTCCGGACTCGTCGTATCGGGTTCGGGCGCGGCGGGTGACGCGGAGGCAGGGACGGCGCCGCTCGCCATCGACGCCCAGGTCGCCGGGACCATTCCCGAGGGCGACTACACCGGCAATGGCCGGGACGTGATCATTCTCGAGCCCTTTCCGGAGGTCCTGCAAGATGCGGTGTTCCACGATCGCGGCGTCCCATACCTCATCGGGAAGTATCCGGGCGACGTGTTGCGCGTGGCGGCCGACACGGAGACCGATCCACCCCCCACGCTCACGATCGACGCAGGCGTCACCGTGCTGTTCCACAACGGTGCCAACAGTTACACCAGCCTCCGCGTCGGCAGCGGCGAGACCCGGCCCGGCTCTTTGGTAATCGCCGGCACGGCGGACCGGCCGGTGGTTCTCACCTCGGGCGAGGAGACCCCGGCGCCCGGCGATTGGATCGGCATCGTGTTTGCGCCAGCGGCCGCGCAGGCGCCCCAGAGCATCGAGTACGCCGTGATCGAGTACGCGGGCTACGACTGGAGCGGCGGTGGCTACATCTGCCCGGCCGTGGATTCGTTCGGTCAGTCGCTTCCGGAGGATGCGGCCGTGGTGATGCACGGCTGGGCCCCCGACGCCTCCTTCCTGCGCAACTCCACGATCGCCCACAGCGCCGGCTGGGGGGTGCTGCGCGGATGGGACTCGAGCATGGGCGGCGACGTGGACTTCACCGCGACGAACGACTTTTCCGACTTGCGTGCCTGTGCCCAGAACCAGATCCGGCCCTACGACAATTGCCCGAACGGGCCAGTGGTGTACGACTGCGCGCCGACGCCTTGACGGGATCCGGGCCTCCGCGAGGATCCTCATCCGACCGGCGAAAGCCGCCCAGCATTCGAATCGAGTCGCCCGCCCATGCAAGCCGTGCCGGGTGACGGGTGACAGGTCATCCCAAGCCACGGGTCGTGCACCGCCGTTCGCCTCCCATCCACGAGCCGGGTGGGGCCGGGCCGCCCCACCCCGAGGGTCGGTCAGGGCGAAGTGGGGTCGCGGGGCTCTGGGTGGGTGGAGCCGTGGGCGGTGAGGCGGGCGGCCATGTCGCCCTCGTAGAAGTTGAACGTCCCCACGGCCAGCGCCACCGCTTCGCCGGTGGCCGCGTCGCGGGCCCGGCCCCGTACGACCAGCAGGCGCTTGCCCTCGAACTCGATGGCCGTCTCCGTCACCAGGATCGTTCCCACCCGGGCCGGGCGCAGGAAGTTGACCTTGAGCTCCACGGTGCTCGTCGCCTTGCCGCGCGCGGCCGCCCGGTCGAGGGCCTCCACGCCGAGCGCCATGTCGAGCAGGGTCGTGATCGCGCCGCCGTGCGCCACGTCCGGCGCGCCCACGTGCCGCGCGTCGATGGGCATCCGGCAGCGAAGCCGCCCACCGTGGCGCTCGAAGACGATGCCCAGGCGCGGCGCGAGCCCCCCCACCCGGGTCAGCGCAGCGGTGATCTCGTCGATGGTCAGCCTCGGTTCCGGCACGGGGGCCTTCCTACCGCGTTCGCGCCCCCGCCGGGAGCCCGACGCGACCCGAAGGCTCGGCCGCCCCCTGGCAGCCGCACCTACCGCAAGATCCATGACGCGCGCGCGCCAGGACACCCCCGAAGGCCCGGCGGCCCCCTGGCCGCCGCCCCTACCCCGAACCGGCGGGTGCGGCCAGGCGATCCGCAAGCGTCCGCAGGGTGCCGGCCGGGTCGTCCACGATCGGGGCCCCGTGCCCCGGGACCACGCGCGCAAGCCCCGGCGTGTCGGCCAGCGCCCGCAGGTGGTCCGCCAGCGCCCGCCGGTCGGACACGATCGCCAGCCGTGCAAGCCGCGTCACCGCCGGGCGCCCCGAATCGCCGATCCAGCGGTAGACCGCGCCGACGAGCCCGCCGAAGTCCGGCAGGTTCATCACCACGTCGTTGAACACCAGCGTCACGCCGTCGGCACCCTCGACGAGCAGCACGCCTTCGCGGTCCTTCGTGCCACGCAGGTGCTCCAGTCGGCAACGATCCGTCCCGCCGAACTCGTCGTACGTGCGATCCACACGCGCCACCTTCGACACACGGCGGCGGGCCCCGCGGGGCGTGACGACGGTGATCCCCGGAAAACGTGCCCGGTACCGCGCGACGTCGAGGCGGTGGAAGGCGCTGGGCACGACCACCCACGTGGGTTCGCCCTTCGAGCGCAACGACGCCATCGCCGCCTCGTCGAGGCACATGGGGTTGTGCACGAGCAGGCCGTCGCGCTCGACCACCACGATCATCTGCCGTCGGATCTTCATCCCCGGCACGTCCCCTTCGACGCGCAGCACGCCGCCCGCGAGCGCTTCGACGGGACCGTGGGGAAGGACGCGCCAGTCGGTCTCGACCACAGCGCGCATGGTAGGCGCCGGCCCGCCGCCGCACCACCGGCCGCTTCAACGCTGCGCGGGAGGGCCGTCGTCCCCGTCCTGGCGGCGCAGGGCACCGTGGCGTCGGAGGACCAGCAACGCGACCACGCCGACGACTTCGCCGAACCAAAGCGTCGCCCCCCGCGCGAGCAGCGTCGCGCCCACGGCGACGGCGGGGGTGGCGCCAGGCACCATCGCCACCACGAGCACGCTCAGGGACGCCTCCGTCGCCCCGAGCCCGCCGGGCAGGAAGCTCACCGCCCCCACGAGCGTCGTGAACGACCACAGGAACGTGGCGTCGGCCAGCGAGGCCGGCGGCGTGCCGAAGCCGGACAAGATGGCATAGAGCCCGACGCATTCGAGCCCCCATCCGGCCACGGACAGCCCCCACAGGACGAACAGCACCCGCACCGAAAGGACCTGCGCGCTGGCCTCGGCGACCGCCTCGGCCCGGGCGGCGACGAACCGCAGCGCCCGCACGCGCCCGACGAAAGAGAGGATCGCGTGCACCCTGCGCTCGGATCCCACGACCAGCACGATCGCCAGGCACGCCGCGGCCGCCCCCAGCCCCACGGCGGGCACGTCGGCGTGGCGGCCCAGACCGAACAGCGACAGGGCCACGAGCGCCAACACGTCGCTGAGCCGATCGGCCACCACCACCGGTGCCGTGCGGCTTCCGGGCACGCCGTCGGTCGCGCGCAGGAGCACCGACCGCAGCACCTCCCCGATCTTGCCCGGCGTGATCGACATGGAAAGGCCCGCCAGGTAGACGAGCGCCGACCGGGCCCAGGTCAGGTCGGGCACATCGGCGCGCACGCCAAGCCGGGCCAGGCACACCTCCCATTTGAGATAGCGCAGGACGTAGTTGCCCGCCGAGGCCGCCAGCGCCCAGGCCAAGAACGTCCCGTCGAACCCCACCAGCGCCCGGGCCACGGCGTCGGCGTCGCCCAGGGCCAGGGCGGCCGCGACGACGAGCGCGCCGAGGCCGAGCCCCAGCGCCACCTTGCGCCCTAGGCCCCCCACGCGACCAGCTCCACGGAGAGGACGGGCCCGGCAACGGCCGGCGGACCGATGCGGGCGAGCCGGTGGCCGGGTCCGGGCCAGCGCGGCGGCCCCACGGGATCGGGACGGCCGGCCCGCGCCCGCAGCAGCCCGGTCGCGTCCACCGCCTCGAACCCGCCGGGCGCCGCGGCGACGACCGTCACGGTCACGAACGCGGCGGCCACGGCGTCGAGCGCCGCACGGACGATCGCCGGCCGGGGCGGCGGGCCGGGCAGGACGGCGCGCACCACGGCCGCGAGCACGGTGGCCTCCCGGCGCCCGAGGCTCGGAGCCGCAACCACGAGGTGCCGCCCCACCGCCGCTTCGGGCACCTGCACCGCCCCCACCCAAAGGCGCGGCTGTGCCCCCGGCCGCCCCGCGCGGGGGAAGACCCCACAAAAGGGCGGTCGCCGCGCGGCCTCCGCCGGGGCGAGGGCGTGGCCCCGCGCACCACCGTAGGGGTGACCGGCGGCCTCCAGGCACCGGCGCAGGGACTTACCCGCCGCGCGGGCGATCTCTACGGTGGACGCGGCGGTCGGGGCGCGGGCCGTTCGCACGAGCCGGAGCATACCCGTTGCGGGCGGGGCCGGCGCGCTCCCCGTCCGCTTGTGGCGCCCTCGGGGCGGGGCTACGTTCGAGGAAGACCATGTGCCGCCTCTTCGGGTTTCGCTCGGTCCTCCAAAGCCAGGTGCACCGCTCCCTCGTCGGGGCCGAAAACGCCCTGGCGGCGCAATCGGTCCGCCACCCGGACGGCTGGGGCGTGGCCTACTACCAGGCCGGGGCGCCGCACGTGATCAAGAGCACGCAGGCGGCCGTGGACGACCACATCTTCCGCCGGGTCTCGGGGGTCGTCTCCTCGGAGACCGTCCTCGCCCACCTGCGCAAGGCCACCGTGGGCGACCACTCCATCGTCAACATCCACCCGTTCCAGTTCGGACGCTGGGTCTTCGCCCACAACGGCAACCTGGCCGGCTTCGACGCGCTGCGCCCGAAGCTCCTGGAGCGGGTGCCGCCGGTGTTTCGCCGGTTCATCCTGGGGGACACCGACAGCGAGCTGTTGTTCATGCTGCTGATCTCGAAGATGGCGGACCGCTGCGACCCGACCCGCCGCGGCTTCCCCCTGGGGGATCTGTTCGACGCCATCGCCGAGACGGTGGAGGTCGTCGAGTCCATCGTCGGACCGATCTGCGAAGATCCAGACGGCCCCCCCACCGCCACCTACCTTACGTTCGTCGTGACGAACGGCACGAGCCTCGCGGCGCACCAGGGCGGCAAGCCGCTGCACGTCAGCACGCACAAGACGCGCTGCCCCGAGCGCGACGTGTGCCCGAGCTTCGCCCCGGAGTGCGAGGCGCCCACCGAGCGCGGCTTCGTCAATCACTTCATCGTGTCGAGTGAACCGCTGATGGGCGAGAACGTCTGGCGACCGATCCCCCCGCGCCGGACGGTGGGCGTGGACTTTCGGATGCAGGTCGAGGGCCTCGCCCCGTAGGCGCTGCCGGGGCCCGGCGCGGTTGACGGACCGTGGGGCGAGGGTCGATGCTCGCGCCGGTGTCTGCGCGTTCGCTCCACCGCGGCCTGTACGCCGCCTGCTGCCTGGCCGAGGGGCTGGTGTTTGCGTGGGCCGCCGCCGTCCTGCCGTGGCGTTCGGGCACGATCTTCGCTGCTGCTGCGGCGGCGCTGGCCGCCGCGTGCACCGCCCCGGCCGTGACCGGCGCCTGGCCGCGGGCGTTCGGGCGGGCCGTCGCCGCCAAGGCGCTGCTCGGCGCGAGCGCCTTCGTTGCGTGCACGGCCGCGGTGTTCCACGCGGCCACCTACCTGTCGTACCTGTACGGCGGGCTGGGCCGGGGGATCGCGGCGGGCCTCGTGGCCGCCCTGGGCGTGCTCGCCCTGGTGACGGTGCCGACGGCGGTGTGGGGCCTGGTCGCCTTCGCGCCGCGCCCGTCGCGACGGACCGTGGCCGGCGCCGCCCTCGCCGGCGGGGCTCTCGCGGCGGGGCTCTTCGGGTCGGCCCGCGCCGCCGCGGCCCCGACCCCGGTCGTCGCGGATCCGACCCCGGTCCTCGACGCCCTTTCGGCCGTGCCCCGCCGCCCGGCGCCCGCCGGCGCGCCGAGCCTGTTTACGCGCGCGCCGTTCGAGTGCCCCCATCCGCCCGGACCGGCGCACCCCACGGCGCTCGTCACCCACCTGGCGCCGCGGGCGGGCGGGCGCGCGGGGGTGGCGGCCACCTGCCTGCAGGCCGACAGCGCCGCCGGCCTGGCCGCGGCGCTCGCCGACCACCTGGCCGCGGCGCCCGCCGGCCCCGTCCGGCTGGACGTGGTCACGGCGACGGACCCCCTCGACCCGATGCTCCCGCTCGTGGACGGCCTGTCGCTGCGGCCCGGGTTCGACGGGGTCTGCGAGGGGGCCCGTTGCCTCGCCCCCTGGCAGCTCGTGGCGACCGAGCAGCTCGTCGCGGTGCGGCCGTTTCCGTTCATCCCGGAACTGCGGTTCGGCTTCGACCCGGCGGCGCTGCGGGCGGCCCTCGCAGGACGCGTCGAGCCGCGCCCCGGCACGCCGCGCACCGTCGCGGGCCTGACCCGGATCGTGACCGCCGCGGCCGTCGCCCTCGAAGACGGCCGCGTCACGCCGCTGGTGCGCGGCCGGCCGCCGTCGCCCCCGCTCTCGGCCGCGTCGGTCGCCCGCGCCGTGCGGGCCGCCGAGTCGTACATCCTGGCCGCCCAGCAACCGAGCGGCCGTTTTCGATACATCCTCGATCCGCACACGGGCGCCGTGCGGTATCGGGGGTTCGCCACGGCCCGCCAGGCGGGGACGACGCTCGCCCTGTGCGAGGTCGGGGCCCGCGCGCCCGACGTGGACGCGGCCGTGGCCCGGTCGCTGGGCTTCCTCGCCTCGCTCGAACGGCGCGTGGGCGAGGTCGGCGGTCTGGTCTACCCCGCAAACGCCCCCGCCCGCGTCATCCACCTGGGCCCCACGGCCCTTTCCCTCGCCGCCTTCCTCGCCTGCCGCGACCGCATCGGGCCCGTCCACGACGAGCCCATCGCCCGGATGGGTCGGTTCCTCCTGCGCATGATGCGGCCCGATGGGGGATTCCATCCGAAGATGGATGCTACGTCGGGAGTCCCGATCCCCGGCCCCGACCCGCTCTATGCGGGAGGCCAGGCCGTGCTCGCGCTGGTGGGCCTCGAACGGCTCGCCCGCGCGGCCCCGCACGGTCCGTTCCCCGACGCCGAGGTGCTGTCGGAGGCCGTCGATCGCGCCATGGCCTACTTCGCCGAGGCCTACTGGCCGCCGTTTCTGCGCACCTTCTTCTTCCTGGAGGAGAACTGGCACTGCCTGGCGGCCCGGGCGGCGCTTTCGAGCCACCGCAACGACGCCTACGAGCGCTTCTGCCTGGACTACGTCACGTTCAAGCGCCGGCTCGTGCTGGGGCCGTCGGACGCGGTGGATCCGACCCTGTGGGGGGGCTACGGCTTCGGCAACGTGGTCGTGCCCCACAACACGGGGGCGGCCGGCTTCGGCGAGGCGGTTTCTGCCGCCCTGGCCGTAGCGCGGGCCCGCGGCGAGACGCGGCCCGACCTGGAGGACGGCCTGCGGCGCGTGCTTTCGTTCCTGGTGGCGCGCCAGTGGGACGCGGCCGCCTGCACGATCTGCACGCGGTCCGTCCCCGTGGTGGGGGCCTTCTCGGAGCACCTGGCGAGCCCACACGTTCGGATCGACTACGTGCAGCACGCCATGGCCGCCCTCGGCCACGGCGGCGCGATGCTGTTCGGCCGAAAGGCAGGCCCATGACCCACCTGCGCGCCTACCCCACGGCCGTCTCGGCGCTGTTGCTCGCGGCCGTGCTCGCGCCGCTGGCCTGGCCGCCGGGGCGCGACAGCTTCCCCCTGTCCCCCTACCCCATGTTCGCCCGGCCGCGCCCGCGCGTGGCGACGATCCCCCACGTGGTGG
>JALSIN010000306.1 GCA_026989935.1 Polyangiaceae bacterium | reverse complement strand
GATGGACCCCTGTCGGTCGTGGCCGTGGAGACCCGGCTTTTCTTCGAGGCGTACCCCTCGACGCGGTTCGTCGCAGCCCCCTTGGCACCGAGGGCTCGGTTTGGACGCACTTGGAACGATGCGCGGGCGGACGTTGCGGAGAGCGGCGAGGTCGCTGCTTGCATCGCACGCGCGGGGCCACCCGGCGCTGCCTCGCGCCGTGTGGTTTCCATCGCATCTTCGGGAGGGACCTCCGTGTGCGCGGTGGCCGGTGACATCGGTGGCGCGGGGACAGGCGCGACGGATGGGGGCGTCCTGGTGGGCCGCTGGTTGGAGCCTTCCTCCGCGTCCCCCGGGGGATGGGGGGCACCATGTCGGGCTACTCGAGCCCATGGATCCGGTGGAGCCTCCTCCTCCGAGGCGGCGGAGAACGATGTGGTGCCGGGCGGAGGGGCCAGGGATCGATCCGGCCACGAAACGCCCAGTGGCACGGCCGGTCGATGCACGCGGCGCTCCAGGCGGGAGGTCGAAGACTTCCTTGCAGGCGCCGACCTGTCCGTGTCCGGGCCTGGGCGAAGTTCGTTTGCTCTGGGATCCGATGCCTTGCCCGCGGTATCACCCTCCGGCCTCTGGGCTCCGCGGGCGATGGCCGCGGGGGACCGTGCGCCAGCCTGCGCGCGCGTGGCCTGCACTCGATCGCCGCTCATGCCCGCGGTGTCTGCGGCTCGTCCCAGCCGGTTCTCGCCGCTGCTGGGTGAGGAGATTCGTGGCGCTAAGAGACGGCTCGGCGCTTCGGGCGCTTCGGAGTTCGTTGCCCCGTCGAGGGGTGCGTGGCGCGCTGTCCGGGGCGGTGTTTTGTCGCCCTGGGGCGTTCGATGGGCCAGGGGATTCGACATCGTACTTGGGGCACGGGGCCCGGCGTATTGGGCGGGCGGGAGGTTCTCCGTGCGCGTCTGGACGGGCGGCGCCACGGGCACCGGCACGCGGTCGTGTGGGGGCCGGCCGTGGGCCCCGGTCGTCGAAGCCGGGCCTGCGCCCGAAACGGTGCGTGCCGTTCGGTCGGTTCCCGGGGCCACGGGGGCGTCGTCCCGACCTTGGTCGTCCTCTGGACCAGTCCGTTGGGCGTGTGTGCCGTCCGCCGCGGCCGCCACGTCGTTCGCCGGGGGCGGGGCCGTGTTCGCGTCGGCGCGGTTTGGTCGGCCCCTCCCCCGAGCGACGTTCGCGTCCGCCGGGACCTCGTCGTCTTCTGCGGCAGGCGGTGGGGGGTGTGGTTCGTCCACCGAGATCGTCGTGCCGAGACCGGCGGCCACCTTCGTCGCCGGGGCGCGTTCGGCGTCCCCCGGGGGCGGACTGCTGGTGCGCGGTCTCGCGAGCGGGGCGGTGGGGACTGTCATGCCGTCAAGGGCGTTTCCGGTGACCACGGTCCCCGTGGTGGGGGGCGCCGCGCCTCCCCCATCGCCGTCTCGACGCTCCGGCTCGCCGTCGGGGGCGGACCCGTGCGCGGTGCCGGTGGGGGGCGTCGCGTTCGGCCCGCCTCCGCGGATTGCCGCCGTCCCGCCGCGGTTCGGCCCGCCTCCGCGGATTGCCGCCGTTCCGCCGCGGTTCGGCCCGCCTCCGCGGATTGCCGCCGTCCCGCCGCGGTGCGGCCCGCCTCCGCGGATTGTCGCCGTCCCGCCGCGGTTCGGCCCGCCGCTCGCGCCGCCGCTCGCGCCGGTGTCCGTGCGGGACGGTCCGGGGATGCCCGCGGGGGTGTCCATCTCCCCTGGTCCGTCCGTGCCGGGTTCGGTGCCCGTGCCGAGTCGTAGGGGCGGCGGGGGAGGGGCGGGCGTGCTCGCCTCGTCTGGTTGAGTTCCTTCCTGGGTCGCGACTCCTTCGGGTGGGACGACATGCCCGCGGGGCGCCGTGTCGCCGTCCCCACGTCGTGCGGCCGCGTCGTCGTCGCCGTCGGTGCGCGCGTCGCCCAAGGCGGCCGACAGCACCGTGTCGAACGATGCCTCTCCCGTCGGCCGCGCCGACCGATTGCTCGTCGTCACCAGGTCCCGTGCCACGGGCACCGGCCCCGTCGCCGTGGTCTTCAAGATGCCTCCTTCTTCCGCGTGTTCGG
>JALSIN010000305.1 GCA_026989935.1 Polyangiaceae bacterium | reverse complement strand
CGGGGTCAAGCACCACGGCAAGGACGAGGACGTGGCGGTGCTCGACATCGCGGAGGTCGTCGCGCGCACCCTGCCCGACGCGCCCCGCGCGCAAACGGAGGTGAGCCCGTGAGCCGCGTCGATCGGATCCGCGACCGGCTGCGCGCCGCCTTCGCGCCCGTCCACCTGGCCGTCGAGGACGAAAGCCACATGCACGCGGCGGGCCCCGGGGCCGAGACCCACATCCACGTGCTGGTGGTGTCCGAGGCCTTCGAGGGCGAGGGGCTCGTCGCCCGGCACCGCAGGGTGCAAGAGGTCCTGGCCGAGGAGTTCGCGGCGCGCCTGCACGCCCTGCGGATCCACGCGGTGACCCCGGCCGAGCACGCCGCGCGCGAGGGGTCGGTCCCGGCTGCACCGCCGTGCCTCGGCGGCGGCAAGGGCCCGAAGGCCCCGTAGCGTCGTTCCACCGGCACGCGCCTCGGTGCTGCGCCTCGCCGCCGCCGAGATGCACCGGTGCGCAAAAGCGCGCATCGCGGACTGGACCGCGAATAATTTGGGATCCCTCCGCGTCTTCGTAGAGGCTCGGTGACCGTGCGATCCGCCCGCCTCCTCTTCGTGTTCCTCGCGCTCGCCCTCGCGCCGTCCGCGGCAAATGCGCGCCCCAACGTGGACCGCCGGGGCGGGCATATGGCCCTGTCGCTCGGGGCGTCGGCCTGCCTGCCCGGCAAGGCCCGCTGCGCCCGCGACGACGCGGGCGATCTCGCGCCGGGGCGGACGCGCCTGGGCTTCGCCTTCGGCGCCGAGCTCGGGTTCCGATGGAAGTACTTCCTGCTCGGCGGCGCCTACGACTTCGGCATGTTCCGGCCCGACTACGACATCGTGGACGCCCCGGGCTACCGGACCGCCTACCAGCAGGGGGTCTACGCCCTCCTGCGGCCCATGCTCCCCGTGTGGCGCTTCGACCTGGGCGTGGACCTGGCCCCGGGCTTTTCGCGCCAGACCTTCCGGCGCCGCGACGCCTCGAAGGAATTCTCGCAGGGGTTTTCCATGCGCCTGGGCCCGATCGTCCACCTGTTCGTGGCCCGGCGCGTCTTCCTCGGGGCGCGCCTTTCCTTCCTCGTCAACGCGCACGGCCGCACCTGCCGCGACGAGGACGACCGCCGCGTGTGTGAGAAGACCACCGCCCAGGACGTGGCCGGCGTCCACCAGGTCTTCTTCGGCCTCGTCGTCGGCGGCACGTTCCTGTAAGCGCCCACACCGCGCCCCCCAGCCGGGGGCCGCCTTGCCGCCGCCCGCCGCCCGGGGCATCCTTCCGGCCGTGGACGACGCCCGCCGGTATCGCACGTTTCGTGACTTCTACCCCTTCTACTTGAGCGAGCACAGCCACCCGGTGTGCCGCCGGCTGCACTTCGTCGGAAGCTGGGGGGTGCTGGGCATCGTCGTGGCGGCCATCGCCCTGGGCAACCCGTGGCTGTTGCTGCTCGCCCCCGTGTGCGGATACGGGTTCGCCTGGGTGGGCCACTTCGTGTTCGAGAAGAACCGACCGGCGACCTTCCAGTACCCGCTGTACTCCCTGATGGGCGACTGGGTCATGTTCTTCGAGATCCTCACCGGCCGGCTGCGCGCCTGAGCCCGCGGTGGCCGAAACGCGCACGGAGTTCGACAGCCTCGGGCCCATGGCCGTGCCGGCCGGCGCCCTCTACGGGGCGAGCACCGCGCGGGCGGCCCGCCTCGTCGTCGCCGGCCGCCCCCTCCCCGCGCGGGTCTTCCACGTCTACGGCGCCCTCAAGGCGGCCTGCGCCCAGACCCACGAGGCCCTCGGCACGCTCCCGCCCGCGCTCGCGCGCGCCATCGCGGCCGCCGCCCAGGAGGTGGCCGACGGCCGGCACGACGACCACTTCGTGGTGGACGTCTACCAGACGGGCTCGGGCACCGCGGTCCACATGAACGTCAACGAGGTGATCGCCACCCTCGCCAACGAGCGGCTGGGCCACGGCCGCGTCACGAAGGCGCCGGGCGGCGTCCACCCGAACGATCACGTCAATCTGGGACAGTCCTCCAACGACACCTTCCCCACGGTCATGCACATCACGTGCGCCCTGGCCTTGCACGAGGCGCTCGTCCCTGCCCTCGACCGCCTGGCGCGGGCGCTCGACGACAAGGCACGGGCCGCGGGCGATACGGTCAAGATCGGTCGCACGCACGGGATGGACGCGGTGCCGATGTTCGTGCGCGACGTCTTCTTCGGGTACGCGGCCGCCGCACGAAACGCCTGCACGAACGCCGCGCGGGCGCGCGACCGTCTCCTGTGCGACGTCCCCCTCGGGGGGACCGCCGTGGGGACCGGGCTCGGGGCGCCTCCGGGCTTCGCGGCGGCCGTGCTCGAGCGGATGTCGGCGCGCTACGGCCTGGTCTTCTCGCAGGCGCACAATCCCGTGTTCGCCCAGGCCGCCAAGGACGCCTTCGCCGAGGCCCACGGCCACCTGCGGACCGCCGCGCTGGGCCTGGCCAAGATCGCGAGCGACCTGCGCCTGCTGGCCTCCGGTCCCCGCGGCGGCCTGTCCGAGGTGCGCCTGCCCCCGGTGCAACCGGGCTCGTCGATCATGCCGGGCAAGGTCAACCCCGTGCTGTGCGAGTCGGTCCTGCAGGTGGTCGCGCGCGTGCTGGGCAACGACGCGGTGGTGACCGGCGCCGACCTGGCCGGCGTCGGCTCCCTCTTCGAGCTCAACACCGCCATGCCCGTGATGCTCGACGCCTTCCTGGAGTCCGTGACCCTGCTTGCGCGCGCGTCCGAGCGGTTCGAGGCGGACTGCGTGCGAGGCCTTGCGGTGGACCGCGCCCGCTGCGAGGCCCTCGTGGAGCGTTCGCTGATGCTCGCGACGGCCCTGGCGCCTCGAATCGGCTACGACCGGGCGGCCCAGGTGGCCCAGGCGGCCCACGCCGAGGGCAAGACGATCCGCGAGGTGGTGCTCGAACGCGGCCTCGTGCCGGCGGCCGAGCTCGACGAACTGCTCGCCCCCGCCCGCCTCGCCCGCGGCGGTCAGTAGGCGAGCGCCGCCCCGCCGTCGCGGGACCGATCCGCCACGGCGCGCCGCGTGCCGTCCGGGAGGACCTCGATGCAGTTGGCGTGCCCCATGGCCCGCCGCTTGCGAACCTCGTGCCCGAGCGCCGCGAGCCCGCGTTCGAGGTCGGGGGGGATCCGCGCCTCGGCGAAGACCACGTCGGGCAGCCACTGGTGATGCACGCGCACGGCCTCGACCGCCTCGGGCAGCGGCCGGCCGTAGTCCACCAGGGCCCGGGCGATCTGGAACACCGTGGTGGTGATCGTGGGCCCCCCGGGCGTGCCGAGCACGGCGCGCAACGCGCCGTCCTGGACGAGGATCGTCGGCGTCATGGAGCTTAGCATCCGCTTGCGCGGCTCGATGGCGTTGGGCTCCCCCTGTACGAGCCCGAAGGCGTTGGGATGGCCCGGCTTGACCGAAAAGTCGTCCATCTCGTCGTTCAAGAGGACACCGGTGGAGGCCACGACGAACTTGCTTCCGAAGCCCAGGTTCAAGGTGGTGGTGACCGCCACCGCGTTGCCCGCCGCGTCCACGACCGAGTAGTGCGTGGTCTCCACGGACTCGTGGGGCGCCGGGGGGCCCGAGCCCACCTGTGACGACGGCGTGGCCCGGTCCGGGCGCACGTCCTTCATCCGCCGAGCCACGTAGGCCGGGTCGAGCAGCCGGTCCAGGGGCATCTTCACGAAGTCCGGGTCACCCAGCAGCATGTTGCGGTCGGCGTACACGCGGCGGCACGCCTCGACGTGGTGGTGGACCTCCTGCACGCTGCGCCAGGGCATCTCGTACATCCGCAGGGCCTCGCTGGCGGCGAACAGCTCGCGCAGCACGACGCCGCCGGCCGACGGCGGTCCCATCGTGATCACCTCGACGCCCCGATAGGCAAACCGGATCGGCGGGCGCTCCTTGGCCCGGTAGGCGCGCAGGTCCTCGATGGACCAGATCCCCCCGGCGTCGCGGACCCCCTGCACGAGCGCCTCGGCCAGCGGTCCCTCGTAGAAGCTGCGCGGGTCGTCGGCGATCCGGGCGAGGGTGGCGGCGAGGACCGGCTGCTTCCAGCGGTCCCCCGGCGCGTAGAAGGAGCCGTCGGGACGCAGGTAGAACCGCGCCGAGGTCTCGAAGCCCGCCTTCTTCATGGCCTCGGCCCCACGGCGCAGGTCGTCGGCGTGGAAGGTGTCGAGGACGTGTCCGTCGCGGGCCAGGCGCACGGCCGGCTCGACGAGTTCGCGCCACGGCTTCGACCCGAAACGGGCGTGTGCGAGCGCAAGGCCCGCCACGGTCCCGGGGATCCCCGCCGCCTTCGGGCCGGTGCGGCTGTCCCCCGTGGGGTCGCCGTCCGGGCCCAGGTACATGTCCCGCGACGCCGCCCGCGGCGCGACCTCCCGGAAGTCGAACGTGGTGGGCGGCGCGCCGGCCATGCGCACCACCATGAAGCCGCCGCCGCCGAGGTTGCCGGCGGAGGGATGGGTCACCGCGAGGGCGAAGCCCACCGCCACGGCCGCGTCCACGGCGTTGCCGCCGGCCTCGAGCACCGAAAGCCCCACCCTGGTGGCGTCGAGCGCCGCGCTGGTGACGGCCCCGTGCCCGCCCTCGGCCACGGCCAGGGGATCGGCGGCTCGCGGCCCGCCCCCCTCGGCGGCGCCCGCAGGCACCGCCTTCGCGTCGGCAGCGGGGGCCGACGGGGACGGTCCAGGCTGCGACGGCCCCGGCGACGGCGACCCCGGCGCAGGCTGCCGGCACCCCCCGCTTGCGAGCGCCGCCACGACGAGCCCGGCCCACAGCCCCCACGCCCGCCCCGCGGCCCGGACCCGCCGCGCGATCTCCCGCCCGCCCGTCGCCCGCTGCGGTCGGCCCCCGTCCCGCTGCACGGCGCACCGCCGCGAAGCCCTGCCGTGGATCGTGGCCATGGGCCGGACCATACCGCACATCGCCCCCGCCCCCCTCCCGCGGCCCGCCGGCGGCCCGCCGAAAAAGGGGTTGACAACCGGCTCGGGGCCGGGCACCATGCCGGCCCGCAAACACGAGGCAACAGCACGAAATTCCCTTCTTCGGGGATCGTCTAACGGTAGGACAGTGGGTTCTGGTCCCACCAGTCTAGGTTCGAATCCTAGTCCCCGAGCCGCGCCCCGGAGCAAGGGGGCGCTTTCGGCCCCATAGTCTAGCGGTTAGGACGTTGGGTTCTCATCCCAAAAACCCGGGTTCGATTCCCGGTGGGGTCACCACGAGGGCCGCTCGCCACCCGGCGGGCGGTCCTTTCGTCGTGCGGGCACGCCAGGCCGCCGTGGGGGCGGCGCCCCCCAACCCCCTGCGGTCTTCCGGCCGAATTGACGCTCCCGGCCGCGGATCGCTACGGTACCGATCGATGCGCCCGTCGCGCCGCCGCCTCGCCGCCCGCCGCACGCGGTTTTCGATCGCGCTGCTCGTGGTCGCGGCGGCCTGCCAGGGGGCGCAGCAGGGCGCCTACACGCCGTGCGACGAACCCGCCGGCCTCGCCCTCGACTGCCCGGTCGATCCCCCCGATCCCGGCGGTTTCTCCACCTGGGACGCTTGCGAGAAGCTCGCCGCCTGCGGCGTCGTGCTCCTCCAGGACGACCCGTCGGACCCCGGGCCCGAGCCCCCCGCCCCCTTCGCCGCCTGCGTCGAGCAGGTGCAGCGCGCCGCCCAGGATCTCGGCACGGTCATCCTCGCCTGCATCGAGACGACGCCCTGTCCAGACCTGCAAGAGACCCTCGACGACTCCGACGACCCGAACGCGCAAAACGACAACATTGAAGGTATCATTGGATGGTGCGGCCGCCTCGATCCTCGATGACCGGCTCGACCCTCATTCGGCGGCGCAGCGCGCTGCCCGCCTTCGTCTTCACCCTCGGGTTGTGCGCGGCGCCTCGCCCGGTCCGCGCGGCGCCGGCCGAGGACGACATCGCCCTCCTGGAACGGCGTCCGACCGGCATGGACGAGGAGGTCTGGCGGACCAAGCGCCGTGAGGCCGCCCGGCGCCTGGCCAAGAGCCGCTCCCCCAAGGCCGTGGACGCCCTCATCCGTATCGTCGAGACGGAGCGATTCGACGCCGTCTTGACCATCGCCATGGAATCGCTGGCGAAAATCGGCGATCCGCGGGCCATCGACGCGCTGCAGCGCGTCTATGCCGATCGCAGCGTGGACGCCTTCGTGCGCCGGGCGGCCGCCGACGCCATCGCGGCGCTGGGCGGCACCCCCCGCGACGATGCACGCCTTTTGGGGGTGGAAGGAGCCGGCGCGGCGGCGGGCGCCCCGGGCGCGGCGGGCGTGGGCGGCCCCCAGCTCGGCGCCATGGGAGCCGCCAGCGTGGCCCCCGACGCCGCCGAGGACGTCTCGGACGTAAAACCCTTGCCGACGAACGTCCTCGCGCGCGATCGGGATCTGGCGTTCGTCCTGGGCTCGCTCGACCTGGACGCGAACGTCCCCCTGCGCCGACCGCCGGGCGGCGCGCGGACCGGCAACCCGGTCCTGGCCGACGCAGGCCTGGGGGTGGTCGCCCGCTACGTGGACGAGCGCCAGCGATGGGGGTTTCGTACGGACGGAACCTTGTGGGCTCGGGTGCGAAACGGGGACATCACGGCGGTCCCGGCCTCCGACGGCAGCGACGACGGCGATACCCTGTTCATCGGCCAGTCCCTCGAAGGCGTCGGATCGGTCCACGTCTACTTTGGACGAACAGACGCTCACGCCTTTGCATCCGTCGGGATCTCCCAGCGCGTGCAGTCCGTCCGCGTCGAGGACGTGCAGGCCACCGGCATCGACGAGAGCGCGCTTTCCGACACCCGCTTCGGCCTCGACGTGGTGCCGGCGGCAGGCCTGGGCTGGGGCCGCCACCTGGCCGCCGGCGCCGACCTGCGCATCGACGCCCTGGTGGCCGTCCTCGAATCGGAGAACATCCTCACGGGCGAGATCCCCCCGGCGGTCCGGCGCGCCCTGCAAGTGGCGGTGTACCGGCGGGCGAACCGTTTCTCCACGTTTCCGCGCCTGGCGGCCGTGCTCGGGGTGTTGCGCTCGAACGGGTTGCTGGCGCGCGAGCCGGGTCCGCGCCTGGTCCACCGCATCCGTAGCGTCCTGGAGGATCCGTCCTATCTCGACCGGAACCTGGGCATCCGGGTCCGCGCGGGTTTTCTGTTCGACGCGGCCATCGCCCAGTCGGACCGTTTCCTGCGCGAGGGCGACCACAACGGCGCTCCCTTCCTGCAGTTTCTCGCGGGCGTGCCGCTCGACCTGGAGCAGCAGATCGACGCCGACCTTCGCTTCTATTACGACGTCCTCGGCCCGCTCAAGGGGTTTTCGACCGACGCCGGAGTCTCCTACACGCGATTCCTCCATACGAAGTACAGCGACTACGCCGGGCAGGTCTCGGTCGGCGCGCGCGGCGGGGTGAGCCGGCGCGATCTCGATCTCGACCAGGACGGCGCCCCGGACGACACGGGAATCGGCTACCGGGCGCTGGCCCACGTCGGTTACACCTACGCCTTCGCCCGGGGCAGCCACATCGCGCTGTCCGCCGACGTCGGGGTGGACTCCGGCCGCCTCGTCGTCGGCCTTTCCCTGGGGCTTCGCTTCGGGATCGTGCGCAGCGGAGTGTTCTCGGGTGGCCGCAGCGTGGCGGCCGTGGGGCGTTTCGACGCCGAGCCAGGGGACGGGCCCAGGGCGCCGAAAAAAGGCTCGAAACGGCGTACCAGTACCACCACGGGGAAAAAGAAGGGCCGCTAACCCACCGGGCGGGCGACTGCCAGCGCAGCACGCGCGGAGGCGGGTCGGCCGGCGCGAGCCCCCTCCCCGACGCGGGAGTTGCCGGATCCTCGCCAGCGGGTGGCGGGTCTTCGCAGCCGAACGGCCCTGCGATACGTTCCCGCGGCCGCCGCCCCGGTGGATGCGCTCCCTCATTCGTCCGACCGCGCGCTTGTCGCCCGGTGCTTCCTACCGTTACACTCCGCCCTGCCTCGCCGGAACGAAAGGATGTCGGCCGTGAACCAGCCCAGACAGCAAGACGCCGACGCGTTCGACGATCTCCTCGGTCAGCTCGTGGACGAGTTGGCCATGACGCCCACCGTCGAACCGGAGCCCGAGCCCGAGCCCGAGCCGATGCCCGCCGCGGCGCCAGCCGCGGCCGAGGCGACGGCTCAGCCGAGCGAGGCGGCCCCCCCCGCGAAGAGCAACACGGGGCTCATCGTCGGGATCTCGGCGGTCGTGGGGCTCGTCGTCATCGTCATCACGGGCATGTTGATCATGCGGCCCGAGCCACCGCCTCCGCCCCCGACGCCGCCCCCCACCGCACCCGCGGCGACCACGCCGCCGCCGCCGACCCCGACCCCGACCCCGACCCCCGCGCCCGAGGCGAAGGCCGCGGAGGCGAAGGCTGGCCAGGGCACCGGTGGCGCCGCGGGCGCCGATCAGGCCGCGAGTGACTCAAAGGCCGAGACCAAGACGGAAAAGCCCAAGAAGAAGCGCCGAAAGCGTCGCAAACGCCGCAAGAAGAAGACCTCCACCAAGAAACCGAAGACCGTCAACCCGTTCGGATAGGTCCACCTTTCCATGCTCGTTCGCCTTCCCTGCGTCTCGCCCGTCCTCTCCGTCCTGCTCTCGGCGTCGATCGCCGCGCTGCCGGTGCGGGTTCTCGCCCAGCCGGCGCCCGGCGGCGCTACCGCACAAGACCCCACGGCCGGCATGACCGACGAGGAGAAGCTCGAACGAGCCAAGCAGCTGTTCGCAGAAGGGACCGCCGCGGTCGAGGCCGAGGACTTCGCGACCGCGGTCCAGAAGTTCGAGGATGCCTACCTGGTCTATGCGCCGCAGCTACACGTGTTCAACTTCAACATCGGCAGCGCGGCCTTCTACGCGGGCGACTGCCTCAAGGCCAAGCAGGCCCTCCAGCGCTTCCTCGACCTGGTGCCGGAGCACCCCGAGCGCGCGACGGCGCAGGAGATGCTCCTCGAGATCGAACGCACGAAGTGTGCCGAGAACCAGGCGCAACCCGAGCCGCAGCCCCAGCCGGAGCCGCAGCCGGCGGTGGCCGTTCCTCGGGCCGAGGACAACGAGGACGCACCGATCCTCGAGAGTCGGCGAGAGGAGCGCGAGCGCATGGCGGACGCAGAGCGTGAGGCCGAGGCACGCAAGCGGCCCTCCGGCCTGACCATTGGTGGAGCCGCCCTGGTGGCCGTGGGCGGGCTGGCGGCCGTGGGCGGCGCGGTGAGCCTCGGTCTGGCGTACAAAAAGGCCGGCGAACTCAAGAACCTGGCGAGCAAGGGCCCCATCGGTTTCCCCGAGGGAAGCTACGCCGACGACAACGTCTTTCGGGCCGACTCGAAGGAACTCCCCACGCTCAACGCCGTGGGGATCTCTCTCATCGTCGGCGGCGGCGTCCTGTTCGTGACGGGGGTCGCGCTGCTGGCTGCCGGCGTGGCCAAGAAGAAGAAGCAAGGCGGCGCCCAGGCGGCGCGCCGTCGTTTCCGGCTCGTGGGTGCCGGGCCCATGTGGCTGCCTGGGGGCGGCGGCGCGGGCGCCCACGTGCGCTTCTAGCCCATGGGCCGCTCCCGGCGTCGCGGCCGCGCGGATCGGCGCGCAGCGCGGGGGCCTCGGGCCAGCGTCGGCGATGTCATCGACCGCCGCCTCGCCCTCGAACGAGGGACCTTGGGCCTGGGACGGCCAGCGCGGATCGCGCTGGCGTACCCGAGCCCGTACCGGGTGGCGATGTCCTCCCTGGGCTACCAGACGATCTACCGCACCTTGCACGAGGCGGGCCTTTGCACCCACCGGGCCTTCCTGCCCGATGGGTGGGGGCGAAACGCCCTGCCATGGCCCCGGCCCCCAACGACGATCCTCACCTACGAAGGCCGCGCCCCCCTTTCGGCACACCGTGTCGTGGCGCTCTCCGTGGCCTACGAACTCGAGCTCGCCGGGGTCGTGCGGCTGCTGGAGGCGGCCGGGATCCCGCCGCTCGCGCGCGACCGACACGAGCGCGACCCCATCGTGGTGGCGGGCGGCCCCCTGACCTTCTCGAACCCCTACCCCCTGCTCCCTCTGGTGGACGTGCTGGTCCTCGGGGAAGCGGAACACCTGGTGGCCGACCTGTTCGACGACCTCCTGCGCGCCCCGACCCGATCGAGTGCGCTGGCCGCCGCCGAGCGCTGCTCGCACGCGGTCCTCGGCGAGGTCGGCGCGCCCTACGGCGCCGACCTGCCGCCGGTGGGGAAGGCTCCGCGCGCGATGCTCCCGGCCCGCAGCGCCATCGTGACATCCGACACGGAGCTTGCGGACATGTTCCTCGTGGAGCCCGAACGCGGCTGCTCCCGCCCGTGCACCTTCTGCGTGATGCGCCGGACCACGAACGGCGGCATGCGCTTGTTTTCGGCCGATGAGGTCCTCGCCACGATCCCCGAGGACGCCCGGCGCGTCGGGCTCGTCGGGGCGGCGGTCACCGACCACCCCCAACTCGAAGCGATCGTCCACCGCATCGTCGAAGGCGGCCGGGGCATCGGGATCTCCAGTCTGCGCGCGGACCGCCTGACCCCGTCGCTGCTCGCGGCCCTGCGCCGGGGCGGATACCGGCAGATCACGGTGGCCTCGGACGGAATCTCGGAGCGGATGCGCACCCTGCTCGACCGGCGGATCCGCGAGGACCACCTGCGAACCGCGGCCGAGCGGGTGGCCGAGGCAGGGTTTTCCGGCCTCAAGGTCTACGAGATGATCGGCGCCCCCGAGGAGACCGACGACGACGTGACCGAGCTCATCGAGTTTGCCCGCGAGCTTGCATCGATCGTCCCGCTGACGCTTACGTTTTCGACCTTCGTCCCCAAGCGCAACACGCCCCTCGACGGGGCTCCGTTCGTGGGGGTCGCCGCCTCCCGCGCCCGTCTCGACCGGATCCGGCGGGCGTTGCGGGGTACCGTGTCGATCCGCCCGCAGTCCCCGAAGTGGGCGCACGTCGAATACCTGCTGGCTCGCGCGGGCAGCGAGGGCGGGCACGCCGCCGTGGCCGCGGTCCGCGCCGGCGGCGGCTACCGCGCCTGGTGCGCCGCCTTCGAGGGGCTGCCCCCCGGGACCCGCCCCCTGCGCTACGGGGACGAGGAGGCGTGGGCGCGGCGCAAGGGGCTGGCGGCCCTGCGGGTCCCCGCTCGCCTGCGGAAAACGCCCCGGCGCAGCGAGGGAAGATCCGCCGCGGTGGACACGTCTTGAAAACGGACGTCCACGATGCCCCCTTCCCTCGCGATCGTCACCTTTCTCGCCGCGGTCCGTTGGCTCGAGCCCGGCCCCGAAGTGGTGCCGAGCGAGGTGACGTACGTGGAGGCGCGCCACCGGGAGACGTTCGTGCACCGCGACCTCGCGGGTCGGCGCGTACGGGCCGCCACCGTCGCGCGCGGCACCGTGCTCGTCGTGCGCGGCGAGGTCCCACACCACCCCGGGGACGTGCGGTGTCCGAAGGGAGCGTACGCCGTGTGGCCGTTCGGGCTCGTGTGCCGCGGGCACGTGCGCCCGGTCTCCAACCCGCCCCCCGCCGCGCGGCCGTCGTTCGAGCCGCTCCCCTTCCGCTACGCCCTGGTCCGAACCGATGGCACCCCGGCCTACGAGGACGAGGCAGCGGCCATCCAAGGCGTCCCCTTCCGCCAGCTCGAAAAGGGCATGACCCTGGCCGTCGTCGGCGCCCGCCCCCTCGACGGCATACGGTACGTGCGGGACGTCCACGGCCACCTGATCCCACGTGATGCAGTGGCCTACCTCGGATCGGGGTCGGCGTTCCGCGGCATCTTCCTGCCACCGACGATCGAGCCGGGGGCCACGGAGCGCCTGGCCCTCCTTCGGCGCAAGCAGGTCTCCCTGCGATCGGCGCCGTCGCCCCGCGCACCGGTCACCGGCCGCACGAAGGACCGGGGGATCGTCCAGATCCTCGCGCGCCACCCGGCCGACGACGGGGCCAAGTCCATGGTACTCGTTCGGACGGAAGACGGTGCGGAGGGCTGGATCCCGGCGCGGCGTGTCGCACCGCTGCGCCTGTTCGAGCGGCCACCCGAGCCCGTCGTCCGGCACCTTGCCGCCACCGGACACCCGAACCACACGGCCTGGGTGCACGTGGATCTCGGGACGCAGGTCGCGGTGGTGTACCGGGGCGGGCGCCCCTACTTCGCGACACTCGTCTCATCGGGGGCGAGGAACCCGACGCCCCGCGGCCTCTACCCCGTGTGGGGCATCGTCCGCACCATCGACATGGACAACCAGGCCTACGAAGACGACGCCTACATGGTCCAGCAGGTCCCGTGGTCCGTGTTCTTCCAGGGGCACAACGCTCTGCATGGCGCGTACTGGCACGACGGCTTCGGCCACCGGCGCAGCCACGGCTGCGTGAACCTGCCCCCGGCGGCGGCCCTTTGGGTCTACCGGTTCCTGGGGCCCGCCCTGCCCGACGGATGGACGGGCTACTTCCCCGCCCCCGAGCGCGCACCGCTCGTGTACGTGGAGAACTCCGCCCTCGGACCAGACCGGCGCTTCCTGCAGGAGCGGCCGCCCGGACCGCCCGATCCAGAGGAAGAAAAGCGCAAGACCGAAGAAGCCCTCGCACGTCGCCGGGCGACGCCGCCCGCGAACCCGGGACGGATCCCACCCCCGACGACCTCGCCCCCCGGTCCACCGCCCGCGACGGTGTCCGACGTGGGCATGGCGAGGGGGGCGGGGGTCGGTGACGCCTCGCTGCCAGCCGCGCAGCGCCCCGGTCCGGCATCCAGCGGCGGCCCCTCCCCGGCCGCCCCCCGGCCGGAGGACGCCGCCGACGCGGTCGTCCCGAGGAAGGAACGCACGGGCCCGGCCGCCTCCCGGGCAGCGCCGCCTCCCGTTCCGGGTGGAACGGCGGCACGAAGCGCCGAGCCGCAGCCGCGCAACGGCGTCCACCACGGCCGGCCCCGGGGCGCATCCGGGGCTGCTACCCTTCGCCGGCCATGAAGCCCCGCGACCTCGCCTCCGCCGCCTACTGGCTGCGCTGTCTGCTGCTTGCGCTCCTGACCGTCGGCCCCGCCTGCGGCCCCAAGTACCAGCCGCTTACGGTCCCCGAAGGCGGCATCCGGCTTGCCTACGACTTCTCCCCCGGGCGCACCTTCGAGGGGCACGTGCGCCGCGCCGAGACGGCCAGCGGGGCCATGGGCAACCTCAACCGCGTGCTCGAGTACGACGTGCGCCTGCAGATCCTCGGCAAGGACCCGAAGCGGGGCGACATCCTGGTGCGCGCCACGTTCCACAACGTCAAGATCCAGTGGACCCTGCCTCCGAGTGCGATCAGCATCTCGGTGGACGAGTTCATCGAGCAGGCGGTCCGCCAGGTCCAGGGTATGGAGATCCGCTTCAACGTGGGCGCCGACGGCTCGGTCCACTACTTGCCGCCCGTGCCGTCGGAGGTGGACGACGAACTTCGCCTGGTGATCCAGGGGGTCCTCGACAGCCTCGACGACGCCTTCTTGCAAGTCCCCGGCGAGCCCCTCCAGCCGGGCGCCTCGTGGGAGGAGACGGAGAAGAAGGGACGCAAGGGGAAGCTGGGCCGCTATCGCAAGGGCACGAAGAAGACCACCTTCGAGGGCTACTTCCAGGATCCGAAGACCGGTCGCAAGCTCGCCAAGCTCGTCCTCGACGATCGCGGCGAGGAGGTCATCACGACGAAGGCGGGCAGCCGTCGCAACGAGTGGAACGGCACCACCGAGGCGTTCTTCTCCCTGTCGGATTCCTTCCTGGCCGAGCGGC
Organism: Polyangiaceae bacterium; assembly: GCA_026989935.1. Classification (GTDB taxonomy): domain Bacteria; phylum Myxococcota_A; class Polyangia; order Nannocystales; family Nannocystaceae; genus J032. The sequence goes on along the minus strand of JALSIN010000305.1, from coordinate 42,553 downwards.
ACGGCGAGCTGCGCAAGTTCGACCCCAAGGAGGGCACGACCTTCCTCAAGGTGGACGTGACCTGGCGCAAGGTGGCCGACGGCACCACCGCCCCGGCGGTCCAGGTGGAGCGGCAGGCGATCACCGACCCCTGCGACCCGGACTACGTGGGCTTCGAGGCCTGCCCGGACGACGAGCCCGCGGGCGACGGCGACGGGGCGGCAGCCGCACCGGAAGGAGACGACACGGCGGGCCAGGCGAGCGAGTCCAAACCGGCGCCCGGTGCACCACCAGCCGGTTCCGACGGCGACGCGACGAAACCGGCCGCGGAGGATGCCGGCGCAACGGCTGGCGGCGCGTAGCCGATCCCCGGCACGGGCCCAGCCGCACCGGTCCCCCCTGCGCTCGGCGCTTGCGCGACCGGATACGTGCACGCCGCCCCAGCCTCCACCGCCCGCGGCCCCTGGCACCGCGGCGATGCCGTCCCCGGATGGCCGACGGCCCCGATCGAGTGCAGCGGGCGCAGGACGGGCGGGCCCCGGTCGGCCCGCCGCAGTACACTTACGCCCATGCTCGCCCGCATCGCCTCACCCATCGCGGCTGCGACCACCCTCGTGGCCGCCCCCTTAGCCGCCCGCGCGAGCAACTGCGCGGCCACGCCCGTCGGCGTGGACTTCGAGTCGGCCGACTGCATCACGGTGGTGGACAAGACCGCTGCCCCCACCGTCCACATCGCGTACAGCCACCCGCCCGAGCAACTCGCCATGATCCAGCCGGGATGGGAGCAGTCCCTTCACTTCTACGCCTTCTCGGCCCGTCCCTCGGTCCTGCCCCTGTGGCTTTCGCAGGCGCAGGTGGACGACGCGACCACCCTGTTCATGGGATCGGATTGCGAGGTGGGCGTCGTGCCCGACGAACAGATCCTGGAGAAGAACCAGGACCTCGCCGGCACCTGGTACGCACTCGGCGATCCGCTGCCCGTGACGGCCGACCAGGCGACCGCCGGCTTCGACTTCGACACCTCGCAGCTTCCCGACGGAACCTACCTGCTGTACGCCTACGTGGACGCCGGGCGCTTCAACGCCTGGTTTCCCTTCCCCGGCGCCTTCAAGATCGTCTCGGGACCGGACCCGGACGCGGCGCCGCCGAGCCTGTACATCGTCGATCTCGGGTTCGGGACGACGTACTATCCGAGCCAGCGATACCAGGTGAAGGTTTGTACGAACGCCCCGGCCGGCTCCACCCTCGACCTTTCGTGGCAAACATCCGTGTTGCCCGGCGAGGAGCCGATGGAGGGGCTCGTCGCGGCCTGCTATCCGGCCAGCGAACCCGTCATCAACATCCCGTTCGTCTGGCCCCAGTCCGTCGCCGAGGCGCAGGTCCGATTTTTCGGGCGGATCGAAGACCCCATGGGCCGCTCCCACGAGACCTTCTCCGCCTACCGCCTGGTCGGACCGAGCACGGCGGACTGCCTGGATCCGAACGTGCCGTTCAAGCCCACCTTCTGCGACATGTTCACGCCCGCCGCACCCGGTGACGAGGCCCCCGACGACCGCTGCGGAAGCGGCTCGACCGGAGGCGACACGGCGGGGACGGGCGGCACGACCGCCTCAAGTGCCGGAAACGAGGACGGCGGCGCCGCCGGCTGCGGCTGCCGCACCGGGAGGGGCCCGGCCGCACCCGCGCGCCTGCTGACCATCCTCGTCCTCGGCGGACTCGTGCGTCGCCGTACGAACCGCCCAGCGGCAACACGCCCCTGACGCGCTGCCCCAGGAGCGCCATCGAGGAACCTCGCCCCTCTCTCACGAAGCCCGTTGGGCGATGCGCCGACAAGGAGCGGCGCGGGCGCCCCTAGAATCGGAAGCCGAGCATGCCGCCGGCGAAGCCCTTGCCGAGGGCCGGCGCCACCCGGACCCCCGAAAGGGCCCGAAGGCGTTTTTCCTCGGTGAGTTTGTCCCTTGCGTACTTGCGGTCCTGGTAGATGATGATCCCCAACACGCCGGCGAGCAGGACCGTGACCCCCAGCGCCACGTCCCCGCCCAGGGCGAACTTGCGCATCCGGGCGCCGTTTTTGGCCACTTCGAGGGCGAGATCCTGGTAGCAGGTCCCACCCGAGCAGGCGAGGTTCGGGTTGCGCGAGGGGTCTCCCCCGACCATGGCTTCGTAGTCCTGCACCGCCGAGAGCGCGTCCTTGTAGGGCTTGCGCGCCCCGAGGGCCAGCCCGTACATCACCCCGGTGGTCACGAGCCCGGCGGCCGTCAGCGTCAAAAACGCCCAGGCCCGCGGTTGCCAGTAGCCCCAAAACGGCCCCATCTTGCACGACGGGCGCGGATCGATGTCCTCGTCCCTGGACGCACGCTTCTTGCGGGGACCGTTGCGGCAGTAGTCCTTGAAGTCTGCCTTGAGGTCGTAACGGATCCCGGACACGTCCACGTCCCCCGCGCCGACCTGCCCCGCCTGGGCCTCGGCTTCGGCGATCTTGCGCTTCTCGGCCTCGATCTCCTCGGCGGTCTTCTCGGGTTCGTCGAGGGTCGCGAGGATCTTTTCTTCCTCCGGCGTCGGCACCGGCGGCACGAGGTGGTGGGCCAGCGCCGCCGCCGCGGCCTTGGGCATCACGATGGGCAAGATGAGGTCGTCTCCGTCGAGCACGCCCTCGACGACCTGGACCGTCTTGCCCTGGCCGACGTCGTAGAGCACGATCCGCGCCTTCGGAGCCGGCTCGCCCGGCACCACGCCGCCAAAGACCACGAAGTCCGCCGCGGTCTTGGACGACTTGTTGAGCCACTTGCCGAGCCGTTCGAGACACGCCTCGTCCATCTCACCGCCGCGACACTTGGCCTTCTTGGCCGCCCCCTTGGCGTCGAGCGCCACGCTCTTGACCGTGAACCCGGCGGCGGAGAGGGCATCCTTGAGGCCCGATCGCATGTCGGAGGCCGCGGACGGGCCATCGAAGCGCAGCAGCGCCACGGTCCCGGAGACCGTGGCCGGGGCCTTCGCCGACTCGGCGGGCGTGGCCTCGGCCGGTGCAGATTCGGCCGCGCGCGCCGGTACGGCGGAGAGCGCCAGGCAGCCGGCCAGGGCGGAGGCGAGGAGTCGGTGCACGAACGGGAGACGAGCGAGCGCGGTCATGGAGGGTTCACCCTCGTTCGAGGGGTGCGGCATCATACCGGCGCCGGGACACCCCCTCAACCGCCGTCGCCGGTCGGCCGCCGGGTCCACGCGACCGACAGCACGAGCACGAGGCCAAGCCCGATCCCGGCGAGCGTGACGGGGCTCGTGGCGCTGGCGGACAGCAGCGGAGCCCCCACGCCCGCGAGCGCGAGGATGGCCAGGAGCGCTCGAACGATCCCCGCACGCACCCCTTCGCGTCGGTCACCGGCCGCCACGAGGGCCACGCCCACCCCACCGACCACCGGGACGAGGACGGCGCCGCCGCCGGCGCGCGGGGCGAACACGGCCAGGAGCGCGGCCGCCAGCCCCAAACCGCTGCACAGGAAGGCCACGCCCGCGGCCCCCGCCGGCCGCAGCCGCCGCACCGCCTGGCGCCCGGCGGTCGCGGCTGCGCCCACGAAGACGGCCACGACGAGGCTGCCGGCCACTGCCTCGACCGGCTGCACCGCGATCCCGAGCGCCGAGGCGACGCGGCCAGCCAGACCGCGAACGAGAGGCACACCCGGCGCGTTGCCCTCAACCGCGGCAAGTCCCGGCGACAGCCAGTCCACGGCGCGCGGATCGATCGCGGCGAACAGGGCCGCGACCGTCACGAGCAACCCCGGCATCCACCAGGCACGCCAGCGAGGCCGGGCGCCGGCCCGCGGTGGATCCGAGAACCCGGCCGATCCAACGAGGGCGGCGAGCACCCCCACCCCTGCGGCGATCACACCGGGGTCGCTCCCGGAGAAGGGCTGGACAGCCACGAGCCGGAGCGAGCGCGAGCCGGCGGCCGCAACGGCGACGAGCCCCACGATCCCCCATCCCGCCGCGGTCCCCAGCGGGGCCGCCCTGGCCGCCAGCCCACGACGGCCCGCAACGACGGCGATCACGAAGCCCACCGCGAGCGCCCAGACGAGCCGCTCGGCCCGAACGACGCGACGGCCGGCCTCGTCGTCGCTGCGCGTGGCCCCGACGAGCGCCGCCAGGGACGTGCGGGCGCTCCCGCGAAACTCGGCGTACCCCGCCCAGCGACCGGTCACGCCGAGCCCGGCGCTCGCCTCCGTGGCGTACTTGTCGGGACACATCTTGACCATCGGGCTCGTGGGCGAAAAGCCCCTCGGGTCGTTGCGATGGCCCGGGCAGACGAACGAGACGCTCGAACCGGGGCCGTACGTGCCGGAGACCACCTCGAAGCGCGGCTGCGTGGCGAACTCGGGGTCGCGGTCGATCCGTTCGCGCACGGCGGGCGTCCGCAGCGGGCGCACGACCGCCCCGCCGAACGCCGCGCGGGCCCGCGCCGGCCCGTCGGCAAAGTGCGTGCGCGCGATGGCGTGCAGGGCCAGCGCGAGTGCGTCGGCCAGTTCCTCCGGCCCGTAGCCGCGGTTCGCGTCGGGCTCGACGTAGTCGTTGAGGGGGATGTCGAACGGGCCGTAGCCGTCGATCCGGATCGCCGTCGTCTGGAAGGGGTGGATGCCGTAGATCGGCCCCGACACGGCGCGGCCCCGGGCCGCGGGCCCCTCGCGTTCGAAGGCGTCCCCTGCCAACGCTCCGGCCAGCAGGGCGGCGAGCGCCAGCCCCCCCCGCATGGCCGGGCGACCCGGCGTGACCCAGGTGGCGGCGAGCGCAGCCGCCGCCCCCCAGATCGCGGCCGGGATCTCGACGAGGACACCACCGGTCAGGCGGGCGGCGACACCGCCGAGGACGACGGCAAGCCCCACGGTCGCGGCCGCTGCGGCGATCTCACCTCCGACGCTGCCGGATCTTCGCGCCCCGCGCAGCCCTACGCCCCCCCCCCACCAGGCCAGCAGCGCGCTCGCCACGGAGGGAACGAGGCCCAGCACCGGCGCGATGGCCACGCCCACAGCGAGCCCCAGGGCGGCGGCCCACGACGACGCCGGCGCGTCGAACGCATGGTCAGCGGTCCGCACGACCCCGGTTGTGTACCAGATCCCGTGCGCGCCGGATCCCCGGCGGGTGCTACGCTTTTGCGACCATGGCGCCGGAACCTTCGGACCCGTCCCGGAACACCCTCCCCGCCCTGCCCCTGCGGAACATGGTGCTCTTTCCGGGGGTCATCCTGCCCGTCGAGCTCGGCCGCGACGCCTCCTTGCGGGCCGTCCGCGCGGCCCGAGTCCTGGCATCGAGCGAAGGGCGCCCCCCCCGGATCGTCGTCGCCACGCAAAAGAACGCCGGCACCGAGGACCCCGGCCTCGACGACGTCTGTCGCGTGGGGGTGCTCGCGGAGCTACTTCGCGTGATGGACGGCCTGCCCGGGCGCGCCACGGCCATCGTGCGGGGCATCGGGCGAGTCCACCTGCTCGAATGGATCCCGGACGATGGTTTCGCATCGGTACGCTTCGCCACGCTGCACGAGAAGATCGGTGACCCCGCCCTCGCCTACGCCATGGCGGGCGCGCTGCAGGACCTGCTGCGGACCTATGACGAGTCTCTCCCCGCGAAGGCGCACACGTCCCGGCGCAAGCGAGCCGCGGCGGCCATCGCCAGCGAGACACGCCCGGGCCGGGTCGCCGACCTGGCGGCCGCCCACGTGGACCTTGCACCACAGGCTCGCCTTTCGCTGCTGGAGGAGGCCAGCGTTCCCGAGCGCCTGCGGCGCATGTTGGAGGCCACCAGCCGGGCGATCAGCGCGTTACGGGTCCAACGCGAACTCGACGAACACGTGCGGGAACACCTGTCCCGGCACGAGCAGCGCGCGCTGTTGCGACACAAGCTCCGCGCCATCCAGGCGGAACTCGGTCAGATCTCCGATCGCGACGACCCCCACCGCAGGCTCGCCAAGCGCCTGAGCCAAAAGGACCTGCCCCCGGAGGTGCGGGGGGTGGTCGAGCGGGAGGTTCGCCGTCTCGAACGGATGCACCCCCAAAGCAACGAGGCCCAGGTCGCGCGCACCTACCTGGAGTGGATCGCCGACCTGCCGTGGGGGGACGAGCGAACCGAGGACCGGCTGGATCTCGAGGCCGTCCGGCACCTGCTCGAAGCGCGCCACCACGGCCTTGCCCGGGCGAAGAAGCGGGTCGTCGAGTTCTTGAGTGTGCGCAAGCTCGCCCCGTCGATCCGCGGCCCGATTCTGTGCCTGGCCGGGCCGCCGGGCGTGGGCAAGACCTCCATCGCCCGTTCCATCGCCGAGGCGATGGGGCGCAAGTTCACGCGGATCAGCCTGGGTGGCGTGCGCGACGACGCCGAGATCCGCGGCCACCGCCGCACGTACGTCGGCGCACTACCCGGCCGGATCCTGCAGGCGATGAAGCGCGCCGGCACCGTGAATCCGGTGATCCTGCTCGACGAGATCGACAAACTGGTCGCGCCGGACCTGCGCGGGGACCCGGCCGGCGCCCTGCTCGAAGTCCTCGACCCGGAGCAGAACGACGCCTTCGAAGACCACTACCTGGGGCTTCCCTACGACCTGTCCGGGGTGTTGTTCATCGCGACGGCGAACGACCCTTATCGGATCCCACCCGTGCTGCGCGACCGGCTCGAGATCCTGGAGATGACCGGTTACACGATCGAGGACAAGATCGCCATCGCCCGGGACCACCTGTGGCCTGCACTTTCGACCGACCACGGCCTTTCGGCTGACGCCGTGACCGTGGACGACGAGGTCCTGGCGCTTCTCGTCGAGCGGTACACGCGGGAGGCCGGCGTGCGCGACCTCGGCCGCGCCCTGGAGGCGATCTTGCGCGATCGCGCGGTTGCCCTCGCCGAAGGGCGCCCGTTCGAGCGATCGGTGCGTGAGGACGACGTCCTTCGGATCCTCGGCCCGCCCCGCTTCCACCCCGAGCGGGCGGAGGACGACGCGCCCGTGGGGCTCGTGGCGGGGCTCGGCTGGAGCCCGGCCGGCGGCTCGCTGCTGTTCGTCGAGGCCCTGGCGACGCCGGGCGACGGCACGATCCGTCTGACCGGGCGGCTGGGTGAGGTGATGCGCGAGTCGGGGCAGACGGCCACGAGCCTCGTACGCAGTCGCGCGACCTCGTTCGGGATCGACGAGGGGCTCTTCGCCCGCCACGACATCCATGTCCACGTGCCCAAAGGCGCCGTGCCCAAGGACGGCCCCAGCGCGGGCGTGACGGTCACAACGGCCCTGGTGTCCGCGCTTTCGGGGCGTCCCGTCCGGCCCGACGTCGCCATGACCGGCGAGGTGACCCTGCGCGGGCGCGTGCTCCCGGTGGGGGGGATCCGGGAGAAGCTGGTCGCCGCACACCGCGCGGGGATCCGCACGATCATCCTCCCGGCCGGCAATCGCAAGGACGAGGTGGACCTGCCGCCGCGCGTCCGCGACGACCTGTCGCTGCACTATGTCGAACACATCGACGAGGTGCTCGCGATCGCGCTCGTTTCGTCCGAGGACACGGCGGCCGCCTGACGAAGGCGCGCGGCGCAAGGCGCCCGAAGACGCCCTGGGCCGCGCACGTGGAAGCCAGCCCGCCTAGGGGCAGACGTTGCCGCCGTCGAGACTGGCGTGGCCGCAGTGGCCGTCGTTGGCCGGATCCTGGACGAGCCCGAGGTGCATCTCGCGGCAGCCGAATTGGTCGCCGGTCCAGCCCTCGCAGGCGGTCACGCAGTCGGCCTCGGTTCCGTAGTCGTTGAAGTTCGTGTTTCCGCAGGTGGCGAAGTAGTCGCCGCAGAACTGCTCGCAGGGGGAGACGCCCCCGGTCGTGCCGCCGCCGGTGCCCGTGTCGCCCGTGCCCGTGTCGCCCGTCCCGGTATCGCCCGTCCCGGTGTCGGTTGCGGTGGTGGGACCGGTGGTCGTCGAACCGTTCGTCGTGGAGGTGGAGGTGGACGTGGAAGACGACGAACTCGTGCTGGTGGAGCTCGTGGAGGCAGCCGACGTGCTGCCGGTGCCGGTGCCCCCACCGCCGCCGTCGTCCCCGGAGCAAGCCCCGGTTGCGAAGACGATGCCAAGGAGGGTCATGCGAAGAAGGTTCCTGGTCATGCCCTTAGCCTGGCACCGGCCCCTCCTCCCCGCAAGCGGCGGGCTCCGTCAGGCGCCGGGCGGTGGCGTGGGGGGCGCCGCCCCCAGTTGCGCCGCCTCGAACCCGCGCGGGAGGATCTCCTCGCGGATCGAGAATACCTCGCTCGACCGAATCGTCGTCCGCACGAGCAGTTCGGCCACGAGCCCGAGCCCGATGAACTGAAAGCCCGTGATGGTGCAAAGGACGCCCAAAGTCAGCAGGGGGCGGGTTCCGATGGGCTGCCCCACGCCCCACAGGACGGACAGATAGGCCAACAGGCCCAGGCCCGCCGCCATCAGGAAGCTGCCCGGGATGCCGAAGAAGTGCAGCGGGCGCGTGCGGTAGCGCGTGACGAGCAACACCGTAAGGAGGTCCAGGAATCCGTCGAAGAAGCGGCGCACGCCGAACTTGCTGACCCCGTGTTCGCGCGGGCGATGGCGCACCACGAGTTCCTCGACCCGAAACCCGCGTTCGCCGGCGAGCACCGGCAAGAAGCGGTGGAATCCGCCGTAGACCGAAAGCTCGCGGATGCACTCGATGCGGTAGGCCTTGAATCCACAGTTGAAGTCTCGCAGCGGAACGCCCGAAAGCTTGCGCACCACGAAGTTGAAGACCTTCGATGGCAGGGTCTTGCCCAGCGGATCGTGACGTTTTTTCTTCCAGCCGGACACGAGGTCCGCCCCCGCCTCGATTCGCTCGACGAACTGGGGAATGAGCGCCGGGTCGTCTTGCAGGTCGGCGTCGAGGGTCAGCACGATGCGGCCCCGGACGCGCTCGAAGCCGGCGTTGAGCGCCGGGGACTTGCCGAAGTTGCGCCGGAAGAAGACCACGTGCACGTGCGGGTCGGCCGCCGCGATGGCGCGCAAGCGGTCGGTGGACCCGTCCGTGCTGCCGTCGTCCACGAAGACGATCTCGTAGGGACGGCCCATCCCGGCGAGGCTCTGCGTGAGCTGCTCGTGTAAGATCGGGAGGCTCTCCACCTCGTTGAAAAGCGGGACGACGACCGAGATCTCGGGCTCGCCGGCGGCTTTTTCGGGGGCGTTCGATGCCGTCACGCGCGCAGGCTACCAAATCCTGCCCGTGCGGCTACGGGTCTTCGCGCACGGCACGGCACGGGTCCTCCGGATCCGGCTCGTTTCCCGGATACCGCAGCAGGCGGGCCGGGATCGCCCGCGGGCGGTCACCGTCGAACGAAGCATCGAGCTCGATCTCGGCGGGACCGGTGTGCTCGAAGTACTCCACCCGCAGGTGGTGCACCCCCGGATCGAGGGCGATGGACTGCGAGCGCACTCGCACGGAGTGGCTGCCCCAGTTGTCCACCACGAGCAGCCCATCGACGAACAGGCGCGAGCCGTCGTCCGAGGACAGGCGGAAGACCGGCTCGGCGGGCTCGTCGAGCACCAAGCAGGTGTCGAACCGCGCCGAAAACCCGTCTTCTGGAAACGATTTGAACGGCGCGGCCTTCTTCCACTTGAAGACGATGTCGCTGTGCCTTCGCACCTTGGACTCCCCCTCGAAGCTCTTGGTGGGAAAGAACTCGCTGCGCCAGGGGCCCTCGCGCCACGAAAACGGGGTCAGAAGTGCATACGCCCAGATGGGACTGGTCCAGGCCAGGAAGGCCCCGACCCGGCGCAGGCGCCGCCGCCGCCGGCTCCCCCGTACCTGCGGGGTCGCGCGCGCCCGCTCGATCCCCACGGCCAGCGCGCGTGCGTGGGCCGCGAGCGCCGCGGCGTCCGCCTCCGGGGGCGGCGGCGGGAGGGGCGAAAGGCCCGCCTGCTCGGCCAGCGCCCGCGCGCGCTCGAGGTACCGCGCCGCCTCCCGCGGCGAGGCCCCCTCCACGAGGAGGATCCCCTGCGCCGCAGACAGCGCGCGATGGGCTTCTTCGAGGGGGGAGGTCTCGGGCACCGCGCTTCCCATGCCAGATTCACGGCCGCGGTGAAACCCCCACGGCTCCTTCGCCGGCTCCTGCTCGCCCGGCGCCTCCCGGGGCCCGCCCGGCGCCCGCCTTCGGACGCCCGGAGACGGGCCCGGCCGGCTGCGACGGCCCCTTCCCGGCGCGCCCGGGCTTTTGCGGGGCCGGCCGGATCGATGGGCGCGGGGCCGGACGATTCGCCCCGGCGTCCTTGCGCTCGCCCGGCGCCTTCGGCCGCACGCGCCGCATGTCCCGCACGAGGACGATCGGGGCCCCCTGCCGTTCCACTTGCGTGAAGATCGGCCGGTGACGGTGCCGCTGGAAGCACTTGTTGCGCTGGTAGCCGAGAAAGAAGTCGAGCGGCCGCTTGTCGTTGCGCTCGCGCCAGACGAGCACGCTGCGCAGGTACTCCTCGGCGACGAAACGGGGGATGCATCCTCCCACGCGGTAACGGCGCGACAACACGCCTTCGGGATCCGTGCGCCAAAGTTCGTCGCGCAACCGATCGAAGGCCTCGCGGTAGCCGTTGCCGTAGTAGTCCGTGTCGTAGCGTTCGAGGACCCCTGGTAGCCCGCCAGCGATCCGATTGAAGTAGACGTACTCGTGCGGGTGGAGGTCGGCCATCACGACCACCTCGCGGCCGCACCATGCCACGAAGACGGCGGCCAGCGCCACGGGCGGAACCTGGGCGGCAGCCTGCAACCGGCGGGCGAGCGCCACCACGGCGACGCCACCGACCCCCGCGAGCATCGGGACGAGGAACAGGAAGTGTCGCAGCCCGTCGTAGAGGTTCGAGCGCACGACGACGGCCCAGACCGGCGGGAAGGCGATCGCGAGGAGCACACAGCCCGCGGCCACCAGGTCCGCTCCGCCCCGACGGGCCTTCCACCGCCGCACCATCGCACGCACCCCGAACACGGCCCCCATCGCTGCCAACAGCAGCAACACCTCCGGCAGTTTGAACAGAAAGTAACGCGGTAGGTAGTCCCAGGGTACGGCGTAGGTCGCGATCTCCTCGTCGCCAAAAGGCATCTTTCGCGTGTGCAGGTTGAAGCGCGTCATCCGCCCGAGCGCAAAGAACGGCCGCCGAACCGGGTCGAGCTGGGCCCAGGGCCAAAACGCGAGCATGACCGCCCAGCCCAGGGCCCACACGCCCAAAAAGCCGCGAAACAGGCGCACGAACACCCCCTCGGCGAGGTCCTGGTTGCGCGTGGTCACGAACACCCACGCCGTGAAGCCGACCACCGCCGCGAGCAAGTAGCACAACACGAGCATCCCCCCGATGCGCACGCTCATCGCCGCGCCACAGGCGAGCCCCAGCCGCACCCATCGACCGCGCGAGACCACCGGGAACGACCGCACGACCTCGACGAGTTCGGCGATCGCGAACGTGTAGCCCACCGCGAACGGGACGTCCTTGGGATTGTTGAAGGTGTGCCCGTGGTAGACGCTCGTCGCCGCCAACAGCGCGGTGGCCGCAAACCCCGCCGCCGGGCCCGCGAGCACCCGCCCGAGCCGCCACACCGCCACGAGCCCGAGCACCCCGACGAGGGCCCCGAACAGATGCACCGCCTCGAACCAAGGAAGCGGCACCAGGCGGGCGAACAATGCCGCGAGTGCGTCGAACGCCCCACCGTAGAGGTAATCCCCGCGGTAGCTCAGGGCCGAGCGGTCACGAAAGCCGGTGCGAAACCACTCCAAGATGTAGTTGCCGTAGGTGTGGTGCCAGGACTCGTCCCACGTGATCCCGTAGTCCCGAAACGTGGCCACGGCGATCAAGGTCGCGACGGCGAACATGGCGTAGCTCGAAAGGTCGAACACCAAGCCCGCATTTTCGGCCCACCATCGTGAGGGGGCCGGTGTGGACGAAACGACGTGCGCGTCGCGGGTCACGGCGATTCAGAGCAAGCGGTCCTGCCGGCGTCGCACGAACACGACCCGGTCTCCAGCGTCCAGACGCCGACGGTAACCGCACAGGTGAAGGAGGTCCACGACGGGGCCGACCAGATACGACCGGGGGACCACGAGCCGATCCGGATCGACGGGATCGCGCGTAACGAACGGCAGCCTCGCCACCTCGTCGTCCAGCCCGAGGCGGCGGATCGCGCGCGACAGGCGAAGGACCGGACGCGGCACCACGCGGCCGATGAAGAAGCCGTCCTCCCCCTGTCCCTGGTAGCGCGGCAGGAGCAGCCGGCCGGACATCGGCGCCCGCACCGGGCCGCGCCCGTCGGTGGCGAGCCGCTGGCCCTTGCGCACCGGGTCAAAGTTGCGAAACCCCGGGGCCATCTCGAAGTCGTCCTCCTCCCGGACCACGTGCCGGTACCGCACCTCCACGACCCGGGGCAGGTCCCGACAGGCCGCGCGCAGGCGCGCCCGGTGCTCGGCGAGCCCCGGGACCTGGTCCTCGGGCAGCAGGCCGGTGCGCGCGACGACCAGCCAGATCGCCGCCTCGTGATGGTCCACGGTGGCCGGATCGTCGTGCCGGCCGCCCTCGAAGGCGATCCCCCGGTGGCCCACGTCGCTCAAGTAACCGAGCATCGTGCCGTCGATGACCTCCTCGAGCCCCAGGATCAGCGGCACCGGCAACCCGAGCCCGACGCGGAGGTTGCGCAAGGTGTCCGACATGCAGCAAAAGGGCGCGCCCGTCCCCGACATGCTGTGCAGGTCCAGGACGGTCACGGGTTCGTGGGCGTGCGCCAGCACGGGTTCGAGCCGTTCGAGGATCGCGCGCTGCTCGAGATCCTCGTCGGCGAGTCCGGCCGGGTCCGCCGAGCGCACGCGCTCGATCCCCTCGAAGGTCCAGCGGCGGTTGAGGTCACGCTTGACGAACCGCACCCCATCCCGCAGCGCCGCGCGGTTGCCGGCCAGCGCCACCACCTCCCCGCGGAGGCTGTCGGACCGACGCTCGATCTCCGGCCACACCCGGCGGATCGCCCGGACGCCGGCCGGTTCGTTGCCGTGGATCCCGCCGAACACCACCAGCACCGGCCCCCCCTTGCGCCCGGCCCGTCCCAGCACGCGCGGAACCGGGGCGCCGTCGAGGACGACACCGGTGGGCTCGGGCAGTGTCGAGGGGGTGGGCAGGTCCAGGATCAGTCCTCGTCGTCGCCGGGAGCGGCGGGTTGTTCCAGGGAGGCAAGGTGGGCTTCGAGCAACCGGGCCGACACGTCGATGAGGTCGCGCTCGGTCACGATCCCCACGAGTTTTCCGTCCTCCACCACGGGCAGACAGCTAATGCGCCGATCCCGCATGATCCGCATGGCCTCGACCGTGGGCAGATCGGGCGCGACGGTCACGGGATCGGGGGTCATGAGGTCGCGGACGGCCACCGGCTCCGTCCCCATACCCCCCCGCGCCACGAGCCGCAAGAGGGCCCGATGCGTGAGGATCCCGATGAGATGCCCCTGGTCGTCCTCGACCGGCACGTGCCGCACGTGCTCCCAGTCCATCACGCTCGCCGCCAGGTCCACGAGGTCCTGCGGGCGCACCGTGAACAGGTCCGTGGACATGATCTGCCCCACCGTCCGGTACCCCATGAAGGTCCACGCCTCCGACTCGTCGAAGTCCACCGGTTCCCACGTGTGCACGGGCCCCTGCTCGGCGCGCGCGTCGATCATGCCGCGCACGAGCCGCCCAAGGCGCATCTCCGCCGTGCCCTTGCGCCCCATCCGCGCCAGGGAGTCGAGCATCCACTGCGCGCCCGTGCGCCGCTGCTCGATGCGGCGCTCGAGGACGGAGAGGTAGCCGCGGGCGTCCCCCTCGTCCACCCCGGCGGCCTCGAGCCCCTCGCGCGCCATGGGAAGCAGACGGTCGAGGAGCAGGCGATCCGCCGCGATGTTGTCGTGGTCGATCCACTGGAACTGGGCCTTGAGCCCGTGCCGGGCCGCGGCGAAGAAGTTGCCCTTGGCGTCGTCGAAGTCCATCACCCGGGCGACGTCGCCGTAGGCCTCGAGCATGGCCGCCATCAGGCCGAAGAACAGCGCCGCGTTGGCCACCTCGTCGAGGATCGTGGGGCCCGCCGGCAGCACGCGGTTTTCGATCCGAAGGTGCGCACCCGACTCGGAGACGCCGTAGCACGCGCGGTTCCAGCGGTAGATCGTACCGTTGTGCAGGCGCAAGGCCCGAAGTTCGGGGACCCCACCGGCGTCGAGAACCGCCATCGGGTCCTCCTCGTGGTCGGACGCAAGCACCACGCGAAAGCGCGTGATGTCCTCACGCACCACCTCCATGACCGAGCGCTGCACCCAGGCGTCGCCGAAGTGTACCCGCGGCCGGCCGCCCCGTGCCGTGTGGATGGCCGACCGGGCGTCCACCGCCTGCTGGAACAGGGCCACCCGCGTCTCGTGCCACAGGCGGTGCCCCAGGAGCAGGGGGGCGTTGACCGCCGCGGCCAGCACCGGTGCGGTCACCGCCTGGGCCACGTTGTAGAGGCGGGCAAACTCGTCCGGATCCACCTGGAAGTGCACCTGGAAGCTCGTGTTGCACGCCTCCAGCATCACGTTGTCGTGGTGGATCTCGATCTCGTCGAGCCCCTTGATCCGAACGTGAATGTCACCGCCGCGAAGCTGCATCACCGCGCGGTTGAGGGCGCGGTACCGCGGGACGGGCGCCATGTTGTCGAGTGTCAGGTCCGAGCGCGTCAGCGTGGGGAGAATGCCGGTCAACACCGCACGGGCGCCGTGCATCCGGGCCACCTCGTCCACCCGGTCCACCTTCGCCCGCAACGCCCGCTCGAGCCGGGACAGGCACGTGCCGCCGAACGTATGCGGCCGGGCGTTGATCTCGAGGTTGAAGCTCGCAAGCTCCGTGGTCACCTGGGGATCGGCGACGTCCTCGATGATCCGGGGCCCTATGGGCGCGGCCTTGAGCGTCTTGGCGTCCACGAGGAACACCTCCTGCTCGGCCCCGATCCGGCGAACGCCCGTCTCGAAGCGCCCCTCGGCGAGCATCCGTTCGAGGGCCTGGACGTCCGCGAGCAGCGCGCGCATGAACGCGCGCAGTTGGCGGTCGTCGGCGTGATCCGGGACGTCGTGCTCCCCCAAAGCGGCTCCTTCGCGTGGGGCCTACGCTACCGGCTCCGAGGCGCCCGCCGCAAGCCGCGGGCGGGCGAGCACCTGCGTCCACGGGACCGGGGTGCGAACCGCCAGCACCTCGGCCTGCGTCCCTACGAACCGCACGAATCCGCGGCGCGACCAGTGCTGCACGTGGCCGGGCGTGTTCCCCGCGGCGCGCAGGTACCGGCCGCGGGCGACGTTGAGCACGCGCCAGAGGGGTTCGCGCGGCACGGAGACCAACACCGCGCGCCGGGCCACGCGGCACAGCTCGGCCAGGGCCCGCGCGGGGTCGTCGAGGTGTTCGAGCACCTCCAGACACACGACCAGATCGAACGATCCGTCCGGCCGACGGAGATCGTAGGCCGACTCCACGGCGATCGGGACGCCGGGGTTGCGGGCCCGTGCGCGCGCTGCGAGGCGCGGATCCACGTCGCCGGCGGCCAGCTGCACCCGGGGCCCGAGGATGCGGGCCAGGCGGGTCGTGCTGAACCCCTCCCCGCATCCGACCTCGAGCACCTCGGCCGGCGCCACGCGGCACGCGAGGTCCGCCACGCCATCGAAGAAGCGGTCGATGAGCCACGAGGCGACGGGCCCGGCCTTCGTGTACTTCGAGGCGAAGTCCTCGTCGCGGGCCGATGGAGGAGCGCTGGGCACGGGCGGGCGCCGGCAGCGTAGCAGCGCGGGCGGGGGCGGCGCATGGGGCCCCGCAGCGCGGCCGAACTGGTAGCATCGGCGGCCATGCGAACGGTCGTCCAGCGCGTACGCTCGGCCCGGGTCGAGGTGGACGGCGCCGTCGCGGGCGCCATCGACCGCGGCCTGTTGTTGTACATCGGGGTGGCCCGCGGGGACACACAGGCCGACGCCGTGGCGACCGCCGACAAGGTGGCCGGCCTGCGGATCTTCCCGGGCCCGGCGGCGCCCGACGGTCGGCGGCGTCCCATGGACCGCAGCGTCCTGGACGCCGGCGGCGCCTGCCTCGTGGTAAGCCAGTTCACCCTGGCCGGCAGCGTGCGCAAGGGGCGACGCCCGTCGTTCGATGGGGCCATGGACCCCGAACCGGCCCGTCCGCTGTACGAAGCCGTGGCCCGCGCGCTGGCGGCCCGCGGCGTGCCCGTGGCGACGGGCGTCTTCGGCGCCCGGATGATCGTGACGAGCGAAAACGACGGCCCGGTCACCTTCGTTCTCGACGCCAGGGACGGACGGATCCAATGACCGCCTCCCACGCACGGCTCGAGCGCCGCCTCCTGGCCCGGATCCGGCGCCTCAACCGCGCCTTCCGTCTCATCGAGCCGGGCGACCACGTCCTGGTGGCCTGCTCCGGGGGCAAGGATTCCTGGGCGCTTTTGTTCCTGCTGCGCGCCTACCGGCGACACCTGCCGTTTTCGTTCGAGTTGACCGCCGTCACGGTGGACCAGGGACACCCTGGCTTCGATGCCGGCGCCCTGGCCGATGCCTTTGCGGCCCACGGGTTCGCCCATCGCATCGTCTTCCAGGACACGCTGTCGGTGGTCCGGGCCAAGATCCCCGAAGGCGCCACCCCCTGTCCCCTCTGCAGCCGTCTGCGGCGCGGGATCCTCTACCGCGTGGCCGGTGAGATCGGGGCCACCAAGATCGCGCTGGGCCACCACGCCGACGACGCCATCGAGACGCTCCTGATGAATCAGTTCTTCGCCGGTCAGATCAAGGCCATGCCCCCGCGGCTCGTCAGCGACGACGGCCGCCACGTGGTGATCCGGCCGCTCGCATGGGCCTTCGAGCGCGAGGTGGCGGCCTATGCGGCCGGCCTTGCCGTCCCCATCGTCCCCTGCGACCTGTGCGGCAGCCAGCCGGACCACCGCCGCACGTTCGTGCGCCGGCTGCTCGACGAACTCGAACGCGACGCCGCCTCGATCCGCCGCAGCCTTCTCGCGAGCCTCGCCCATCCGGTGCCGACACACCTGCACCTGCCCTCCCCGCCTGAGACACGACCCGCCAGCGCCGATCCGACGACCGAACCGCAGGTCCCCGACGTCCCCGCGGCGTCCATCACGCCTCGACCACCATCGAAACCGGCGCTGCCCGCGGGCCGACGGGGATCGATGGTGCCGCTCGAAGCCGGTGGAGACAACCCTCCACCGGCCCCGGATCCCGTCAACCGGGCGGCACGAAGTCGTCGCAGGTCGTATCGATGAGATCCACGGCCTGCTGGAAGAAGGCGTTGTACGACGGCTCGCACACGCTTCCGCGGATGCTGTTCGGAAACATGTCGATGAACGAGCGCACCTTCGCCGGATCCTGGACGTCGGGCGCACAGACGGGTTGGGGGGCATCGGTATCGTTGATGAGTCCGAGGACGACGATGTTCTCCGACTTGCCGGCCTTGGCGGCCACGACGTTGGCGAACCATCCGTCCGGGCTCCCCGTGGAGTCGTCATCTTCCTCGTCGGTGATCACCGTGATCACCAAGATCGCGTCGTCGCGCAAAAAGCCCTCGTTGCAGCCCCCCGGCTGCGCCAGATCCTCCGAAAGCGCCGCGACCATGGCCGACATGGGACGCTCGCCGCCGTCGCCGTCGGTCCCGACCTTCGCTGCACACTGAAACGCGGCCGAAAGATCCGGTTCCGTACTGTCCATGTAGCGTCGGCCTGTGGAGAACGAGCACAGCATGTTCGAGGCGTCGTTGCCGATGGGATAGGTCACCCCGGCGCCGAGGGCACGATCGCACTCGGACGGCGGCCCCTGTCCGCACGGGTACTGTGGAAACGCCGGACAGGTATTGTTCCAAAGTGGGCATAAAAGTTCACACTCACCGCCCCACGCCGCATCGGTGTCCACGACCATCACGTGGTAATCTTGGGCGTCTATGAGGGTCTGTTGGATCGTGGAGATGAACCCGGGAAAGCTGGCGACGAGCGAGTCCTGCTCATCCCCCATGGAACCGGAGTTGTCGATGACGAACAGGAAATCGACCTTCTTGCACCCCTTCGATCCGCCGTCGCCCCCGCCTCCGCCGGTCCCCGGCGTCCCCACGTCGAACAACGGGCCCGAATCCGCCCCCGACGATCCGGTCGTCGCCCCGGTCCCGTCTCCCACCGAGGCGGTCGAGTCCCCCGAGGTCGGGGCAACGGTGGTGACCGCGTTGGTCGTGCCCCCACGCTCGTCGTTGCCGGCACAGCCGATAAAAAATACACATGACAGCCAATCCGAGACATCCTGCAACACCGGGCATGCACCGGCGCAACCGCCGCCGGTTTTGGTTGGATATGCGCATGATCCCACGATAGCGGCCGCCCATGTCGGAGACAATGGCTCGCGCCTTGCCCGCCTTCGAGCTCGAACTCGTCCCGGTGGTGGCCTCGACCCACCCGCTGGCCGCGTCGGATCGCCCCCTGGAGACCGACGAGTTGGCGACGGCGTGCCAGTTCGTGATCGGCCGGCGAGGCAAGGACGATCCCGACGATGATCGGGCCGTGCTGTCCCCGACCACCTGGCGGGTGGCGGAGGCGGGGACGAAACACGAGCTTCTCCTGCCGGGCCTGGGCTGGGGAAACCTCCCGCTCGGGATGGTGAACCGCGACCTCGCCGAGGATCGGCTCGTCCGGCTGGACGTGGTGGCCTTCGGACCGCCCCCGCTACGCATCACCATGCACCGGGTGGTCCGCCGGGATCGCCCCCTCGGCCCCGCCGCGCGCTGGCGCCTCGATCACTTGGCCGCCTGCCCCCCGGATCCGGGGACCACGCCGTGCACCCGCGAAGCGCCCGACGCCCCGCGCGCGACCTAGCTCGGTTCGTCGCGGCGGTCGGGAGGCGCCCGGCGCAGCCGGAGGTGGTCGCGCAGGGAGGCCGCCCACCCGTCGAGGTCGGTACGCGTCGAGGCAAGCAGCCCTTCGTGTTGCGCAACGGCGGCCAGTTCTCGCTCGAGACGGCGCCGGGCCCGGCGCAGGCGCCCTCGGACGGTCCCCTCCGGCTCCCCGAGGACCTCGGCCAGTTCGCGGCCCGTAAGGTGCTCCCAGAAGGTCAGTTCCAGCACGATCTGGTACTCGAGGGGCAGGCGCCGCAGCGCTTCCAGCAAGACCCGCTGCTCGCGTTTTGCCACCACGAACCGTGCGGGCGAGAGCCCGGCGTCGTGCACCGACGGCATGTCGCCGTCGTCCCATCGCGCCCGGTGCCGCATCCGCCTGCGCACGTGCTCGCGCAGTACGTTGCGGGCCACACCGAACAGGAACGTGCGAAACGTCGAGCGCCCCTCGAAGCCGCTCGACGCCGCCACGCAGCGCTCGAAGGTCTGCTGCGCGAGGTCTTCGGCCTCGTCGCCGGCCTTGTTGGCGAAGAAGCGGTACACCGCAGAGAAGTGCCGCGCGAACAGGGCTTCCCCGGCGCGGGTGTCGCCGGCGCGCCAGGCGGCCAGCAGGCTCTCGTCGGACGCGGTCACGAGTTTCATCATACGCCACCGCCCGGATCCCGCCTCGGCCGGCGCCGTGCAACGCCGGGGACGGGCCCGGAGGGCACACCGGTGCGACGCGCCACCGCCCGCCGCGCCGGTACATCCTGGCGAACCGCCCGTGGCCGGGACGCACCCAAACCGCGTTTTCAACCCGCAAGACGCAACTGTCGGATTCGCGCCTCATCGCATCTTTGCAAGGGTACGTATCGTGATCGGCGCAGCCGATCGACGTTTCCTCCAGCCTGCCGCGGGCGTACCATGTCCTCATGCGTACGTGTCGTTCCTTGCCCCTGTGGATGCTGCCCCTTCTCGCCGTCGGGTGCGCCGACCGGAACGAGACCATGCGACCACCGACCGGCGGGGGGCTCACCGCGACCGCGGGGGGTGTGGGATCGAGTGACGCGGGGACGAGCAACCCGACCGGACCGTTTCTGGACGTCGGAGCGACCAGCGGCGGCAACACGGCCGGCGACGGCAAGTGCGGCTGCACGAACGTCATGGACGGCATCTACGTGCTCAACACGAACCCGCCTTCCGTCTACTTCTTCGATCCGCCGGCCAACACCTTTACGCAGGTGGGCGCCCTTTCGTGCCCGGCGCCACCGGGCTTTACCGCCAATTCCATGGCCATCGACCGCGAAGGATACGCCTGGCTCAACTACTACGAACAGGCCACGCGGACGGGCAAGATGTTCAAGGCGCCCCTTTGGGATCTGGCGAACTGCGAAGAGCTCCCGTACGTGAACCAGAACCAAAGCTGGTGGCTCCTGGGCATGGGATACGCCGTCACGGATCCGCAAAGCAGCTGCGACGAGCTGTTCGTCTACAACAGCGACCGGTACCTGGAGTACCCGAACTTTGGACCGGGAGGATCGGAACTCGGCCAGTACGACGACGTGGCGAACGCCATCGACGTCATCGGCGCGACCGCCTACCCGGTCGCGGAGCTCACGGGCACCGGCGACGGGCGGCTGTTCGGGTTCGCCGCGGTTGGACCGGGCACGGCGAAGCTCGTGGAGTTCGACAAGGACACCGCCGCCGAAAAGGACAGCCAGTCGTTGTCCCTCGACATCACGAACGCGTTCGCCTTCGCATTCTGGGGCGGCGACGTGTACTTTTTCACGGAGACCTCGCCGCTTTCGGGGACGAGCAAGGTCACACGGCTCGACCTCGACGGCAACGACGACGGCGGGCTCTCCACCTACAACCAGAACACCGGCATCCACATCGCCGGCGCGGGCGTGTCCACCTGCGCCTCGTTCCTGCCCCCCGGCTGATCCCCCTTGCTGGAAACCGATTGACCGGGCACCGCGCCGTGCCCGCCCCGGCTCGATGGGGCATGATGAATGGGACGCCGTGGCGCCGTCCTCCGACCAAGACATGCCCGCGCCGGCACCGCCGCCCCGGCCCGCCGACGAGGACGCCGCGCGCGCCCGCGTCCATGCCCGGCTGTTCGGAGCACCGAGCGAGGGGACGGAACCGCCGGCCGGTTCGCCCCGATCGCCGCGGTCGGAGGGGGGGCTTCCGGCGAGCATCGGCCGCTTCCGGGTCGAAGGCGTCCTCGGCCGAGGCGCCATGGGGCAGGTCCTGCGGGCGATCGATCCCGAGCTCGACCGCCCCGTGGCGATCAAGATCCTGGCCCCCTCGGTCTCGTCGGACGACGCCGCCGCCGAAGCCGAGCGTCTGCGCCAGGAGGCCCGCGCCCTCGCGAAACTTTCCCATCCCAACGTGGTCACCGTCCACGAGGTGGGCACCGTGGAAGGACGGGTGTACATCGCCATGGAATTCGTCGATGGGACGACGCTGGCCGGGCATCTCGCGGTCGGGCCCCGTCCGATCGAGGAGGTCGTGGACTTGCTCGTGCAGGCTGGCGACGGGCTCGCGGCCGCCCACGCGGCCGGGATCGTGCACCGCGACTTCAAACCCGCCAACGTCCTCGTCGGGACCAACGGGCGCGTTCGGGTGGCGGACTTCGGCCTGGCTGCCCACGCACGATCCCACACGCGCCCACCGGCTGGCGGGGCGCGCGGTGCCCAGGCCACGAGCGCGTTCCTCGCCGGAACCCCCGCGTTCATGGCCCCCGAGAGACTGCGGGGAGCGCCGGCCACGGCCGCCTCGGACCAGTTCGCGTTCTGCGTGACGGCCTACTGGGCGTTGTTTGGCGCCTTTCCGCACGAAGGCGATGACGCCTTCTCGCGGGCCCTCGCGATCATCGAGGACCGCCGCCGCCCGCCGCCGGACGGCCGCGGCGTCCCGCGCCACCTGCGGCGCGTCGTCGAGCGCGGCCTGCGCCCCGACCCGCGCGACCGGTGGCCGGACATGGCAACCCTCGTGGCCGCCCTGCGGCGCGACCCGAGGATCCGCCGTCGGCGCGCGGGGGTGACCTCGGCCCTCGTCGCGGCCAGCGGGATCGCAGCGTACCTTTTGGCGAGCCAGGCCACGTCCCCGGCAGCCGCCTGCCGCGCCCCCGCAACCGCTACGGTGGAACTGCGCCGCGCCCTCGACGAAGCCGTGCCGGCGAGCTCGGATCGGGTCACGCGACGGATCCTCGACGAGCACATCGAAGCCCTCGCCGCCGGCTACCACGGCCAGTGCGTGGCAAAGGCCCTCGGGGAGCCCCACCAGGCCGGGGCAGACTGCCTCGCCCTCGCCACCCTGGAGACCCGCGCTCTCATCGACGCCTACGCGACCATGCCGCCGCGGGCCCGCCCGTACGTCTCCACGGTGGCCGCCGACCTGGTGCAACCGGAGTCGTGCCGCACGGCGCGGGGCGGCGGGATCGGGCCCGACGAAACCGGGGCGCTCGCCGAAACCGTGCGTGACCTGGTGCGCGCCCGGGTCCTGTCGCGAAGCGGCGACCACGCCGAAGCGGCGCGCCTGGCCCGCGGAGCCGCGGAGGCCGCCGAGACCGAGACCGTCCCCGTGGTCGAGGCCCGCGCGCGCACGGTCCTCGGCATCGCCCTCGAACGGCTGGGGCGCCCGGGTGAGGCCGAGGCGTCCCTGCGCCGCGCGATGGTCGCCGCCGAGCGCGGCGGGGACGATCTGGCACGGGCACGCGCCGCCGCCGCGCTCCTGTACGTCCTCGGCCGCAGCCAGGGGCGCTTCGAGGAGGCCCTGCACCTGGCCGACCAGACCCGGACGCTCCTCGACGCCGTGGACGCCGGCGACGGCGTGCGCGCCGACTTCGAGAACAACCTCGGCGCGGTCCTCGCCCGGGCGGGACGGCTCGAAGAAGCCGAAGCCGCCCACCGACGGGCGCTCGCCCTGCGCACGAAACGGTTCGGCCCCCGGCACCCGGCCACACTGGCGTCCGAGGGGGCCCTTGCGGTCGTCGCCAGTTCGCGGGGCCGCCACGCAGAAGCGATCGCGTCCCTCGAACGGACCCAGGCGCGCGCGAGCCAGGCGCTCGGACCGGACCATCCCACCACACTGTCGCTGTCGGGCAACCTCGCCACCGCCCTCGCCCGCGCCGGCCGTACGGACGACGCGGCGCGCACCCTCGAAGCGTTGGTTGCGCGCACCGAATCCGCCCTCGGCCCCGACGCGCCCATGCTCCCGACGTGGATCTACAACCTCGCCACCGCCACCGCCCGTCGGGGCGACCCGGCCACGGCCCGATCGTACTACCGCCGCGGGCTGGCCCTCCGCCGTGCCCGCGGCTATGACGAGGCCACGGAGATCCCCTGGCGGCTGTCCCTCGCCCGTACCGAGACGGCCCTCGGCCACCACGACGCCGCCCGCGCCGATCTGGAGGCCGCCCTGCGCCTGGCCCTGCGTGCGCGCAAACCCCCGGCCACCCTGGCCGCGATTCACGAGCGCCTCGCCGAAGCGGCGCGACGGCGCGGGGCGCCGCAAGCCGAGGTCGCCTACCACGAGCGCGCCGCCCGTGAGGCGCGGGACGCCGCCTCGCTCACGGACGAAGCCTCGCCACCTTGATCGCCTCGAGCACGACCTCGCCGTCTTCGGCCCCACCCACGCCCACGAATCCCTCGAAGGGCTCCTCGACGGTGCACTCGTACCGTACCGCGTCGCCCACGCGGATCCGGTAGGAGGCGTCGAGGACCTCGAAGCGAACCGTCTCCCCGACCTCGATCGCCGCCCCGGATCCGCAGGTCGGCACCGGCCCGTTTCCGACGCGCCGCGCCTGCGCTCCTCCGGGCCCCACGCGGATCTCCACCCCGGTCCAGAGACTTTGGGCATGGACGAAGCGGATCCCGTCCAGTGGGAGCGACGCCACGCGGACCTCGAGCCGGAGGTTGGCTCCCCGGATTCCCCGTACGTGGATCCCGCGAGACAACCGGTCTGACCCCGATGCGACGGCCGGCAAACGAAGTCTCCCGCCCGGTTCGAGGAGCACCCCGGGACCGTGGGCCACGATCCGCCCCGCCAGATCCCCCAGGGCGGTGGCCGCCTCGAACGGACCGTCCAAAGAAGGCCGTAGTCGCCGGACGAAGGCGCCGCTGCCGAGGGCTTCGGTGTTTTCATCGAAGCCGCCGAACAGCACGACGGTCCCGTCGTCGAGCAGTACCGGATCGGTGTCGAAACGACGCGGGCCAGGTGTGCGCAGGGTTGGGTACACGACGAAACGAGGGTCGTCCCCCACCCCCTGATCCACCGCAAGGTCCGCCCCGACGATGGAAAACGGCACGATCACGTCTCCCACGAGCACGCGTTCGCCGGGCAGGGTCACGGGGCGACGGGCGGACCGCGGTGTGGACAGGAACTCGTCGGCCACCGTGACCGGTTCGACGAAATCGCGACCAACCCACAAGAAGCGCCCCGCGTCCGTCACGACGACGGCGCTGGCGGGCGCTTGCGCGGCAAGCCCAACGAGCGTCTCATCCGGCGCCAGGCCCCCTTCGAGGGCGGGTCCGAAGGGGACGAAGTCTCCCGCGGGCGCGACGAACAGGTCGCGCCGCGGCGCACCGTCGGGCCCCATCCCGCCGGCCACGAGCAACGTCCCGTCCTCGAACACCGCCACGAGCGGATCGGCGCGGCCTTCGGGCAGCCGTGGTCCCACCGACCAGACCAACCCCTGGGCCTGCGCGCGGAAAAACCGGGTGGTCCCGTGGAGGGCCTTGGGATCGCAAATGTCGTCGAGAACCTCCGAGCACCCTCCCACGACCGCCACGCGCCCACCACCCACGGGCGCGACGCCAGCGTGGGCGATCCGCAGCACACGGTCACCGTCCCACAGCGGCACCGGATCGCTCACGTCTCCGTCCGAGAGATCGACGCGAACGGCGCTGGCGACGACGCCCGACGGTCCCACCCCGCCGCCGAACCACGCGGCGTCCGCCCCGTCCGGCACCGAAAAACCCGCCACCGTGGGAATCGGCAACGACGCAACCACGGCAGCGCGGGCCTCGTCCGCGAACGCGACGACCACGTCCGCGAGCATCGATCCCTCCGCGTCACGACCGCCGGCATATGCGGCGACGCGGCCGGTACTGACCGTAGTACCGCCGGTCCGGGGGAGCACGCCGCTGGGAACTGCGCACAATCCGTCGGGGCGCGCGTAGTACACGGGGATCGCATCGCCGGTGCGTTCGAGGGGCCCCGAATTGCCGACGGCCACCGGATCCTCCCCCGACAACCCCTCGACGGACAAGAAACGCGCCTCGTCGGGTAGCGCGGGCAACCGATCCCCGTCCTCGACGAAGACGGGATTCGCAGGAAAATCCCCCCGGACGGTCACCCGCAAGCGATCGGGCCCCGGGTCGATCCCGCAGCCACGCACGGCGACCAGGCGGACGTCCTGCGCGCAGCCGGCCAGCCACAGGGCAGCCGCGAGCGGCACGATGCGCTCCGCCGGGGATCGGCCCCCCCCTTCGCGGGGTTCGCCGGCGTGCCGGCGCGAAGGCGGGCATCGGCGAGATGATACCATGGTCCTTCGTGGCGACCCCGGCGCCGGCGATGCCCCTACCCTGCACGTTCGGCAAGTATCGCCTGGTCCGCCATCTGGCCCGCGGGGGCATGGGGGAGGTCTTCCTGGCCACCCTCGAAGGGGCCCTCGGTTTCGAACAGCGCCTGGTGATCAAGACGATCCTCCCCGAGTTGTCGGGCGATCCCCGCTTCGTGGACCTGTTCGCCGCGGAGGCCAAGACGGCCGTATTGCTGTCTCATGGCAATATCGTCCCCATCTATGAACTCGGCGACCAGGACGGGGTGCTCTACATCGCGATGGCCTACGTCGACGGCCCGTCCCTTTCGCAGCTCGTCGGGGCGGCCCGAAAGGCCGGCCGTCCCCTGCCGCAGCCCCAGGTGCTCCACATCGTGCGCCAGGTCCTCGAGGGGATGGCCTACGCGCACGCCGGAGACACCACCCGCCCCCCCCTGGTGCACCGCGACCTCTCGCCACGCAACGTCCTCGTGGAACGAAGCGGTCAGGTCCGAATCGTGGACTTCGGCATCGCGATGTTCGCCCGCGCAGGTCGGGGTGCGCGCATGGGATCGGCCGGGTATGCGGCGCCGGAGCAACAACGCGCGGCCGCACCCGACCCGCGCGCCGACGTGTTCAGCATCGGCGCGCTGCTATACGAGCTGTGGACGCTGCGGCCGGCCTTCTCGCGCGCCGGCGTCTACGCCGCCCCGGACTTGTCTCCCTTGCCCGCAGACCTGCGCGCCGTGGTCGAGCGTGCCATCGATCTCGACCCCGATCGGCGTTTCGCGGATGCAGGGGCATTCCTCGAAGCCCTCGCACCCGTGCTGGCGAACCGCGCGGCCTCGACCACGAACCGCGACGTGGCCCGCCTGCTCGCCGCCTTGCTGCCCGGCGCACCACAGGACGCGGCGAACGCGGCCGGCGACGGCACTGCCACGATGGGTACCGGCCCCTGCACGCCGCCCACGCTACCTGCAACCGCCACGGCGGAGGGACGCACCCGAACGTTCGCCACGCGCCTGCCCGCGACCCCCGTCCGAACGCCCACGGACTCGCCCCCCCCCGACCAGCCGCCCTCCGGTGTTCGCCGGCGCCGGCGACGAGCCGCCTGGATCGGTGCGACCCTCGCGACCGGGGTCGCAGTCTGGATCTCGGCCCAGATGGGCGTTTCGCGGCGCACGCCTCCCGCGCCGCCGGTAGGACCCGCGGCAGCCGGATCGGGCGATTCGCCCCCCCCGCCGGCCGAAGTCGAGGAACGAACGCCAACCGGGGACCGACGGACCGTTCCGCCGCCCCCCTCGCCCTCGACCCCCGGCGGCACTTCGACCGAGCAGGCCGCCACGCCCGCCACCTCCCCCGAACCCGGTGGACGCCCCCCCCGTCCCGCGCCCCGCGACGCCCCGAGCGGGCGCGAGCATCCTGCGGCCACCGCCGGTTCGGCACGCCCCGGCCGGATCACGGTGCTGGCGCCCGGGGTCAGCTGGGCCGAAGTGCGGATCGACGGACGCGACGCCGGCCACACCCCGCTGGTGGGGCGCCCGGTCGCGTCCGGCCGCCATCGCGTCGAGGTCGTGTGCCGGCCCCCGGTCTGCATCCCCGAGCGCAAGCTCCTGCAGCGCACCGTTCGCGTGCGGCCCGACCGGACCTCGACCGTCGAGGCTCCCTGACCGCCCGCGCGTCGGCCTCGGCCCGCCGCCCGCCGGGCAGCTTGATACGCTCGCCCTGTGCACGTCCCCACGCCCGCCGAGGTGGACGCGTTGGCCGCCTCGATCGCGCCCTACATCGTCCGTACGCCCACGATCGCCTACCCGGGGCTCGAGCTGGCGAACCGCGGCCCGGCCGGCGCGCGGATCTTCCTCAAGCTCGAACTCTTTCAGAAGACCGGGAGCTTCAAGCCCCGCGGCGCCCTCGCCTCGGTCCTCGCCCTCGCCCCCGAAGCACGCCGGCGGGGCCTGGTGGCGGTGAGCGCGGGCAACCACGCGCTCGCCGTGGCCTATGCCGCAAGGGTCCTTGGAAGCCACGCGAAGGTGGTGATGCCGCGGACCGCGAGTCCGGCCCGCGTGGATCGGTGCCGCCGCCTCGGAGCCGACGTGATCCTCGAACCGGACGTCCACGCCGCCTTCACCCGCGCCGAGACCGTACGGGACGAGGAAGACCGCGCCTTCATCCACCCGTTCGAGAGCCCATGGGTCGTGGCCGGCACGGCCACCCTGGGCCGCGAGTTCGTCCACGACGCCCCGGACCTCGACGCCGTGGTGGTCCCCATCGGCGGCGGTGGCCTCGCCGCGGGCGTGAGCCTGGCGGTGCGCCGCGCCCTGCCGCGAGCGCGGGTCTACGGCGTCGAGCCCCGCGGCGCCGACACCATGGCGCGCAGCCTCGCCGCCGGCCATCCCGTCGCCATCGAGCGGGTGGACACGATCGCCGACAGCCTCGGCGCCCCGTTCGCCGCCCCGCTGACCTTCTCGATCTGCCGGGAGAACCTCCACCGGGTGGTCCGCGTCGAGGACGACGAACTTTGCGCGGCGATGGCCCTGCTCGCCCGGGACGCCAAGCTCGCGGTGGAACCCGCCGGCGCCGCCGCCACGGCCGCGATCCTCGGCCCGCTGCGCGAAGAGCTGGCAGGCGCCACGGTGGGCCTGGTGGTCTGCGGCGCGAACCTCGACGTCGCCACTCTGTGCCGTCACCTCACGCGCGGCGCGGTGCACCTCGACGACGACGGTTGAGCGCCGACGCCAGGCGGGGGCCATCTCGCCCACCGTACGCTGCGTCGATGGCGGCCGCGGTACACGTCGCCGGCACCCGCTCTACGCGCCGTCGCGTTCGAGCACGAGCAGCCACTCGAAGCGCCGCGGGCCACCGGACGGGTCACGGCGCGGCTGCCGGGCGGCGGCCCGCAACGCAAGCCCCGCCCCAGCCCCGAGCCGCTCGATCTGGGCGCGCGCCTCGATCATCTCGCCGGCCCAGCGACCGTCTCCGACGAGCAACACGACACGCCCCCCAGGGACGAGGGTGCGGGCGGCAGCTCGCAGGTAGGCCTCCACCTGAGCGTCGAAGGTGGCCCGATCGGTGCGGGCGCCGTCCCGGCGCGCGCCGATTTCGCCACGCGCGAGTCTGTCGAAGTCGATACCGAGCCACGGACCGCGGCGGGCATGATGCAGCGCATAGTCGTACGTCCCGCCGTACGGCGGTGAGGTGAGCACCAGGTCGATGCTGCGCCGACCCACCACCTCGTCGGCCGTGCGCGCGTCGGCGACGGCGACCGTCCCCGCGCCGCGACGCCCCCCGAGGTCGCGCTCGAGCTCCGCGAGCGCCCCCGCCAACGAACGGGTGCGCTCGACGAACCACCGCGTGACGGCGCCGCGCGCGATCGTCTTGGACACGCGCCTGGCGACGGTCTCCGATCGCTGGCGCGAGGCCTTGACGACCAGCGAAGACAGGACGAAAAGCAATCGCTCACGGACCCAGCCGTGCCGGACGCCGGCAATGGCCCCCCGCAGGGCCGAAAGCTCCGCGAGCACGTGCGGGGCGTACCAACCGACCTCGCGCCGCGGGATCCGGAAGCGCGGTGCGTCCCCGGCCCGCACGGTCGCCGCCACGGCCTCCCCCACCACTACCAGTTCCCGGCGCATGCCCTCCGAGCCCGGATCGCTGCGGACCCGGGCCAGACGCACCGCGAGGGGCGAAAGATCGGTGCCGGCAACCTCGCAACCGGCCCGCAGGGCCTCGACGAGGACGGTGCCACCTCCGCAGAACGGGTCGAGCACGCGCGCCCCGGGCGCCGAGAACCCCCGCACCAGGACCTCGGCCGCCAGGGGGTGCATGCGGGCCGGATAGGTGTGGAAGCCGTGGATCGAAGGCGCCCTCGCCGGGTCCATCGCGCAGCGCTCGAACGCCTGCGCCAGCAGGGCGCCCACGAGACGATCCCCGAAAACCTCGATTGGACCTTCGAGGTTCGACAGGGCCCGCTTGCGTCGCAATCCCGGCCGACCCTTCAAACTAGCGCCGGGACGCTTCATCGTACGCAAAGGCCCCCGCGCCCCGGGTGGACGCGCCGCATTCGGACAAGCCGGTGATCGAAGACGCCACGGAGCTTCACCGCAAAGCGAGGAGATAGACGGTCGCCCCCAGCACGACGACCACGATCACGAGCAACGCGGGGCGCACCCGTGCCCGGGCCTCGGGGGCCGCCGCCGGAGCGACGGCGTCGGGTGGTACCTCCTCGCGCAGGCGCGCCAGCAGATCGGTCGCCAGCCCCCGTTCGGCGCCGCAGACGGGGCAGACGATTCGCCCCGCCTTGAAGGTACGAACCGGGATCGTCGCACCACAGGCGTTGCATCGCAGGACACGGGAGTTCGCTCCAGCCGACACTGCCACCATCCTACGACATCTCCCCGGCCCCCTGCCGTCCCGAACATTCTGCGGATGAACTTTTTGTGATCCTCAGTACAAGGCGAGCAAAAACGTCGAATTGTCGCACCAACCCCGGAAACCACCCGATCGCCGGGGTCGAACGGGTCGGGAGGAGCAGCATGTTCATCGAGCGCACGGAAGATACGGCTCCCATCGAGGTCCCACCGGTGGACGCGGCGGACGCGTTCGTGTGGAACGCACGCACCGTGGCCGAAGCACGGGTTCTGCACCGGCAACTCCTCGAGTCGGCCGCCTGGTGGGGATTCCTGGGCCCGTTCGGCTGGGACGTGGGCCACCTCGCGGTCAGCGTGACGGTCAACGGCCGGACCGCGCTGATGCGCGTGCGACGTCCCTCGGCATAGCGCCATTGGCGCACCTTGCCTGGCCCTGGCGCGTCGTACTCACCCCTGGGGTGGGTTCACCACGAGGCCCAGGCCGCCGCCCGTCATGTCGGAGTACGTGTACGGCGCGACCAGTCCGGTGACCGTCAACTCGATCTGGTAGGTGTCCGGGTCCACCTTGAACGCTAGGTTGGCCCCCTGGTCCACGACCCACACGTAACCGTCCACGTCGATGCTCACCCCGACCGGGGTGCTGCAACCCGGCAGCGGAACGAGATCTTGCAGAAGGGTCTTGGTCTGGGTATCGACCACGGCGAGGCCGCAACCGAACGAGGCCGACCCGTCCACGGCGTACCAGGCGCGCCACTGGCGGTCCACCATCACCCCCCGCATGGACTGGTTCGTGGTGGGGATCACCGTCCATTGCTGGGAGGCGAAGTCGAAGCCGACCGCCGAGCCGGCGCTCGCGATCCAGGCGTTGCCGTCCGGGTCCAGGGCCATGCCGTAGGACCAGGACTGCTGCACCTGCGGCGGCTGCGGGAAGGCCCAGCGGTCCACCTGGAGCGTCTCGGCGTCGATCCGAATGAGCGGCCCTTGCTGCCAACCGACCACGATGAAGTCGCCGTTCTTGTTGACCGCGCCACCGTACGGTCCGAAGTTGAGGCCCGACCAGTTCGTCACGGTCACCTCGTCGAGTTGCTGCCCGGTGGCCCCGTCGAGCCGGCGAAAGATTCCGGTATTCGATCCTGCATCGTAGTATCCAACCCACACGCGAGGGTTCGGCAACGCACATCCGCCCTGGTCCACCGTCCCTTCCCAGGCCACCGGCCGTGGGCCCCTGGGGTAATCGACCGACGGAATGAAGTGGTTCCACAACACACACTCGTCCTGCCCCCACGGCCTGACGTCCGCCGGTCCGGTGGAGGTATCGATCATCCCGTTGTTGTTCTTGTCCACGCACCGCTCCTCGACGGCCGCAATCATCGTGATGCTCCCGGGGCCCCCGAGCTGGCTGCCGCGGTTGACCACCACCGCGTCCCCCACGAGATTGACCGACGTCCGCGACGGCTGCCGGTCGGCCTCCGGCCCCGTGACGTACCGCCCGAGTTCCACCCCCGTCCGGGTATCGATCTTCGAAACCGTGCCCTCTGGAGAGTTCGCGATCCAGATGTAACTGAACTCGGGCATCCCGCCGCCGCCACCGCCGCCGCCGGTGCAATCCCCCGGCCCGCCGCCGCCATCTGGGTTCCCCACGTCGAACTTGATGTCGCCCGAGTCCCCCTGGCTCGTGCTCCCAACACTCGTGCCGGTCCCCGAGGTCGCACTGGTCAAGCCACCGGTCGCCGTGATCCCACCCGAACCAGACGCCTTCCCTCCACCCCGATCGGATGCACAACCGGCGACCGAAAGGACACCGGCTGCGATACATGGGACCCATACGGCCCTTCAGAAGGTCCTGTCGTGCATCGTGTTCCTCCGTTGACTTTATCTACCAGAATCGTCCCACGCCGTGATGAAGCCTTCGCGTCGGCACCACAGCCCGGGAAGAACAGCGTTTCATGGCCAGGATGCCCTCATGTAGGCGCGTATCCCACCCGATGCCCCCGGGGGCATCGCTCCGCCCCTGCCCCGAGGGCTTGCTCGGTCTGATACGAGGTGAATCACGGGCTTGGAGGACCGAGAACCACCTCGAGGGCGCGATGCAATCGGACGGTCCCTTCGGGTTCGTCGAGCAGCATCGGCCACGGCGCCGGCCACCGCTCCGGCGCACCCGCGGGAACCCCATCCGCGCCTTGCTTCCAGGTGCGAATCAAGCTCTCCGCAAGCGCCACCAGGTGCCCCGCGTGCCAGACCGGCGGCCCAATCCTCGGGTCTGGGAACAGTCCGTGATGGCGCTCGACCGCCTCCACGACCGCGGGCGGCAACCCCCAGCGTGCGACCAGGGCCGCACCCACGTCGGCATGGGCAATCTCGCACGCCCGGGCAACGACGGCCGCGGGCGCCGCGGGCAGGATCGATGAGGCAACGGCCAGAACGTGGACGCGCCCCACGTCGTGGAACAGCCCGCATGCGAACGCCGCCTGCCGCGTGCGCTCATCCTGCCACGGGCCCGTCGCGGCAGCGGACGAACCAAATCGTGCGAGCACGGCGCACACGTTCGCCACACGCAGGCTGTGCTCGAAGATCGCCGCCACCGCCCGGGCAGCCGGTCCCTGAAACAGGTAGGCTCGACCAATCGCCTCGAGCAGGACCGGGCGCATCCCCAACACGCCCAGGCGAAGCACCGCGTCGCGCAGCGTCATCGGCCGTCCCGCCCCCGTGGCGTACCGGGCCGTCGAGGCGGCCTGAAGCACCGCACCCGCCAGCATCGGATCCCGTTCGAGCAGGCGTAGCAGGGCCGCGGCCGTACAGTCGTCGTCGAAAACGAGCGAAAGCGCCGTCTTGGCATGGCCGGGCAACGTGGCGATCCCACCACCGGTCGCCCCATCCGCGAGTTCGCGCACCACCCGGCGCGCGAGTACGAACGGCGCGTAGCGCTCCGCCTCATGGACCGTGGGTGCCGCGCACGTGACCACGAAAGCGCCATCGGCCGCCAGGGCGTATGCTGAAGGGGTCCCAAGCGGCCCCATTCGGCGCCGCCCTCCTCTATGTCGAGTTCCCCCCCACACCGCCGCCTCCTCCTGCTGCGACACGGGCACTACCTGCGAGACGGCCGCACGAGCGATCCGGCCTACCGCCTGTCCCCGCTGGGCCGGCGCCAGGCCGTGCGCCTCGGGCGCCACCTGCGCGCGCTGCTCGCATCCTACGACGGGTCGTTCGAGGGGATCTACACGAGCCCGTGGGCCCGCGCCCGCGAGACGGCGGAGATCGTCGGCCACGAGACCGGCGTGTCCACCCTTCGGATCAAACCGTACTTGCACGAGACGATCCCGCTTCCCCCCGCCGGGGATCCGCCGCTGCCCGGCCACGTCCGGCGAGCCGTGGTGCACCAGGTCGAGCGCGTGCGCGGCCGCTTCTTCCGCCCCCCGAGCCGCAACGAGCTGGTCTTCGTCGCCACGCACGGCAACCTCATCCGCTACCTGGTCGCCTCGATCCTCGGACTTCCGTTCGAGGCGTGGGTCAAGCTCGACATCGCCCACGCCAGCATCACGGAGGTGCGAATCTACGAGGGCGGCCTCGACACCCTCTTTGCGTACGCCGAGACCGCCCACCTACCCGCCCCCATGGTCACCACCTCATAAACAACCCCGCCGGCTCCGGCGCGGGTTGCTCAGCGGGGCACCGGTTCTCCGAGCGCCACGCCGGCACGCGCCAGATCGGCGCGAAGGCGCCCCATGAGGTCCTCGTCCTGGACGTCGAGCGGCGGTTCGATGTCGTATTGCTCGTAGAAGACCGACGGCGGCGTCTCCTCCAGGATCCCGAGGACCCGCCGCAGGCGCGGGTGGTGGGGCACGAACCCCCGCGCGGCCAGGCGCACGAGGCAGTTGGCGATCGTGCCGTTGAGCCCGCAGATGAGCACCGCTGCGTTCTTCGGGGTGAGCCCGCCGGGGGGCAGCCCCACCCGCGCCTCGAACGCCTCGATGGCCTCCTGGGTGAAGTGAGCCTCTGCCCGGCCGACCGCCCCCCGCCAGTCCGGTGCCTCGTGCGGCCGCGAGATCGTCGGGACGTAGTGCAACCCGTTCGTCCGCGCCATCGCCTCCAGTTCCTCGCGGTAGCCCAGGTCGGAGGGGTAGCTGGCGCCGTGGAGGATCACCAGGTCGGAAAGATCCGCCTTCGGGTCGGCCCGCAGCCGCGACCGGGCGATGCAGACGAAGGGCGCGAGCCCGGTGCCGGCCGCCACCATCACCTTGAGCCGCCGGTCGTCCTCCCCCACCGTGTGGTGCAGCGTAAAATGCCCCGTCGCCACGGGTCGCAGGTACATGCGGGCGCCCTCGCGCCGGCGCCACAGCATCGGCGTCAGCGGCAGCTTGGACGTGGGCTGCGTGACGCGCCGGATGTAAAGCTCGATGGCTTCGCGCTCGTCGGCGGGCGAGGCGATCGACATGGCCCGGCGCACGGACGGCGGCCGGTCGTCCCCCTCGGGATCGATCCCCGGCTCCCGATTCAGTCCAATCGTCAAGTACTGGCCGGGGATGAACCACCGACCGTCTCCGAGATCCGCCGCCGGTGGCTCATCGGGACGGATCGTGAAGATCGTCAGGAGATCGGTCAGATCCTGCCGGCGGATCAGGGTGGCGTTGTACTCGAGTGGGCGCGCCATGACGAAACGCCGTGAGTCTACGCACTTTTCACGGGTTGCGACAGCGCCTCACCGCGCCGTGTCCCGGCCCCCCAGCCGCGCGACGGCCCGCCGGACCAGCACGCGCGCGAGCTTGCGGCGGTAGGCGGCCTCGTAGGGCACGTTCTCCAGGGGCTTGCACTGCCGGTGGACCGCCTCGGCCACCGCCTCGGCCACGGCTGGGTCGGCCAGCGGGGCGCCCGTCGCCGCGGGAGGGACCTTCACCACGCGCGGCTTCGACCCGAGCACCCCCGCCACGACGCGCCACCCCACGACGGGGGCGTCGTCCCGGTCTTCCTCCAGGTCGGCCCGCAGCGCCACGGAGACGAGCGGGAAGTCGATGCTGCCGCGCACGCTCCACTTGACGTAGGCCGTCCGCCGGGGCTGCACCGCGGGCGGGATCCGGATCTCCCAGGTGATCTCGCCCGGCTCGCGCAGCAGGTGTGCCGTGCCGTCGGCATGGAAGTAGGACGCCACGTCGATCTCGCGCCGGCGTCCCCCCGCCGCCCGCTGCACCAGCCGCGCATCGAGCGAAAGGAGCACCGGCACGGTGTCGCTCGAAAGGGCCGCCACGCAGTTTCGCCCCTTGGGCACCACGTGGCACACCTGCCCCTCGGACTTGAGGCACCCGCCGATCGCCGAGCGCCAAAAGGCCGTCTGGTTGACGTAGCGGCAGCGCGTGTCGAGGTTCACGTTGCCGCCGATGGTCGCCATGTTGCGGATGAGGGGGCTTGCGACCCGCCCGGCGGCCTCGGCGAGCGACGGCGCGATGGTCCGCACGCGCCGGTCCGCCGCCACGCGCGCGAGCGTGGCGCCCGCGCGCAGCACGAGCGTCCCGTCCGCCTCGACCTCGGGCGCCCGCGCAAGCCCCTCCACGCGCGCGAGGCTCACGAGGCGCCGCGGGTACGCGAGGCGGTGCTTGAGGTTCGGCAACAGGTCCGTACCGCCGGCCACCGCGACGGCGTCCGGCTCGGCCAGGGCCTCGAGGGCGGCCTCGAGCGCGGTCGGCTGGACGACCTCGAAGGTGGGAAGCCGCAGCATGGTCCTAGCCCTCCCCCCTTCGGTCCGCCTTCCACGGGGGCACGGCGTCCGCCGCCTCCGCCGCCCGGCGGGCCTCCAGCGCCTCGAGCACCCGCGGCGGCGAAAACGGCATGGCGTCCATGCGTACCCCGACGGCGTCGTAGATGGCGTTGGCGATGGCCGGGATCGACGGATGCAACGGCCCCTCACCGGCCTCCTTGGCGCCGTAGGGGCCGTTCGGGTCCGGCGCCTCCACCACGTGGGCCTCGATGCGGGGAGTGTCCAGGGTCGTCGGGATCCGGTAGTCGAGCAGGCTCGGGCCGGCGTGCACCCCGCCGTGCGCCGGATCGACCCGGTGCTGCTCCATGATCGCCTCCCCGAACCCCATGTAGGCCGACCCCTCCATCTGCCCCTCGACCACGCGCCGGCTCAGGCACGTGCCGCAGTCGTGCGCCACCCAGATCGTCTCGACCGTCACGATCCCCGTCTCCGGATCCACGGCCACCTCGGCCACGTGGGCCGTGAAGGAGTAGGCCGGCGACGCGCCGATGGTCCCGCCCCGGTAGTCCCCGTGGCGATCCTTGGGCGTGTTGTACGAGCCCACCTCGCCGAGCAGACCGTGGTCCGCCTCGGCCCAGGCGATCGCCTCGGCCATGGGCACGCGCCGCGTCGGGTCCTCCAGGTCCAGGGCCTCCCCGCCCGCCAGCGTCACGCGCCGGCGGGGGATCTCCCAGCGCTTCGCCACCGAGGTCTGGACCTTCCGCCGAAGGCGCCGGGCGGCCTGCAGACAGGCGTTGCCGACCATCAAGGTCACGCGGCTGCTGTAGGCCCCCAGATCCACCGGGCAAAGGTCCGTGTCGGCCGAAAGGACCCGTACGTCCTCGAGACGAAGCCCCAGTTCCTCCGCGACGAGCACGGCGAGCATCGTGTCGCTGCCCTGTCCGATGTCGTTGGCCCCCGAGAACACCCTCGCCCGCCCGCTGCGATCCAGGCAGATCTGGACGGCCGCCTGGGGCATGTCGTTGGGGTAGATGGGGTAGTTCGTACCGGAGATGTACGTGCTGCCGGCCACGCCGACCCCGCGACCGTAGGGCAGGTGTGCGCGCTTTTCCTTCCAGTTCGAGGCCCGCTCGACCGCGTCGAGACACTCGAGGAACCCGTTGCTCCCCACCCGAAACCCGTTGACCGTCACCCGGTTCTCCCCCATGTGGTTGCGGCGCCTCAGCTCGATGGGATCGATCCCGAGGGCCTCGGCCGCCTTGTCGAGCTGCACCTCCATGGCGAAACGCGGCTGCACGCTGCCGTGCCCGCGCTTGGGACCGCAGGCCGGCTTGTTCGTGTAGGCCCGCGACGAATCGAAGCGGTAGGTTGCCACCTCGTACGGCGCGCACACGAGCTGCCCGGAGTAGTAGGTCGTCACCAACCCGAAGCTGGCGTAGGCGCCGCCGTCGAGGATCGTCTTGGCATCGAGGGCGAGGATCCTGCCGTCCTTGGAAAAGCCGGTGCGGTAGCGCATCTTCATGGGGTGCCGGCCGCGGTGGCTGTAGAAGACCTCCTCGCGCGTGTAGAGCAGCTTGACGGGTCGGCGGGTGATCATCGCCAGCTTCGCCACGCAAAACTCCAGGTCGAACGGCTCGCTCTTGCCGCCGAAGGCCCCCCCCAGGGGTGGCTGGATCACGCGGATCCGGTTGGCGGGCACGCCCAGCACCCGGGCAAGCTCCCGGTGGAGGTAGTGGGTGACCTGGGTGGCCGACCAGACGGTGAGGATCCCGTCCGCCCCGTAGTGGGCGAGCGCGCAGTGGGGCTCGATGGCGGCGTGCGTGGTGCCCTCGAAGTAGTACTCGCCCTCGACCACCAGGTCGGCCGCCGCCATGGCCGCGTCCACGTCGCCGAACTCGAGGTGCACGTGCTTGGTGAGGTTGCCGCGCCGGGCGAAGGGGTTGATCTTGTTCTCGTCGCCGCGGAAGATGGCCTCCTCCGGGTCGAAGATCGGTTCGAGCACCTCGTAGGTGACCTCGATGGCGTCGCACGCGGCGATGGCCGTGTCCTCGTCCACGGCGGCCACGGCCGCCACCGGATCGCCCACGAACAGCGCCTTTTCGACGCAAAGGGCCGTCTCGTCCTTCGTCCAGGGGATGATGCCGTAGGGCTCGGGCAGGTCGCGGCCCGTGATCACCGCAAACACGCCGTCCATCGCCAGCGCCTTCGAGGTGTCGATCGCGACGATGCGCGCGTGGGCGTGCGGGGAACGCTTGAGCTTGGCGTGCAGCATCCCCGGCAGCTTGCGGTCGTCCGTGTAGCGGGCGATCCCCTGCATGCGGTCCATCGCGCCCACCTTGCGGTGGGTCCGGCCGACGATGCTGGGCGGGCCGTCGAGCCACTGGCCGCGGGCCACCTGCGGGGCGTCGAGGTCCACGTCCGCGCCGGGTCGGACGATCCCACCCGGCTTCTTGGGGTCATCCGGCATCGGTCCCGCTCCCTTCCTGGGCCGCCCCCGGCATGGTCCCCGGGTACAGGGCGCGGCTGGCGTCCACCACGGCGTCCAGGATCTTCGTGTACCCGGTGCAGCGGCACAGGTTGCCCGCCAGCGCCTCGCGGACCTCCTCGTGGGTCACCGGCCGCCCGGCCGCCCGCAACAGGGCCTCGGCCGCCATCAGGATCCCCGGCGTACAGAACCCACACTGCGCGGCGTCGTAGCGGTCGAAGGCGTCCTGCAGCGGGTGCGCGCCGTCGAAGCCGTCGGCGAGCCCCTCGACCGTGCGCACGTCGCACCCCTCGGCCATGACCGCGAGGGTCAGGCACGCAAGACGCGGCACCCCGTCCACCTGGACCGTGCACGCCCCGCAGTCTCCCTTGTCGCACCCCTGCTTCGAGCCGGTAAGGTCGAGGGTTTCGCGCAAGAGTTCGAGGAGGGTGTGGTGCGCGGGCACGGCGGTCACCACGGGCCGGCCGTTGACCCGAAGGCGCACGACCACGTGGGCGGGCGCCGGGGCGCGGGGCGGTTCGGACAGCACCGGCAGCCGCCGGGCGGGGCCGGGTGTGGGCGGGGGGGCGTCGGTCACGTCGGCTGCAAGGATCGCGCTGGGCGCCGCCGGGCGCAACCCGAGGGCCCCGCCGCGGCCCGGCCCGGCGGTGGATCGCGCCCAAGCGGCCCAGGCGCGGCCTCGCAGCGGGGGTTTCGCAGCGGTCCTTACGTCCCCGAGGGAACCGCCGGGCGGACCGGAAGGAAAAACCCGGACGGCCCACCCCGCGACGCCCCGGGCACGGCCCGTGGGTCCGGCGGCCGACCCCGGGACCGGGCGCCGGATCCTCCTGCACGTGGACGCGGAGGTCGCCCCCACGGTTCGAGGGTCTCCCCGGTCGGCGCCGGGGCTGCCCCCGGCCGACCGGAAACGGCCCCCGCGTCGTGATGCCGTGCTAAGATCCGGTCGATGCGGAAGATGTCTTCGACTTCGATGGAACCCTCCCGAACCGCGTGCCGCCGCCGTCTGGCGCCGTGCCTCGTGGCGTTCGCTCTCGCGGCCTGCAGCGGCGGCGACGGTCGGACTTCCGGGGGCGACAGCCAGGGCACGACCACCCTCGGTCCCACGACGACGGCCACGGGCACGGCCGGCTCGACGGGCTCGACGTCGGCCGGCAGTGCCACCGTCGGGCTCGACCTGCCGCCCGAGCCCGAGTACGTCGCCATCGAGATCGAGCCGGCCGACCCCGTCCTCGAGATCCTCGACGGCCAGCTCCCACCGCCGCTTGCCTTCACCGCGTACGGCGTCAAGGCGGACGACACGAAGCAGCAGATCTACGGCTCGTGGGACTTCGACCGCTTCGACCTGGCCGACATGGACCCGACCATGGGCGTGCTCACGGTCAAGGGGGACGCGGGCGGGGTGGGCACGGTCACCTTCACCTGGAACGGGATGCAGGCGACCACCTCGGCCACGATCAAGTACCACGTCACCGACGACCCGGAGGGTGTGGACCCCGCGGTCAAGCAGGTCTTCGGCGGCGCCATCGACCCCGACCCGTCGATGCAGTGGCTGTACCCCTACGACCAGACGGTGTTCCCGCGCGGCATCACGGGTCCCGTCCTGCAATGGAACGGCGGCAACGCGGGCGATCTCTACTACGTGCACCTGGAGGCCGACACGTTCGAGTTCGAGGGCTGGCAGACGGTGGACCCGCCGTCGCGGTACACGCTGCCGGTGATGCCGGTGGACGCCTGGCTCAAGCTGACGGACTCGGTGGTGGGCGAGGTCAAGGTCAGCGTCCAGCGCTACGACGGGGGGACGGCCTACCTGCCGAAGATCACCTACTGGAACGTCGCCGATGCGAACCTGACGGGGATCATATACTACTGGGAGGTCAACAACGGCAGCGTGGTGCGGATCACGCCGGGTGCGAGCGCGCCGGAGACCTTCTTGCAGCCTCCACCGGGGGTGACGTGCATCGCGTGCCACAGCGTCTCACGCGACGGCAACCGCATCGTCGCCTCCTTCAACGGCGGCGCAAGCCCCTGGGGCACGTTCGAGGCGTCCACCGGCGTCAACCTGTTCGCCTCGGGGGCGTCGTCGGGTTTCCAGGCGATCTCGCCCGACGGGGCCTATGTGATCTGGCGCCACTGGTCGGACGGTACGTTCAACACGCTGGGCTCGCTGGTGCTGTCCACCTACGACAGCACCACGCAGCTTGCGCTGCTCGATCCACCCGATCCAGGCGCGCCCGCGCACCCGGCCTGGTCCCCCGATGGCGAGAAAGTGGCCTTTTCCGTGCGCACGGACGGCAACGGCCTGGACTTTACGCAATCGACCCTCTGGCTCGCCACGGTGGACCTCATCACGCCGCAGTTTACCGATATCGTCCAGGTCGCGACGAACGATCCGTCGCGGCCCACGGTCACCTACCCCACCTTCGCGCCGGACTCGCAGTGGATCGCCTTCATGCGGGCGACCCAGGCGCGCACCCGGGGTGCCCAGGGCGAGTTGTGGATCACGAACCTCGACGGCTCGGCGCAGATGGAGCTTTCGCTCGCCAACGGCATGGGGGCGATCCCGGTGGATCAGCAGTCGGCCAACTACGAGCCCACCTTCATGCCGGTCGCCGCGGGCGGCTACTTCTGGGTGGTGTTCGTCTCGGAGCGGCAGTACGGCAACATCCTGACCGACCAGAACGTAAACTCCCGCCGCAAACAGCTTTGGGTCGCGGCCATCGACGCCAACCCCACCCCGGGCGTGGACCCGAGCCACCCCGCCTTCTGGCTGCCGGGACAGGAAATCGACAACCACAACATGCGCGGCAACTGGGCGCTGAGCCCGTGCAAGGACCTGGGCGAGGCCTGCGAGGCGGGGTTCGAGTGCTGCGGGGGCTTTTGCGTGGACGACGGAATGGGCGGGATGGTCTGCGGCGACAAGCCCGATACCTGCTCGATGCTCGGCGACGCATGCGACGACGCTTCGGATTGCTGTGATCCGAATGCGCAGTGTATCGGCGACTTCTGCTCGATCATCCCGGGCTGACCGCGTCGCGTCCGGGCTACGGGGGCTCCATGGGTGCGGGCGAAGCCCCCCGCCGGCCGGCGTGCTCGGGCCCCCGGGTCGTGGTATGCCAGCGCCGTGCCGCGCCACCTGCCCGTCGTGGACCCGAACGCCCCCGCCCCCGCCGGCCGCCGGCGACACCCGGCGTGGATCCGCGCGCGTTTCCCCGGCGGGGAAGGCTACAACCGGATCCTCCGCCGCGTGCGGCAGCTCGGCCTCCACACGGTGTGCCAGAGCGCGTCGTGCCCGAACATCGGCGAGTGCTGGAACCACCGGGCGCTGACGATCATGATCCTCGGCGACGTCTGCACGCGCTCGTGCCGCTTTTGCGACGTGGCCACGGGCCGCCCCGCGCCCCCGGACCCGAGCGAACCCGAGCACGTGGCGGCGATGCTCGCGGAGCTTCGGCTCACCCACACGGTGATCACCTCGGTCGATCGCGACGACCTTCGCGACGGGGGCGCGGCCCACTGGGCTGCGACCCTGCACGCGTGCCACCGGGCGGCCCCGTGGATGACCGTCGAGGTGCTCACGGGGGACTTCAAGGGTCGGATCGAGGACGTGGACACCGTGCTGGACGCGGGCCCCGACGTCTTCGCGCACAACCTGGAGACGGTCCCGCGCCTTTCACGGCAGGTCCGGGTGCAGGCGCGATACGATCGCAGCTTCGCGGTCCTGCGCCACGCCCGGGCGCGGGGGGCCCTCACGAAGACGGGGCTCATGCTCGGGCTCGGTGAGACGCCGGACGAGGTCCGCGAGGTGATCCGGCAGGTGGCCGACCTGGGGCTTTCGATCCTGACGCTCGGCCAGTACCTGCAACCGTCTCGCAAGCACCTGCCCGTGGCGCGGTACGTCCACCCCGAGGAGTTCGAGGCGCTGGCCGAGTTTGCGCGAGCGCAGGGGATCCAGCACGTCGAAAGCGGCCCGCTCGTGCGATCGAGCTACCACGCCGAGGGCCAGGCCGAGCTCGTGCGGCGGCTGCAGCGCGACGGTGGCGTCATCGGGTTCGCGAG
The DNA here is from genome assembly GCA_026989935.1 of Polyangiaceae bacterium. Lineage (GTDB taxonomy): Bacteria > Myxococcota_A > Polyangia > Nannocystales > Nannocystaceae > J032. The sequence continues at coordinate 584 of JALSIN010000305.1, read as the reverse complement.
CCTGCGCCCGCCCGTCGCGCCGCCGCCGATGGCGCCCGAGCCCGCGCCCGCCTGATCCCCGCGGCGCCCCGACTACGGGATCGGCCGCGGGCCCTCGTCCGTCCCTGTCGCCTCCCGGGCGGCCTGCCGGCGGGCGGTCCCCCGCCCGAGTGCGAATGCGAGCACGGCGGCCACGGCCCACTGCAGCAGGCACGTGGCGACCCCGTACGGGTCCGTCGGGTCCCACCAGGGGCCGGTGGCGAAGTCGGAGGCGGCCCGGTCCATCCACCAGCCGAGCAGGATGGCGCCCTGGGCGAAGATCCCGACCCGCAGGAGGAAGGCCAACGTCCCCCGCCAGCGCAGGTCCCCCGCGATCGGGTCCAGGACCTCCCGAAAAAGGCGCGCCACGGAAAACCGCACGACGACCGCGGCCACGAGCAGCCCCGACAGCAGCAGCCCCACGCCCCACACGAAGTCCTGGTTGCCCAACACGTCGAGGGACCGGGCCGACGGCAGGCCCAGCAGGTAGCCGCCGAGGCCCACGGCGATCCGGGCGCGGCCGCGGCCGATCCCCAGATCGCACAGCACGGCCACGGCCATCTCCA